>JBKPRD010000098.1:0-4519 GCA_046734415.1 Actinomycetota bacterium | reverse complement strand
GGGGGCCTCCCTCGGCGTCGTGCTCCTCCCGGTGGTGGTGGCACTCGCGGGCAAGCTCCTCCTTTATGCGCGACACCTCCGGTTCGTCTCGCCGGGCGCAGTCGAGACTCTCGTTCTTTTCGCTGTTCAGCCGTTTCTCGACGTCGCCTACGTGGCCGGTTTGCTGCTGGGAGGATGGCTGATGCTCGTAGGCTCGCCCGAGCGGCCGATTACGTAGGTAGCCGTTAGCCCGTTCAGGAGTCTCAACGAATTCGCTTCGGTGGTACCGCGTCCACGGCTCCGGAGTGGCTCTGCGGCTCCACGCGGAGACGGGCAAGTACCCCGAGCGCCTTCACGCCATCGAGCCAGGTCAACTTCTTCCCCTCTTCGCGAGGCCTCGCGACGTACGAGATCGGAACCTCGTAGATTCGATGGCCCTGGCGCAGAAGGCGGGCTGTGATCTCCGGCTCGATTGCGAAGCCGTTGGCGCGCAAGCCAAGACTGCGCCAGACGGATAGGGGCATCACCTTGTAGCAAGTCTCGATGTCGCTGAGGTATGTGTTGAAAAGAAGGTTCGTCCAGAGCGTTACCACCTTGTTGCCCATCACGAACCAGAACGAGTAGGCCGAGTGCGACGTGAAGTTTCGCGTTCCGAAGACTGCCGTGACTCCGGGCCGCTCGAAGGGGGCCAGGAGCTTTGGGTAGTCGCTGGGGTCGTACTCGAGATCGGCGTCCTGGATGAGGGCGACGTCGGCGCTCGCCTCGGCGATCGCGCTCCGGATCGCGGCTCCCTTGCCGGAGTTCGCGGCATGCCGCAAGACCTTCGTCGGTCGGCTGAACGAACGCGATGCCAGCAGATCCGGTGTGCGATCTGTCGATCCATCGTCGACGATTACCAGCTCGCTGACCTCAGGCCGAGCCTCGACAGCGTCGAGAAGACGCTCCACGGTTGCTTCCTCGTTGAACACCGGAATGAGGACAGAGAGTCGCGGCGGCATAAACGAGAGACGGGCGCGTAGGGTACCGCGATGTCTGCCGCAGGCCCCTCGGCGGGTGGTGGAAAAAAGGCTGGCCCGACTGAGCGGGACGGCATTCGCGCTCGGTTGCGGGGGGTCGATCCCCTCCTCGCAGCTCTCGTGGTGTCGGCCGCCCTGTACTTCGCGTACCGTTACGCGATCGACCCGACGCGGCCGGGTATGGCATTTCAGCGCGGCTGGTTCGGCTACTTCGACCAGAGTCAGTACCTGCGTATGGCTCACGATCTCTCGGAGTTCAGGCTGCCTGCCAATCACTTCCTCTATGGCGTCGGCTACCCGGTCGTCGCGGTGCCGTTCATCTGGCTCGGGCTCGACTACGACCCGTGGCTCCTCTTTGACGGAGCGGCATTCGTCTTCGCCTCAGCGGCCACGTTCGTCGTGACAGAGAGGATCTTCGGTCGCCTCGCCGCCGGAATTGCTGGCTTCGGGCTCGTGTTTGCGACGCCACTCGTCGTCTATTGCGTGACGCCGTGGAACTCGACCGTGTCGCTGGTTGCGCTCACAGGAATCCTGTTGCTCGGAACATCACGACGGCCGGCGTCGTGGCACCCGTATGCGATCGGATCTCTTGTCGCTTGGGCGTTTGCTGCACGCTATGTGGACGCGCTCTGGCTTGGTGCCATCGGAGCGGTAGCCGTCGCTCCGTCACCGTCGGGACGAGCATGGCGGCGCCTGCTGGCGGCGGGCGCCACGGCTCTTGTGCTTGCGATGCCGGTCCTCGTCGCTCAGCAGCGTGCCTTCGGGTCGCCGTTCACGACCCCGTACTCGTTGCACGTTGGGAGTGGCAACACCACAACCGACGATCAGTGGAGCGCCTACGATCTGGGTAAGGTTCCGCGCTCCGCATTCGGAGTGTTCATCAGCCCGTACCTCCTCGGCGCAAAGCAACCGGGCTCGCCGCTCCTTGCTGACATGTTCTGGACGATTGCCGCTGTCCCGGGAGCCGTGATCGCGTTCATGTCCGGTCGCTTTCGTCTCCTCCTGGTGGTAACCGTCGTCGGGTGGATCGCTGCAACCGTTTTCTACCTCTCGTTCCGCGCGACGGGGGCCGGCGGGATCCAGTACGGGACGCTTCACTACTTCAAGATGTGGTGGCCGGTCGCTGCGATGCTTTCGGCAGCCGCAGTTTCCTGGCTCGTCGCCCGAATGAGCTTCCGACGCGTCCCGACCCAGTGACCGCGCGCAGCCGTCGATCCTCGGAGTCCACCGATGCCGAGCTTGTCGCAGCCGGCGGGTCCAAGACGTCTGCGGTGGTCGGAGCCCGGGTTGAGGGGCAAGAGGTCACTGGGCTTCGAGCCGGAGGGATCGTCCTCATCGGCATCGCAGGCGCCAACATCGGTAACTATCTCTTCCATCTCACGTCGGCGCGTGTCCTGGGACCTTCGCTGTATGGCGACGTCGCGTCGTTGTCCGCCTTGACCGGGCTGATCACACTTCCGCTCGTCGGCGTGCAGTTGGCCGTTGCACGTTACGTCGCCGGGTTCAACGAGCTGGGCGAAAGAGCGGCAATCCATGTCATGTACCGCCGCGGCCTGGCCATAGGTCTCGTCGCCGGCGCCTGTCTCACCGTGCTTCTGACGGCCTTGGCCCTACCGATGCAGCACATCCTCGAGATCTCGAGTCTTTCGGCAGTCGTCATCACGACGCTCGTCGCCCTCCCGACGATCCTCGTGCCCATCGTCTCCGGTTTGGCCCAGGGGTTGCAGAGATTCTGGGTCTTCGCGTTCGCCATCGGAGCCGGGCCCATGATCCGCGCACTCCTGGCGGCGGTCTTCCTGGGCGTTGGGCTCGGCGTCTCGGGTGCGATGGCCGCGACGACGCTGTCGACGGTACTTGCGGTCCTGATTCCGTTCGTGGTTCTGAGACAGTGGCTGCAACAAGAGCCTCGTGCCTCACTGACGGTCTCGAGCAGCGAGATCTTTGCTTACCTCGTGCCTGTGCTGGTCGGCGTCCTTGCAATCACGTCGCTCAGCACGATCGACGTCCTCTTTGCCAAGGGCCTCTTCGCGCCGCACACGGCCGGCGTCTATGGCGGCGCGTCGCTGGTGGGCCGCGTGATCCTCTACTCAGGTTTCGCGGTTGTCTTTGTCCTCTTGCCCAAGGTCTCGGCGCGCGCCGCCGCGGGTCGGGATGCGCTCGACGTCCTGGGCAGGAGCGTTCTCGTGATTGCGGCCTTCTGCCTTGCTGGGATCGCGCTCTACGCGGCTGTCCCGAAGCTCCTGCTCGACATCGCGTTCGGCTCGAGCTACGAGTCGGCCGCAGAGTACCTCTGGCTCTTCGCGGTCGCGATGTCCGTGTATGCGGTGCTCAACGTGTTGCTCGCCTATCACCTCGGCCGGGGCGACGGTCGCTTCTCGTGGATCCTCCTCTTCGGTGCCATCGTCCAGATCGGACTGTTCGCGGCATTCCACGAGAGCCCGCGCCAGCTCCTCGCGGTCGACATCGTGATCGGGGGCTCCCTGGTTGTGGCTCACGAGCTCTTCGTCGACCCGACGTTCCGGAGGCTCGTGCTAGCGAGGGGCGCCGTTGACACGGGGCCCGATTTCTAGGGTCAGCGATCCCTGGGAGGCGGGGTTCCGCCTGCCGGCTGGTTTGTTCCTTTTCGGGCCACGATCGCGTAATCCTGAAAGCCGTAGATGAGGTCGTTCAGTTGCCCGATGACTTGGTCGATTTTCTCGTCACCGGTCGTCGGAAGTCGCTCCTCGTCCGGCACCGGCGACAGACGACGAATCTCCACCCTCGAGAACCCCTCGCTCTCGCAGAGGAACGCGAGCGTGTCCGGGTGGATCGGTCGCACGTGCGTGAGGTCGCGGTGAAAGTTGACCGAGCCCGCAACAACGGACTCGGGATTCGGCGTCTCCATGATGAGGACGCCTCCTGGCGCGAGCTTGTCTGCGGCCAGCGCGACGAGCTCCGAAACGGCCGGCGCGGGAAGGTGCTCAACGACATGAGAGACGACGATGCCGCCGAGTTGGCCGTCGTCGAGCCCACGCAAGTGCGCAATGGCATCCTGGTCGACGACCTCGATCCCCTCGTCGCGCATGAGCTCGACGAAGTCACGCTCGATCTCGACGGCGTAGGCTGAGACGCCCGCCTCCGTGAGCAGCTTGACAAGCTCACCGCGGCCGGCACCGAGGTCGACCACGCGACGCTCGCTGCGAAGCTCCTCGACGTACGCCCGTTGCCGTTCGACGACCGATTCCTCGGGGCGGAACCGCGCCTCGAAGGCCAGGTAGTCGAACGAGGCCCCGGAAGGCACCGGCGGAAGTTCACCTGCCTTCGCAGGCTGCTGTGTGCCGCGGGCTCTGACAGCCCGCTCGAGCCGGGCGAGCCGTGGGTTTAGCTGCAGGTGGTCGAGTGACTCGGCAAGCTTGTCGAGCCGCTGAGACAGTCCGTGTACGTCGACCGCGACCGCTTCGCGACTGGCGCTCTCGGCCTGGATGGCGTCCTGGAGCGACCCAGCTGCCGCCTGGAGCGACTCAGCTGCCGACTCGCGGGCCGTC
>JBKPRD010000097.1:0-7901 GCA_046734415.1 Actinomycetota bacterium | reverse complement strand
CGTCGGAGCGACGTTCTCGATCTGGAGCGAGAGCGGGACGCAGGCCGCCGTGTCGTCGTCCGCCACACAGATCTTCGCCCCGAACCCGAACGTGCCGTCATCGCCATAGGTGTGAGAAATCGAGAAGGTAAGCGTCGCATCCGGAGGATCGTTCTCGAGCACGCCCCCGAGCGGCTGCACGGTCCCGTCGCCCCAGTCGATCGTCCCGGAAAGAACATCCAGCCAGCCCGGATCGGTCGCCTTCCCCGAGACCGTGACAAGACTGTTCTCACCGACCGGGGCAGTCGACATCCACACTATCGTGGGCGCGACGTTGAGCACCGTGACGGTCGCCGTGTCGGTGTCGCTGACGCCGGCCGCGTTGGTGACCCGGAGGCCGACGGTGAAGACGCCGTCTTGACCGACCGCGTTGAACGTCGCGCTCGACCCGGTCGCGTCGTAGTGGCCGTCGTTGTCGAGATCCCACTCGTAGCTGACGATCGCGCCGGCCGACGGATCGCTACCCGCGCTCGAGCCCGCCGCGCTGAGGGTGACCTCGGTTCCCTCAGTCGTCGAGTACGGGCCCCCGGCTTCGGCGGTCGGCACGCAGCCGGCGGGAACATCCATGGCGGGCGTGACCGTCAGCTGGTCGTCGGGCGTGGCTGCGCTGAGCCCCATCTCGCTACCGGCGAACGCGTTCCAGAGCAGGCACTGGTTGGCGCCGCCGCTGTCGATCATGTCCGCGGCGAGGATCCCGTCGCGGGCATCGAGGAACGACGCCCTGGCGGGCGTCGTGTTCTTCATGCCGTCGATCACCAGCTGCTCGGTCTGGTTCCTCCCCAAGGCTTGCCGGATGTCCCAGAGCGCCGCCGTCCAGATCTCCCCGTCCCGGTGCGGCTCACACCCACCATTCGTGAGGGTGCACAGGTCGGAGTAGACGAGCGGGCTCGCGTCGTAGGGGTAGAGGGGGCAGCCCGTCGGGGGGTGTCCACAGATGTACTCGCCGGCGATCGGGTCGTCGGTGATCGAGGTGGACATGAAGTCGCTCCAACCCTCGCCGAGTGCCCAGGTCTGCGGCCCGAACGGGAGGCCGCCCCCGGTCGCCTCGCCGTTGAGGAGCCGGTTGCTCACCCCATGCGTGTACTCGTGCGAGATGAGGTCCTCGTCCATCGCGCCGTCGGCGGTGCCGTTGGTCCCCAGCTCCATCCGCGGATGCTGGAGTGGCGGCGTCTGCGTGTTCGAGGTCTCGGGGTTTGCCGTGAACCCGTTGTGCACCTCGACGAGCATCCCGTCGCCCGCGATGCCGCCGCGGCCGAAGTTGTCGTCCTGGAAGTTGCCCGCGGGCTCGTCGAAGCCGAGGCCGTAGTAGTAGTCGTGCAGGAAGTTGATCCAGTAGAAGGCCTGCGTGAGCGCGGCGTCACGATCGGTCGTGATGTCGGTGCCCCCGCTCGTGGCGAGCGCGTTCGTGAACGTGTAGTCGAAGTGCTGGTAGGCCGGATCGCCGAGCGGCGGCGTCTGCGGCTGGTATTCCGCGACGTCGTCGTTGTTCAGGTCCTCGTACGCGTTAGCGTTGTTGCCCGCGGTCGTCGTCCCGCCGACCCAGCCCGCGTCGTCGAAGCCTGCGCCCGCGAAGGAGACGATGTGCTGGCTGCCGAGGTCGGGGTGCGCGACCGTGTAGACGTTTCCCTCCGGCGCGTACGCGGCGTACGAGCTGCGAGACAGGACCTTGCCGCTCCGCGCGTCGACGACGACCTCGAACCATCCCCGGTCGCTCTCGACGAGCGTCTTCCACGCGAGGCGTGCTGGATGCGCAGGCGCCGTCGCGTACGTCACGAGCTCGGCCGTGAGGGGGCCGGGCCACCTGAGCAGCGTGGCGATCGTGTTGCGGAACTTGGTTAGTCGGGAGGGTCCCGACCTCTTCGAGATCGCGTGCAGGGCCGGCGCGGGGCGTGCGCCGATGCTGCGCGCCGCGGCCAGCACCGCCCGGTCGGCGCTCACCGCCGGGTTGCCGGCGGCGGACGCTCCCGGGAAGTACGCGCCGCCCACGGCGACGACTCGGCCGTCCCGGTCCAGCGTCACCTTCAGGAGCGACCCGTAGACCGTGCGGCCGTGGTCGAGTTGGCGCAAGAAGACCTGCCGGGAGCCGTTGTGCCTCGTCGTGTAGTCCTGCACCGGCACGAGGTCGTCGACGTCAAGGGCGTCGAGGCCGAGGAGCCCGGCATGCGCGTGCAGGTACTCGCGCACGTCGGCGTGCGGCCCGCTCAGGTAGCCGCCGTAGCGGATGACGCTCCGCACGCCGTGCTGCGCCTCGAGACGCACGGTCGCCGAGGGCAACGAGGCGCTGCG
Organism: Actinomycetota bacterium; assembly: GCA_046734415.1. GTDB lineage: Bacteria > Actinomycetota > Thermoleophilia > Gaiellales > Gaiellaceae > DATBLE01. Next base: position 5,576 of record JBKPRD010000097.1, on the reverse strand, counting down.
CGAGCCGTGGCGAACCACGTCGGCCGATCTCGCGTCGCGGGACAAAGAGCCCGACGCGACGACCGCCAGCGCTACGACGACGATCGCCAAGGCTCTCAGCACCCGGCGTGACGTGAACGCCCTGCCTCCGAACATGTTTCTCCCCCCTTCGCCCGGCCCCGAACCTGGCGTCTCGCGGCAACCCGAAGGGGCGCGCGTTCCGCGCGAGACGGACCGCCTTCGCCGTTCCAGCAGCCGCCGCGTCGCCTTGACGCCCCCCATCGTCTCAACCCCTTGCCGACCCTGAGCGCCGACTCTCCCACGGGATCGCCGTGGATGTCAAGGCGCGCGCCTTCAGCCAGCGATTGGCGGCAAGCTCCGTCAGCCGCCGTTCCCGCCACATTAACGGGGGGCCGATCCCCCTCGGCGATCGCGTGCGGAGAGTCCCTGCTTGCCGTGCGCTCCGATCGGCAACTGGTCGCAAGGCAGGCAGGCTCGCCGCGATGGCTCTGCGGCTGCCGTCACCGATGCTGGCGCGCTCGGTCGGTTGCTCAGTTAAGCGCCACGAGTTGCCGCGCGAATCTTCTCGGCGACCGCGGGGCTTCCGAGGAGAAGGCTCAGCAGTCGCGCCCTGAGCGGCAGCTCCTCACACTGGTGCGCGACAACGTCCGGTAGCTTCGCAAGCACCTCGTCCGACACCGCGAGCGCTCGCAACAGCGGCTCAGCACTCGCCGCGGGCATGTCCGTCGCGACGAGCGCCGTCACCGGGTCCGTGTCGAGCTCGGCGCGGTACACGTCGTCGTTTGCGATCCGCTCGGCGAGAGCGACGAGCTCGCCGATCTCCTGGTCGAGTCTCAACGCGAGTTCGTGCATCCCTGCCGCCTCGACCGCAGCGACCGGATCGGCATCGAAACGCTGCCGGAACATTGGATCGATCTCGAGCTTCTGCCCGAGCTCCCCAAGGTCGCGGTCTGTCAGCGTCTTCGCTTCCGCCGCAGAATCCCATATTCGCTGCGCCTTCGTGATCCAACCCCGGGGAGCGGGACGAAGCAGGCGCAGCAGGCGCGCGAGTCGCGCATCGCCGTAAGGGTTTACCGGCACACCCAACAAGACGCCAACGCAGCGGCGATTCTTCCACGCGTTCGCGATATCTCGATTCCCGTGCCCGACGCCGCTTGCGAAGCTCGGCACAGAGTTGGGCTATGCGGGCTCGCTGCTTCCCTCGAGGCGCTCGCGCAGCTTCCTCAGACAGCGCGAGATGCGGCTGGCGATCGGCCCGGACGGGATCCCGAGAGCCTCGCCGATCGTCTGGTAGCTCTCGTCCCGGCAGAAGAACCGGTCGAGCACCTCGCGGCAATCCTCCGACAGCCCAGCCAGCGCCTCCCGGACGGCAAACGCCTCGTCCAGCTCCGCGATCGTCGCCTCTACGTCTGTTGCCACGATCTCCCCCGCCGGCTCCTCGCCCGAGCCGGCTGCGAGCCGGTCGAGGCAGACCCGTCGGGTCAGCTGGGCGATCAACGGGCGAAGAGCAGCATCTTCCCGCAGCGAGCCGAGCCGGTCGTAGACGCGCGCGAACACGTCCTGAAAGACGTCCTCGGCATCGTGCTCGCGGAACCGGAAGCCGCGCACGGTAATCGCGTAGACATAGCGCGAGTACCGATCGACGAGCACATTCCACGCGTCCGCATCGCCCGCGCGGCAGCGATGGACGAGCTGGGCGTCGCTGAGCTCTGCCGCCATCGCGTCCGAATCTACGCTGTTTTATCCGGAGAGCACCCGCGGCGAATCGCCTCCGCCCAGTAGCGGCACAAGTCGTCTGGTGCGTCATCGCGGCGTTCGCGCATTGACGCACGCGTCGGCGCGCCAGTGGTGGAAGTCGCGTCTTGCCTAAGAGCGCACCTGGGGCTTGCGGCAAGACCCGGGTCGTGCTGCAGAATCTGCGGCCGAAACCAGAACCAAGGGGATGGGGGTGGCGTATGGCCGAACATGCGGTGGTCGTAGCCGGAGGCGGCCCGACGGGGCTGATGTTGGCGGGCGAGTTGGCGTTGGCGAGGGTCGACGTCGCCATTGTCGAGCGGCGCGCCAGCCAGGACCTCCCCGGCTCGCGCGCAGGCGGTCTGCACTCACGCACCATCGAGGTGCTCGATCAGCGTGGAATCGCTGATCGGTTCCTTTCGCAGGGGCAGGTGGCTCAGGTCGCGGGCTTCTCCCGGGTCCCGTTGGACATCAGCGACTTTCCCACCCGCCACCCCTACGGGCTCGGGCTGTGGCAGAACCACATCGAGCGCATACTGGCCGGCTGGGTCGACGAGTTGGCGGTGCCGATCTATCGCGGACGTGAGGTGACGGGTTTCGCGCAGGACGACACCGGCGTCGACGTCGAGCTGTCCGACGGGCGGTCGCTGCGGGCGGAATATCTCGTCGGGTGCGACGGCGGAGGCAGCCTGATCCGTAAGGCAGCTGGCATCGAGTTCGCGGGGTGGGATCCGACAACGAGCTCCCTGATCGCCGAGGTCGAGCTGGCCAAGGAGCCGGAATGGGGGATCCACACCGACGACATCGGCGTCCATTCATTCGGCAGGTTGGAGTACGAGATCCGCGACGGCGAGGTGGTCTACATGGACCGTGGCCCGGTGCGGGTCATGGTGACCGAACAGCAGGTCGGACAAACCAGTGAGCCCACCCTGCGCGATCTCAGCCAGGCGCTCATCGCCGTCTACGGGACGGATTACGGGATCCACAGTCCCACCTGGATCTCCCGGTTCACAGACATGACCCGACAGGCGGCGTCCTACCGGAAGGGACGCGTGCTGCTTGCGGGCGACGCGGCGCATGTGCATTCCCCGGTGGGTGGACAGGGCCTCAACACCGGTGTGCAGGATGCCGTCAATCTGGGATGGAAGCTGGCCCAGGTGGTCAACCGGACATCTCCAGACAGCCTCCTGGATACCTACCATGCCGAGCGCCACCCGGTCGCTGCCCGCACCCTGCGCAACACGATGGCGCAGACCGCGCTCCTTCGCCGCGACGACCGTATCGACGCCTTACGCGACACGATGTCCGAGCTGCTGGGCATGGACGAGCCTCGCAAGCGATTCGCCGCGATGATGTCTGGCCTCGACATTCATTACGACCTCGGTGAGGGACACCCACTTCTCGGCCGTCGCATGCCGGATCTCGACCTGGTCACGGCCAACGGCCCGCTGCGGGTATTCACCCTCCTGCACCATGCCCGGCCGGTCCTACTCAACCTCGGCGAGCCTGCCGGCTTCGACATCACTCCATGGGCGAGTCGGGTCCGGCTGGTCGACGCCGAATACGTTGGTGCATGGGAGCTTCCGGTATTCGGCCCGGTCACTGCTCCCACCGCCGTGTTGATCCGGCCCGACGGATATGTCGCCTGGGTGGGAGAGCAAACAGAGGCGGGGCTGGCCGACGCGCTGACCACCTGGTTCGGACCCCCTACTGCGGCGTAGCTCGTTCTGTTAGGAGTTCTAAGGGCCTTCTTCAGGGATAGATGAAGCCGCCCCGGTCATCGAAGTCCGAGCCGTACTTGACTGCGACGCCCCAGACGTTGCCCTCCGGGTCTTGGAAGCTGAAGCCGAATCCCCAACCAGACTGCTCGGGCTCCGCGTCCAGATGTTCGAGCACTGAAGCACGACGTGCTCGCGAGCCCCTCGCGGAGAAGGACGTCGTCGTCACTCGCGCAGCTCAGGGCTGCCGTTCTCAGACGGTCAGGCCGCGATCGCCGCGCGCGCCCTGGCGGCGCGCACGGCGCGGGAGAGCGTCTCGACGTCGTACGCACCGTAATGGCGGCGGCCGTTGATGAAGAACGTCGGCGTCCCGGTGACGCTGCTCAGGTCGGCTCCGTCGACGTCCTCCGCGATGCGCGCGGCTCCGACATGGTGGATCAGGTCCTCGCGAAACCGCTCGACGTCGAGCCTGAGCTGCTCGGCGCGAGCGACGAGATCTTCGTCGGTGAGCGCGGACTGATCCGCGAGCAGAAGCTCGTACATCTCCCAGAACGCTCCCTGTTCTGCTGCCGCCTCGGCTGCTTCCGCCGCCATCTGCGTGTGTGGATGGACATCGTTCAAGGGCAGATGCCGCCAGACGTAGCGCAGATCGCCGAAGTCGCGGAGGAGCTCGCGGACGACGGGCTCCGCGCGACCGCAGTACGGACATTCGAAGTCGCCGTACTCGACGAGCGTCACCGGCGCATCGATCGGGCCGCGGATGTGGTCGCGTTCGGGATCCACGGGCACGGCGAGATCGACGATCGGCTCGGAAGAGCCGAGCACGGCGCGGATCCGCCGCTGCCACGGCAGGAGCGCCGTCGCGCGGAACGTCCCCCAGGAAAGGAGCGAAGCGCCGAGCGCCGCGCTGAGGATTCCCGCCTTTGCCTCGGCAAGCTCGTCGGCGCGGAAGGCGAGATCGGCGATGAGGAGCGAGACGGTGAAGCCGATCCCCGCGATCGCTCCGCCGCCGACCAGGGCCGCCCACCCCACCGGCGGGAGCAACCGGCCGCGGCTGAGCTTCGTGACGAGCCACGAGCCGCCGACGACACCGACCGGCTTTCCGACCACGTATCCGATCAGGATCCCGAGCGTGATCGGTGACGTGAACGCACGGCCGAGAAAGTCGGCGTTGATCGCGATGCCCGCGTTCGCCAGCGCGAAGAGCGGCACGATCACGTAGCTCGTCCACGGATGGAAGCGCAGCTGCAGCCGCTCGTTCGGCGAGATGGCGCTCCCGACTCCGGCCTGCGCGGAGCGAGCCAGCTCCGGCGTCGGCTGCTCGCGAAACATGCGGAAGAGATCGCTCGCGCGCTCGAGATCGGTCCGCGCTGCGGGCCCCGCGAAGGTGAGGAGACCCATCGCAAGACCGACGACGATCGGATCGACGCCCGACGTGGAGAGCGCGATCCACGTTGCGACACCGATCACCGCGTACACCACGCCGCGGTGAATCCGCAGCCGGAGAGCGAGGAGAACGAGGCCGAAAATGGCAACGGCCTCCACGAGCGCGCTGACCTCGACATGCGCGGCGTACACCGTCGCGATTACGACCAGTGCGATCACGTCGTCGGCGACGGAGAAGGTAAGGACGAAGGCGCGCAGCCGGAACGGCGCACCGCTACCGACGAGCGCGAGCACCCCGAGCGCAAATGCGGTATCGGTCGACATCGCCGCTCCCCAGCCGTGCGCCGACGAGCGCCCGGCGTTGAGCGCGAGGAAGATGCCAACCGGGATCACCATCCCGCCCACGCCCGCGGCAACGGGAAGCGTCGCCCGCCGTCGCTCGCGCAGCTCGCCGAGGTCGAACTCGCGGCGCACCTCGAGGCCGATGACGAAGAAGAACAACGTCATCAACCCCGAGTTCACCCAGTAGCGAAGGCTGTGCGAGAGACCCGCGTCGCCGATGTGGATCGACAGCGTCGTCTTCTCCCACACGTGCGCGTATGACGCCATGTCGACATTCGCCCAGACGAGCGCGGCGATGACACCGGCGAGCAGGACCGCGGCGCTGCCCGTCTCCGTGCGCAGAAACGAACGGAGCGGCGTCTCGAGGTTGCGCACCCACGCGGTGCGACCCGAGAA
>JBKPRD010000096.1:0-8058 GCA_046734415.1 Actinomycetota bacterium | reverse complement strand
GCCCTCGACCGTGGGCCTGAAGATCGCGACGACCAGCGGTGGCAACAACATCCAGGTCTCCGGCACCGAGACAAACGGCCTCACAGTCGGCGCCGCCGATGTGGACAACATCGCCGGAGCCATACAGACATCGGATCCCAGCACGGTCGACTTCGCAGTGATCGCGCGCGACAAGACCGTTGGCCCGTTTGCGCGGATCGACGTTCACGGGCACTTCGGATCGCCATGCACCTACTGGGGGATGATCACTCCCTCCGCGTAGCATCGGCGGATGCGGTTGGAGGAGCTCGAGGTCGTTCCGTACTCGCTGCCGTTTCGCGAGCCGTACGTGACCTCGCGAGGCGAGCTCCGCGAACGCAATCTGATCCTGGTGCGCATCCGCGGCGAGGGGCTCGAGGGCCTGGGAGAGACGGCGGCCCTCTCACTTCGCGGAGGGGTGAGCATCGGCGCGATCGTCAGCGAGATCGGCGAGCGCTGTTGGCCCGCGCTGCTGGATGGCGGGGTCGACCCCAAGCGGATCTGGTCGGCGATCGCCCGCTGCCGCAATCGGGGCGCGTCCGCGCAGGCGCTCGCCGCCGTGGACATTGCCCTGCATGACCTGGTGGGCCGGGCGTCGGGAGACCCGGTCTGGCGTCTCCTGGGAGCCGCCGAGGCGAACCCGGTCGTCTGCAACGCGACGCTGGCGGCCGCCAATCCTGCTGCAACGAGGAAGATGGCCGAGGACTGGCGAGAGCAGGGCTTCCGGACTTTCAAGCTGAAGGTGGGACTCGCCGGTGACGTCACGCAGGTGGCTACCGTCCGCCAGACACTCGGTCCGGAGGTCGCGATCCGGGTCGATGCGAACGGTGCCTGGAGCGTCGACGAGGCGGCGGACCGCCTCTCCGCCCTCGCGGTTCACGAGATCGAGCTGGCGGAGCAGCCGGTCGGGACCTTCGAGCAGATGGTCGACGTGCGACGGCGAGTCGAGGTACGCATTGCCGCGGACGAGAGCCTCGTCTCCCCGTTCGACGCCCGCCGGGCGCGCGAGCTGCAGGCGTGCGAGGTCGCGGCGGTCAAGGTCGCCAAGGTCGGCGGCCTGGGCGCGGCACTGGAGATCGCCGAGGTGATGCCCGCCTACATCTCGAGTGCTCTGGAGGGCCCAGTGGGCATCGCCGCCGCCGCGCACGCCGTCCAGGCGCTCAGGTACCGCGGCGGCGACGCCGGGGTGGCGCACGGTCTGGCGACCGAGCGCCTCTTTTCGGCCACGGTCGGGAACGGGGTTGCCGCGGAGGGAGACCGGCTGATCCTCGACGAGCGCCCCGGGTTGGGCGTCGAGCTGGACGAAGACGCCCTTGCGGCCCGGCGCCTCGACTGATCTACGGTTTCGGAGCAGTGGATTCAACCAATCGCAACACCGCTCTCGCCTCGGCGATGGTCGAGGAGCTCGCCCGCTCCGGCGTCGAACGCGCGGTGCTCTCCCCCGGCTCGCGCTCCACGCCCCTGGCCGTCGCCCTCTGGCGCCAGCCGGGGATCGAGGCGACGGTGATCCTGGACGAGCGAAGCGCCGGGTTCTTCGCCCTGGGCACGGCCCTGGCGACGGGCAGGCCGGCCGCGGTCCTCTGCACCTCCGGCTCCGCCGCCGCGAACCTTCACCCCGCTGTCGTCGAGGCCGACGAGGCAGGAGTGCCGATGATCGTGCTGACCGCCGACCGCCCGCCGGAGCTCCGGGACATCGGCGCCGGACAGACGATCGACCAGATCAAGCTCTATGGCGACGCCGTGCGCTGGTTCTGCGAGGTGGGGACTCACGAGGCAAACGACGAGGGGCTCCTGCACTTCCGGGCTGTGAGCTGCAGGGCATACGCCGAGGCGGCGGGTGACCCGCGACCCGGCCCAGTGCACCTGAACATCCCCTGGCGCGAACCGCTCGCGCCGATCGCCGTGGACGGGCAGGTGACCGCGACCGACCCGCTTGGCCTGGAGGGCCGCGGCGACTCGCCGCTCAACTCGGTCGCGCCCTCGGTGTCCCGGGCGGATGAGGCCGTCCTCGACCGGCTGGCGGACCGGATCGAGTCAACGCCGCGAGGCCTGATCGTCGCCGGCCGTCAGATGGATCCCCTGCTAGCGGAGCCGGTCTCGGCCCTGGCCGCGGCCGCGGGCTATCCGATCCTGGCCGAGCCGACCTCCCAGCTCCGCCGCGGACCGCACGACCGTTCCCTGATCGTTTCGAGCTACGACCACATTGCCCGCGAGCGGTCCTCTGAGCTGGAGCCAGAGCTGATCGTCCGGTTTGGCGACATGCCGACCAGCAAGTCGCTCCGCCAGTGGCTGGCTGCGATCGAAGGGCTCGAGCAGATCGTCGTCGACCCGAACGGGGAGTGGCGGGAGCCGACCCGGCGAGCTGACACGATCGTGCGGGCGGGCGCGTCGGCCGGCGCCCGTTCGCTGACCGAGCGGCTGACGCGGCTTCGCCCCGGGGCGAGCACGGTCGCGGGATCCCCCTTCGCGGGTGCGTGGCTGGATGCGGATCGGGCCGTGGGAGAGGCGGTCGACGGGCGGCTTGGGGAGTTGGACGAGCTCAGCGAGCCGGGAGTCTGGAGCGCTCTGTCCCGCACCCTGCGAGATGGCGACTCGGTCCTCGCGGCATCCAGCATGCCGGTCCGCGATCTGGAGCTCTTCCTGCGCCCGGGTCCCGAGGGAGTCCGTTTCGCGTCCAACCGGGGAGCCAACGGAATCGACGGCCTCGTCTCGACGTCCGCCGGGCTGGCGGCCGGAAGCGGCGCGCGAACCTGGGCGGTGCTGGGCGATCTCGCCCTCTTCCACGATCTTGGCGGCTTGGCGGCCGCCCGCAACCAGCGTGAGCTCCGTCTCATCGTCATCGACAACTCCGGTGGCGGGATCTTCCATTTCCTCCCGCAGGCCGACACCATGGGCGAGGCTGAGTTCGAGGCGCTGCTCGGCACTCCCAGCGGGCTGGATCCGTCTGAGGCTGCGGAACTCTTCGGGCTCAGCGTGGCGCAGCCAGCCGATCCTGCCGAGTTGGACGACGCCCTCGCCGGCAACGCGCGGATGATCGTGGTGCGGACGGACCGCCGCCGCAACCTGGAGCTTCATCGCGAGCTCGCGGAGGCCGCGGCGGCGGCCGTCGCTTCCTAGGCCTGAGCGGGCTCGGGAATCGCCCCGATTTGCACCATCAGCGCCATGTTGTCGGTGACGCCCCAGTGCTCCGCGCACTTGCCGTCCTCGATACGGATGATGTCGATCGATGAGATCTCGAACGACATGTCGCTCGCCGGCACGCCCATCCAGTCGCCGGTGTGCTTGCCGGTGATCGTGACGTGAGCCGCGGCCAGGTCGCCGCTTTCAATCGACGGCCCGACCGTTGCCTTGATGTCGGAGAACGCGCTCCGCAACGTGTTGACAAAGAAGACGACGCCCTCCTTGCCCTCTGGCTGACCGGGTAGGCCTTGCTCGTGATCTACGACGTCGTCGGTGACGAGCTCATCGAGCTTGTCGAGGTTGCCCTCGCCGAGCATCTCGTCGTAGAAGCGCTGGATCAACTGTGCGCCTTCAGCCATGTTCCACTCCTTCTCCTAGATTGCCCCCCGCATTCACCCTACTCCCGGCGAACGCGACGTTGTCAAGGCCTAGGAAGCAAGGAGCGGCAGGAGCACCTCGAACTTGAGCTCGGACTCCTGAAGCTCGGCGGCCGGGTCCGACTCGGCCACGATCCCGCAGCCGGCGAACAGGTGCGCCTCGCGGTCGCGGAGCAGCGCTGAGCGCAGTCCGACGCAGAACTCTCCGTCCTCAGCGACGTCCATCCAGCCGACCGGCCCGGTGTACCAACCGCGGTCGATGCCCTCGAGCTCGTCGATCAGGGCAAGCGCGGGCTCACGCGGCTCACCCCCGATCGCCGGCGTCGGATGCAGGTAGCCCGCCAGCTCGATCGCGCTGTGGGACTCCGCCAGCTGGGCGCGCATCGGGGTGGCGAGGTGCTGGAGGTTGCCGACCTTGACCACGAAGGGCTCGCCCTCGGCGTGCACCCAGACGGAGTGAGGACGCAACGTGCGCTCGATGCGGCGCACCACGATGCCGTGCTCGTCGCGAACCTTGGGGCTGCGCATCATCGCCTCGCCGAGGTGGTCGTCGACGGCCGGGTCGGCACTGCGCCCGGTGGTGCCGGCGAGGGCGACCGTGGCGGCGACCGGACCCGAACGCCTGATCAGGAGCTCCGGGCTCGCGCCGATGAAGGCCGCCTCGGGAGACCCGAAGCAGAAACAGAAGCAAGAGGGGAACAGGTCCCGCAGCGCACCGAGCTTGCCGGCGGGGTCAATCGCCGCGGGGGCTTCGACGGTCAGCTCGCGCGCCAGGACGACTTTCTCCACCTCGCTGGCGCGGATCCGCTCGACGGCGGTGGCGACTATCTCCTCGTAGCGCTCAGGCGGATAGCGGCCCGAGATGGAGCTTGGCGCGCTCGGATGCGGATCCGCCGGCGTCAGCGGGGCCGAGCGCAGCGCGGCGAGTCGCCCCGCGATCCGCTGGAGCAGCTGGTCGGAGCTCCCCGCCTTCCCGGGCACCGCGCAGACGGTCAGGAAGCTGTGCCCCTCGACCGTGGCGATCGCGACCTCCGGCAGCACGGCGAGCGCTGGTGGAAGCGAGGACCACAGCGGGGAGCCGCCTCCTTCCGGCGCGAAGGCGAAGCCCGTGGACCAGACCGGTCCCGCGCCGGCAGGCAACCCAGTCGGCTCCTCGGCGACGCGATCGTGTGCCGCTCGTGAGCACCCGGCGGCGAGGTCGGAGAACCGGTCCGTCCCCCTGCTCACCACCTCCGTGGCGGCGCCGAGCCCAGCCACTGCGAACCCTCGGTCGGGCTGCTCCCAGCAGAACCAGCGCTCAGTGGCCAGTCTGGAACCGGCGGCAATCGCCGTCGGGTCGGCAACGTCATCCAGCTCAATCGTCGCCGAGACGAGTCGCCCATCGCGTGCGCGGGACAGCGCGCTCTCGAATCTTGAGAGGAGCGGTCCGGCGTCGAGGGCGACGCTCATCATCGAACGGGTTGCGCTTTCGCGCACCCTCGCATCACTAGTTGTCGGGCTTGGAGCGGGCGATCGCGACTTCGCCCGTGCGGACCATCTCGATCAGGCCGTGCGGGCGGATCATCCGCTCGAAGGCCTCGATCTTGTCGGCGCTGCCGGTGACCTCGATGGTCAGCGAGCGGCGGGAGACGTCGACGATCTTGGCGCGGAAGATCTCGGCGAACTGCATGATCTCCGCGCGGCTCTCGATCGGAGCGGAGACCTTGAAGAGGGCCATCTCGCGGGCGATCGTCTCGCCCGGCTCCATGTCGCGGATCTTGATGACGTTGACCAGCTTGTGGAGCTGCTTGGTCACCTGGTCGATCGGGTGGACGGCGCCGTCGACGGTCAGGGTGATGCGGGAGATCTCGGGGTCCTCGGTCGGGCCCACGGCGAGCGTGTCGATGTTGAAGCCGCGGCGGCTGAACAGGCCGGCGATCCGAGCCAGGACGCCGGGGCGATTCTCGACCAGGATCGAGAGGACGTGCTTGCGGCCGGTGAGCGCGCCCGCGGCGGCATCGAGGTCCTCGAGGTTGATCAGGTCGGGAGTGCCGGCTTCCATGATGCGGTTCCCCTGGGCCTAACCCACCATGTCCCGGGCGGCGGCGCCGGCGGGAATCATCGGGTAGCAGTTCTCCTCCTTGGTGACGCGCACGTCGAGGAGAACCGGGCCCTCGGCGGCGAGCGCGTCGCGCATGGCGCCCTCGACCTCGTTCTTGTCGTCCACCTGCATGCCCTTGGCGCCGAAGGCGTCGGCGAGCTTGGCCCAGTCGGGGCTGGGGCCCATCTCGACGGACGAGTAGCGGCCCTCCCAGAAGAGCTCCTGCCACTGGCGGACCATGCCGAAGTAGCCGTTGTTCATCAGGAAGACCTTGACCGGGATCTGATGGCGGACCGCGGTGGCGAGCTCCTGGCAGGTCATGATCAGGCTGCCGTCGCCGGCCAGGCAGACGACGGTCTCGTCCGGCTGGGCGACCTTGGCGCCGATCGCGCTCGGCAGGCCGAAGCCCATCGTGCCGAGGCCGCCGGAGTTGATCCAGCGGCGCGGCTTGTCGAAGCCGTAGTACTGCGCGGCCCACATCTGGTGCTGGCCGACGTCCGAGGTGATGATCGCGTCGCCCTCGGTGGCCGCGAACATCGCCTGGATCATCTTCTGCGGCTTGATCTCCGCGTCGCTCGAGTCCTCGTAGGTGAGCGGGTACTCCTTCTGCCAGGCGCGGATCTGCTCCCACCAGCCGTCCAGGCGCGAACGGTCCGCTTGTGAAGCGCGGTACTCCTTGACCAGCTTCGGCAGGACCTCCTTGACGTCGCCGACGATCGGGATGTGCGCCGGGACGTTCTTGGAGATCTCGGCCGGGTCGATGTCGATGTGGACGAACTTGGCTCGCGGCGCGAACTCGGAGAGCTTGCCGGTGATCCGGTCGTCGAAGCGGGCGCCGACGTTGACGATCAGGTCCGCGTTGTCCATCGCGTAGTTGGCCGTGCGGGTGCCGTGCATGCCGAGCATGCCGAGCCACTGCTCGTTGCTGGCGGGGAACCCGCCCAGTCCCATCAGCGTGCACGTCACGGGGAAGTTGTCGGAGGTGCAGAGCTCGCGGAGCTCCTCGGCCGCGTTGCCGTTGATCACGCCGCCGCCGGCGTAGATGACCGGCCGCTGAGCGTTGGCAAGCGCGCGAGCGGCGATCCTGATCTGCTTGATGTTCCCCTCGGTGGAGGGCTTGTAGCCCGGCAGGTTCGGCGTGTCGGTGCTCGGCTCGTACTCGATGTCCGCGCGCGAGAGGTCCTGCGGGATGTCCACCAGGACGGGCCCGGGCCGCCCGCTCGAGGCAATGTGGAAGGCGGCGTGGATGTAGTCCGGGACGTAGCGGGGGTCCTGCACCATGAAGCTGTGCTTGACGATCGGCATCGTGATGCCGTTGACGTCGGCCTCCTGGAAGCCGTCGGTGCCGATCAGCTCGGTGCGGACCTGCCCGGTGATGAAGACCGTCGGGACGGAGTCCATGATCGCGTCGGCGATCGGAGTGACCAGGTTGGTGGCGCCCGGCCCTGAGGTCGCGAAAGCGACCCCAACGCGGCCCGAGGCCTTCGCGTAGCCCTCGGCCATGTGGCCGGCGCCCTGCTCGTGGCGAGCCTGGATGTGGTCGAGGTCGGCATCGTGGACCGCGTCATAGATCGGCAGGTTCGCCCCGCCGGGGATCCCGAAGATGTGCTCGACGCCCTCGGCCTTGAGGGCCTCCATGACTGCGTCAGCCGCGCGCATGCCGCGATGGTAGCTAGCGGGCCGCGCCGTCGAGCACGGCGCGGCCCACTTGGCTAACCGCTTACCCCGTTACTTCTGGGCGCAGAGGACGTAGAAATGCAGGTCCCGCGGACCGGAAACGACCTGGGCCGATTCGTGCCATCCGGTGGCGACCTGTCCGTTCGCGACAGCCTGACCATTCGCATCGATCGGGCCGAAGGCGCGCGGAGAGGTGTCGATGTCGAGGTTCGGGAAGTTCCGCGTCCCGACGGTGGTGCCTTCTACCCCGCCCCTACCGCTTGCTCACCGGCGCTGCACTGCAGATCGCGGACCGTGAACGTGCCCGTGCTTTGGTTCGTCACCACGGTCTCACGCGCGACGACGTTCTTCACCGCCGCACCGCCGGCCAGCTTTGCAGCCGTCACGGCTCCGTCCCCGATCTTGCCCGCGGTCACAGCCTTGTCGCCGAGCTTCGGCTCGGTGACGGCCTTGGCCTTCAGCTGCTTGGTGCCGACGGACTTCTTCGGCAGCGTGAACGCCGCGTCGCAACCCCGCCGAGCGCAAGGAACACAGCGACAGTCGCCATGACGTTTGCGTACGTCAGGCTTGACTTCAGCTTCGTCACTTGACTCCCCTTTCGGAATCCGGCGCCCCTTCAGCGGGGGCCCCCGGTTGGATTTGACGCCGTAACCCTATGCGGAGCGGGCGATTGCCGGTCAGCCCGTCGCGGCGCCGGCCGGGGAGCCGGGCTTCCACTGGGTGCGC
>JBKPRD010000095.1:0-3740 GCA_046734415.1 Actinomycetota bacterium | reverse complement strand
ACTATCTCTCTGTCGGCCAAATCTATTTGATGGACAATCCGTTGCTCGTCGAACCGCTGAAGGCCGAGCACGTCAAGCCGCGCCTGCTCGGGCACTGGGGCACCTCGCCGGGCCTGAACTTCCTCTACGCGCACCTGAACCGCGTGATCAACGAGCACGATCTGGACATGATCTACGTGATCGGGCCCGGGCACGGTGGGCCGTCGCTCGTCGCACACGCCTACCTCGAGGGGACCTACAGCGAGGTCTACCCGAACATCGAGCAGAACGAGGACGGGATGCAGAAGCTGTTCAAGCAGTACAGCTTCCCGGGCGGCATTCCGAGCCACGTCGCACCCGAGACGCCGGGCTCGATCCACGAGGGCGGCGAGCTCGGCTATGCGCTGTCGCACGCCTACGGCGCGGCGTTCGACAACCCGGACCTGATCGTGGCCTGCGTCGTGGGAGACGGTGAGGCCGAGACCGGACCGCTCGCGACGGGCTGGCACGGCAACAAGTTCCTGAACCCCGCGCGCGACGGCTGCGTGCTGCCGATCCTGCACCTGAACGGCTACAAGATTGCCAACCCCTGTTTCCTGGCCCGCATCCCGAAGGAAGAGCTCACGAAGTTCTTCGAGGGCCATGGCTACCGGCCGTACTTCGTCGAGGGCGAGGAGCCCGGGCCGATGCACCAGGCGATGGCGGCGACGCTCGATCAAGTGGTCGCCGAGATCCGCCAGATCCAGTCGGACGCGCGCGAGCACGGGGTCGTGAAGCGGCCCTCCTGGCCGATGATCGTGCTGCGCAGCCCGAAGGGCTGGACCTGCCCGCGCGAGATCGACGGAAAGCTGTGCGAGGGCTACTGGCGCAGCCATCAGGTTCCGATGGCGGAGATGGACCGGCCCGAGCACGTCGCGGTGCTCGAGCAGTGGCTGCGGAGCTATCGGCCCGAGGAGCTGTTCGACCAGAACGGGCGGCTCGTGCCCGAGCTCGCTGCGCTCGCGCCGAAGGGCGAGCGCCGCATGAGTGCGAACCCTCATGCCAACGGCGGGATCCTGCTACGCGACCTGCGCCTCCCCGACTTCCGCGACTACAAGATCGACGTCGAGGAGCCGGGCTCGGTGATGGCCGAGTCGACGCGCCAGCAGGGCCGCTACCTCCGCGACGTGATGCGGCTGAATCTGGACCGTCAGAACTTCCGCCTGTTCAGCCCCGACGAGAACAACTCGAACCGCTGGCAGGACGTGCTCGAAGTGACCGATCGCTGTTACGTCGCCGAGATCCTGCCCGAGGACGACCATCTCTCACCCGACGGTCGCGTGATGGAGGTGCTCTCCGAGCACCAGTGCCAGGGCTGGTTCGAGGGCTACCTGCTGACCGGCCGGCACGGCTTCTTCAGCTGCTACGAGGCGTTCATCCACATCATCGACTCGATGTTCAATCAGCACGCGAAGTGGCTGAAGGTGTGCAACGAGATCCCGTGGCGGCGGCCGATCGCGTCGCTGAACTATCTGCTCTCCTCGCACGTCTGGCGACAGGATCACAACGGCTTCAGCCATCAGGACCCGGGATTCATCGACCACGTGGTCAACAAGAAGTCCGAAGTGATCCGCGTCTACCTCCCGCCCGACGCCAACACCCTGCTCTCGGTCACCGACCACTGCCTGAAGAGCCGCAACTACGTCAACGTGATCGTGGCGGGCAAGCAACCAGCCCCGCAGTGGCTCACGATGGACCAGGCGATCAAGCACTGCACGGCCGGGATCGGGATCTGGGAATGGGCGAGCAACGATCGCGGGGGCGAGCCGGACGTCGTGATGGCGTGCTGCGGCGACGTGCCCACGCTCGAGACGCTCGCGGCCGTCGAGCTGATGCGCACGCATCTGCCCGAGCTCAAGATCCGCGTGATCAACGTCGTGGACCTGATGCGGCTCCAGCCCGCGGAGGAGCACCCTCATGGGCTCTCCGACCGCGAGTTCGACGTCCTGTTCACGAAGGACAAGCCGATCGTCTTCGCCTTCCACGGCTACCCCTGGCTGATCCACCGGCTCACCTACCGACGCACGAACCACAAGAACCTGCACGTGCGCGGCTACAAGGAAGAGGGGACCACGACCACGCCCTTCGATATGGTGGTGCTGAACGAGCTCGACCGTTTCCACCTGGTGGAGGATGTGATCGACCGCCTGCCGCAGCTCGGTTCCCGGGCCGCGTACTTCAAGCAGGCGATCCGCGACAGGCTGATCGAGCACAAGCAGTACATCGAAGAGCACGGCGAGGATGAGCCCGAGATCACGGCGTGGCGCTGGTCGGGTACGGCGGAGGGCGGCGGCCGGAGCACGTCGACCGAAGCCGACAACGTCTGAGGGGCGCGCGCAGGCGGTAGGACTCGAGCTGTCAAATACGCCGCCCGACGTTAAGGTGAAGGGTGGTGAGCGCGCGATTTGCGGCCGCCGAACACTCATTTCGTGATGCTGAGTCTTGAGACCGCGCACCGTCATTGCATTCAGGCTTGGGCTCATGATCTTCGCGCTCGGCTGCGCGAGCCCGATCGGCATCCGGCGCGTCTCGCTCAGCGAGGTCGACCGTGTACTCGGCGAGAACGCGCTCACGGGCGAACGGCCCAGCGTGCTCTCGCGTCAGATCCTCGTGCGCCTGGGTCTCTCGACTCTGTACCAGCACGATCCCCGTGCGGCGCTCGAGAAGCTGCGCGCCGGACTCGGCGGACCCGACGCCCGCGAGCGGCTCATGGCGCTCGCGGAGCTCTGGTTCGCGACGGCGCGCAAGAGTGACGACCGAGGCGAGTATCTCGCCGCCGCAGTCTGCGCCTACGCGTACCTGTTCCCGGCCACGCCTCCGAGTACGCCACCCAACCCCTACGACTGGCGGAATCAGCTTCTCCTCGAGATCTACGACAGCGGGATCACGAAGGGGCTTGCACTCCCTCGATCCAGTCACGGCACCGAGCTCGATCCCACGCCGCGCCAGATTCAGATGCCGTTCGGCACTTTCGTCCTGAACGTCCCCGAGCAAGAGTTTCACTACGGCGGCTATCGCATCGTCCATCCAGTGGCGCTGGGCGATCTCGAGATCCGCGGCCTGCGCAATCGCTACCGGCAATCCGGAGCCGGCGTCGCGCTCGCCGCGAGCATCGAGCCGGCGCCCGGCAACACCGATCCGTGGGTTATGCCGCGGTCGAAGGTTCCGATCACCGCGTTCGTGCGGCTCGACGACCTCGCCCCGGATCTGGCACAGGCGCACGGCACGCTCGAGCTCTACGACTCCGACGAGACGCAAACGATCACCGTGGCGTCGGCGACCGTACCGCTGGCATCGGACCCTTCGACAGCTCTGGCGTATACCCTGGAGGGAGCGCCGGTCTGGGACTTCGAGCTCGCGGGCTTCCGGCGTTCGGATCTCCGGCTCGCCCAGTTCGGAGAGACGACCCACGGACTGGGCTTTCTAAGCCCCTATCGGCCGGGCCGGATCCCAGTCGTGTTCGTGCACGGAACGCTGTCGAGTCCCGCCCGCTGGGCGGAGATGGCGAACGAGCTGCTCGGTGATCCGCGCATCGCCGCCCGCTTCCAGCTCTGGTTCTTCGTCTACAACAGCGGAAATCCTGCTTTGGTGTCCGCAGCGGAGCTGCGCGCGGCGCTTCGGCAGGCCGAGCACGATCTGGATCCCCAAGGCAATGATCCAGCCCTGCGACAGATGGTGATCGTGGGCCACAGCCAAGGCGGCCTGCTCACGAAGGCCATGGT
>JBKPRD010000094.1:0-3886 GCA_046734415.1 Actinomycetota bacterium | reverse complement strand
ACCTCGGACTTCTCGCGACGGCCGAGGCGCGCTGGCACGACGCGCGGCGTCACTTCCAGGACGCGACGGAGGTAAACCGACGCATCGGCGCGCGTCCGTGGCTTGCGCATACGCAGGAGGACTACGCCCGCATGTTGCTCGCGCGTGGCGACGCTGGTGATGCGGAAAGCGCCGCACGGCTCCTGGATGAAGCGGTAGCCACCTATCGCGAGCTGGGGATGGCCGGCCCGCTTGCGAAGCTCGAGTCGGGGGTTAAGCAAGGGAGCTAGGGCCGCCTCGGCTGATTCCGGACGTCTATCCCGCGCGCGAGAGTACGGCGGCGATCGCCCCGCCGGCGGTGCGGAACTCCAGGGTCGCACCCTGGATCGAGTACGTCGCCGCGGTCGCCAACGCCGCCAGGTAGGCGCTCTCCTGCTCCATTACTCCGGCGGGCGCCCCGCAGAACTTCCTCGTGCTGGCCAGGGGGCCGATGGAGACCTTCGGGACCGTCGCCTTCACTGGTCCGTTGTAGTTGTTGCATCCTGCGAAGCCGGTCACATGACCGGCAGTGTCGAAGTTCGCGGTGAGCTTCGTCCCGGTCAGCACACTGACGACGGCCTGCTTGCCGTTGTTGTAGTTCACGACATTCCAGCGCGTCCCCGCCAGCGACTGCGATTGAACCGTGAACGTGGCCGACGTCAGACCACTCCCACCTCGCAGCTTGAGCACGTCGCCGGCGATCGAATAGGTCTTCGCGGCCGTGAGCGCAGCCAGGTACAGCCTCTCCTGCACCATCACCGGCCTGGCGCACGCCCTCTGCGTGACCGCCAGCTTCCGGGAGACGCTGATCGAGCCGGCCGACGTCGTGTACGCGCCGCTGTAGCTGTTGCATCCGGAGAACCCCGAGACCTTGCCGTCTGCCATGAACCGCGCGGTAATCCCGGCCTTCTTCCGGTCAACGGGCCCCAGTTTCGTCAGCTGCCACGTATGGCCGGTCAGCGTCGGAGGCGATGCCGCCTTGGCTTGCGTCATCCCGACGAGAGACGCGACGGCCGCCGCGAGGCCAAGGACGACGAACGATGTGATTCTCACGTGCTCACCTCTTGTTTGGACGGCGCCGGCATGCGCCGGTTTGTCGGAGGCCGGATGCCACCGTCTACCGAGGTGTCCAGATCGGGTAGACGAGCTGCTGTTATCCGGGGAGGGGCGGAGGAGGTCCCCTCCCCGGATTGCGGTTCAGCGGCTTTGAGCCTCAGCCGCCGTAACTGCCGCCGTAGCTGTTGTCAGTTCCGCCGGAAGCAGAAGTCGTCGGTTCGACTGCGCGACCGGTCGCCGAGACGACATCCCAGGCGGCGCCGAAGTCCGTGAGGCCTTCGCCGGTTGTTTGGGTCGCTCCCTTGTCGCCGACGAACGTGTAGAGCGGGTGGCCTGCGTACGTCACCTGCCGCTTGCCGTCGGTCCGCTTGGTCGAGCCGAGCAAGGAAGCGCGGATGCCCTTTCCCGGCCGAGGCTTCGCGATGCTGAGCAGTGGCGGCCAGTATGCCGCGCAGGCTCCGTAGCAGGCACTCTTCCCCTGCTTGTCCTTCTCGAACAGATAGAGCGTGCGTCCGCGTGCGTCGACGAGGACCCTGCCGAGCGGCGTCTTCCCGATCGCGACGAGGGCTCCCTTCGAGGGCTGTGGAGACGACGCCGAGCTCGTGTCGCCGAAGGCAGCGGCGACGAGGGCAGCTCCGGTCAACGCCGCCAAAACGACGAACATTGTGGTCTTGCGTTTCATGACAGCTCCTTGTCTTTGTGAGTTGCTCTTGCTCGTCAGTCGCTGATCCGGAAGGGGACTGCGACGATGTTCGAGGCGACGCCGTAGGCATTCAGGTCGGTCGCGTTGATGCGGCCGTCATGGTTCGCATCCGGCACGACCGCCGGTGCGTCGTTGTAGATCCCGTCCTTGTTCCTGTCGGCGGCAACGGCGACCCGTAGGACCGAGCGGACGTTCTTGCCGAAGAGCGGAGCGCCGACGATCCAGGTGTCCCAGATCTCGTTCGTCTTCTGGTCCGTGAAGCCGGTCAGGTTGAAGAGGTTGGCCAGGTTCTGCGCGTTCTTGGCACCGAGCGTGCTGGTGGAGAGGAGCACGATCAAACCAGGCAGCTTCTCGTCGACGCCAGGTGCGGCGGCGCCGGGGAAGGGGGCCAGATTCTGATGGGCCGTCGGTCCCGTCAACTGAAAGTCGGCTCCGCTCGATGCGAGGCTCGGGTACTGGACGGCAAGGTCGACGAAGAAGCCCTTGCTCGCCTTGCCGGCCGTATCGCCCGGGCGCGGCGCGAAGACCTGCAGATTGACGGGCGCGTCCGCCTTGGCGGATGCGTGCTTGCCGGTGGCGGCAGTGGCGCCGGCCGCGGCAACCGCCGCGAAGGCGACGACGTAGAAGGTCATGAGCAGCTTTCTGGTGCGTGACATCTCGACTCCTTTGCGTCTTGTGCCCCGGGATTCAGGGCTGGTGACTTGGTCGAGACAGAATCGGCGTGCATGTGCGCGGCCGCCTCACGGAGCGCCGGTGAGGTATTCCGTGAGAAGTGGGCTCTCCGGGCGCCGCTAGAGGGCGCGAGCGAGCTGCGAGCGCGAGCGAATGTCGAGCTTGCGGAAGACGCTACGGAGGTGAGTCTCGATCGTGTTCTCGGTCAGGAAGAGGGCCTGCGCGATCTCCCGGTTGGTCATCCCTTCGGCGGCCATTCGTGCGACACGCAGCTCCGAGGCGGTGAGGATGCTGCGGCTTTCGGTCGGATCTCGGCGGGGGCGCGCACCCGCCGTGACGAGCTCCTCGTGGGCGCGTGCAGCAACCGCGTCGGCGCCACACCCACGGGCGAGCTCGAGCGCCTCTCGGAGCGGCACGCGCGCCTCGGCGCGTCGGCCGGCGCGGCGGGTCGCCGCCCCCAGCTCGAGCAGCGCGATCGCGTACTCGAGTCGCCCTGGCGACTGCTCGAGCTGTGCGACGGATTGCTCGAGCAACTCGATCCCGGTCTCTCCCGGTTCGACGAGGCCAAGCGCGCGCAGCGAAATGCCGAGCGGGCCGGTTGCCCCGAACGCCCGGCAGCGCTCGAGCTCTTCACGCGCCAGCCCACGGGCCTCGTCCTGGCGACCGAGGGATGCCAGCAGTGGCGCGGCGTCGGCGCGCCATGTGCCGAAGGCGGGCGTACGGATGTCCCACTCTTCCTCGAGACGGCCGCTGTCGAGCAGATCCTCGAGCGCGTCCTCCGGATGCTGAAAGGCCACTCGTAGGCG
Source organism: Actinomycetota bacterium (assembly GCA_046734415.1). Classification (GTDB taxonomy): domain Bacteria; phylum Actinomycetota; class Thermoleophilia; order Gaiellales; family Gaiellaceae; genus DATBLE01. The sequence goes on along the minus strand of JBKPRD010000094.1, from coordinate 631 downwards.
AGCCCGCGTCAGCAGGTAGCGGAAGTAACCCGGCGCTGCGGGCTCTGGGCGAAGTTGCTCGAAGGCATCGCGCGCTTCGTCGGCCTTGCCCCGCGCGAGTAGAACGTTGACGAGCGCTATTCGCCCGAAAGGGAAAAGACCCGGAACGCCGGGGTGCTCGAGCGCGCTCAGGGCATCCGCCTCCGCATCGGCCAGTGAGCCGCAGCGGAGGTAGGCGTACGCGCGTAGCTGAGCGGCCATCGAGAACGCGGGCAGCGACCCGTGCTGTTTCGCCCACTCGATCACCTCGGTGCTGACCCGCGCCAGGTCCTCATCAGCGTGGGCGAGGACGAGCACGAACGGGGCGATCCAATACCCGCCTGACTCCGGACCCGGATCTTCGAGCAGCCGCCCGTCGGCAAGCGCCTGTAGGGCCAACTCGCGCGCCTCGGCCGCCGTCCCCGTTCGAGCGGCGTCGTACGCTGCCGCGGCGACCTGCAGGCGCTCTCCCGTCGTCCGCGGTGTGCGGGACTCGACGACGAACCGCTCCCCTGTCGCCTCGAGACGATGCCAGACCGCGACGCTGCCTCTCGCGGCCGCCCAGCGCGTCGCCTGTAGCCTCAGTCCCTGCTCGCGCTCGCTCGCCGGTAAC
>JBKPRD010000093.1:0-7132 GCA_046734415.1 Actinomycetota bacterium | reverse complement strand
CCGAAGGACGAGTTTTCAGCTTCGTGCCGGCTGAAGTCGCCCACTTCAAGAACGATCCGGTCGGCCACATGCGGACGCTTGCGAAGGAGCCAGGCCGAGAGAACGTCGAAGTCGTCTCCGCGGACCTCGTGGCGATGCCGGGGGTTACCCAACCAGCGGATGTCCTGTGGCTACACCTGTTCTATCACGATCTCCACACCGCGCTGATCCAGGCCAAGGGCGCGACGGCGGCAGCCTTCAACCGAGCCGTCTACGAGCAGCTCAAGCCCGGTGGGTCTTATGTCATCATCGACCACGCCGCCGCCGCAGGGGCGGGCACGAGCGACAGCCAGTCGCTGCATCGGATCGACCCCGCGTCCGTTCGCGAGGAGGTGCAGGCGGCCGGCTTCGTGCTCGATGCGCAAAGCGCCTTGCTCGCCAAGAAGGACGATCCGCACTCGGTCAAGGTATTCGATCCCTCGGTCAAGGGTGAGACTGACCGCTTCGCCTATCGGTTCGTGAAGGCCTGACCGGGCGCGTGTATCCGACAAAGGAGTTTCCTGCTGTCGGCGAAGCGCGAACCGGCCGGACTTGCGCTGCACTCTGTCTGTTCCGCCGACCGCTTCGACAAGTGAGACGATGACATTGGAGCGGACCGTCGACGTTGTCTCCCTGAGAGCAGTCGAACGCGAGCGGCAGCTTCTGGCCCGAAAGCGGCGCCCTACTCCTTCGCCTCGACTGGTCGACGTTTAGTCCAGTAGACATAACTGCACCATGTCGCCACACCAGCGGACAAGCAGGCGGTCGTCGTCCTGCCTGGATCGACTTAGAGATTCAGGAACGTTCTCGGTCGAGGCCGTGCCGGAGCATCCACCCAGTGCTGTAGGCATCTCGAGCCACGACCTCGGGCGGTAGATGCTGCCTTTTCCGCCACAACACCTTCGCCAGGCGAATCACGTGCGTGGGTTCGAGATTCTTGTCGAGCTGCGCGAGCTTGACCGCAAACGCAAGCAGCCACTGATCCTTGCTCAGGTCCCCCGAGTGCGCGAGGTCACGCGCAGCACCAGATTCGGAATCGAAGAACTCGTCGAATAACGTGCCGGGGACGCTTTCGACGACATCGAGACCGGTCAGCAGGTCCCACGACGACCCAACCCAGCTCGCCTCCACCAACTCCACAGTGGTCGAGGGCGGCACGCGACGGTCCAACGCAAGATCTCCTGCGACATCATCCGAGGGCGCAGCGATGCCGGTTCCCGAACTGCGCTTGCGGGTACTGTCCATGGGCTTGAGGTCGCTCATGCGGGGTCTCTGCGGCAGCGTCGACGTTATCGTTCAGCTGAGTACTCGTCGGCTACCCTGGTGTATGCCATATGGTCGAGGGTTGCCTCCCCGCGCGCCGATCCCGACGAGCGCCGCGGCGTGGTTCATCGCCACACGCCTCGGTGACGCAGATCCTGCTGCAAATGACGTCTCTCGACGCCCGACTTATACAGCCGCTCCGCGAGGTACAAACGTTTTATACATCTCGTCACGGTCCCACGGCTCGCTTCTCGCGCTTGCGCGGGAGCCTTTGCGCCGGGGACTTTTGAATGCAGCGCGCTCTACCCCGCCCGATGCAGTTGACGCTCCTACGGGTGGTGAGGCCGCTCGCCAGATGAGGAGTGCGTTCACCTCAGAGACGAAAGCACTGCGAGCCGACGCGGCTCTGATTCAGCCCGGCCGCGCTTGCAGCCCGAGCATCTGCCTCGCAGTCAGATAGCCGTACTTGTAGCTGGCGCTGTTCGGGTGGAACCCGTCGACCGCAAAGTGCTTGCGGCGTCGTGCTCTGAAATGAGCCACGTGCGTCGGGGCCGAGAAGTCGACGAAGACCACGCTGTGACGAGCGGCTGCCGCCGAGAACACCCGCGCAGCCGCGCGAGAGCGCGACGCCATCACCCACGCATAGGGCCGCGGAAACAGTGGTGCCAGCCCGAGGTTGGGGGGCCCCAGCCAGACCGTGCGCGCGGCAAGCTGACCGAGCCCTTGCAGCAAGCTGTCGCAGTCGGCAGCGAGCTGGTCCAGCGGCGTGTCCACGACGACGTCGTTGCCGCCAACGTGCAGCAGGGCGAGATCGAACCGCAGACCGGCGTCGAGACACGTGCGGACTTGGGCGATCGCTCCGGCGACGCGCGTGCCCGACACAGCTACGTTGACGATATCTGCGTCCGGATAGTCGGCAGCCAGCAGGCCGGCGATGGACTCCTCGGGCCGCGTCGCACCGACACCCACACCCGTGCTGTCTCCGAGGATCAGCACTGTCGCGCCCTTCGCTGACAGTCGCCGCTCGAAGCGCTGTCCGGCCTTGGCGAAACGACGGGCGCGGTCGACGCCTCGCAAGAAGACGGCCGCCTCGAGGAGCACGCCGACGAGCGTGAACAGCAACGCTGCCGTCACGACGTTGCTCAGCTTGGACGAGGCGGCCCTGGTGCGTGGAGTCATCGGCTTTGCCAAGCACGCGCCGTCTGCGCCGCAAATGGGGGTGCCGCCGCGATCATTTGCCACACCGGACGGCGGTATCCGGGAAGACCGGGCCGTGAGTCACCGTTGGCATGCTGTCCTCGGGCGACCTTTGTTGCGCGTCAAGGTCGCGAAGATGACTCCAGAGCCTCTCTCGAGCTCACCGAGCTCGCGAGATGTCTCGCCACGCTCCGTCATGTGCAATACGGAAGCATCGATCCAGGAAGCCTCGTCCAGGTCGCTCGATGAGTGCGCTATCAAGGAGGTTCCTCGCACTTGAAGGGCTTTTATCACTTGTGCTGCCAGGACGTGCAGTTGTTCGAGTGGACCGGTACGACTGCGACGATTGGCGTAGGAGCGGGGTACCTTTCCAGGCCTCTTGCTTCGTTGCGAACGCCCCGGACGTCGGGTGGGCGCCAATGACCTCGTCGGGGGCTTGGGCCTGGAACTACGCGACGTTCGTGTGCATTCGCGGGTGGACATCGAAGGCGCACGCCCTTGCACCTACCGTACCTCCCCCGGCTAGTGGGCTAGAGGTTCTGCCCTAGATTGCTGCTTCGCAGCATTTCGGTCTTGTTAAGTCGCTTGCTTCACTCTATATTGGGTCTATGCTGCAGTGCAGCATTTGTCCACCCTACAGGAGCCTTCCATGATCAGCGTTGAACAGATCGTCAATGCCCAGAAGTCCAACATCGAAACGCTGGCCGGTCTTTCCGGCAAGGTGTTCGAAGGCGTCGAGCAGCTGGTCCAGCTGAACATCGCGACCTTCAAGGCCGCGCTGAGCGAAGCCGAGCAGACGACGCAGGCGGCGTTGTCCGTCAAGGACGCACAAGAGCTGATCGCTCTACAGCAGAACGTCCTGCAGCCGATCGGCGAGAAGGCCGCCGCCTACAGCCGCTCCGCGTACGAGATCGTCGCCTCGACCGGCGCTGAAGTGAGGCGTATCGCCGAGGCGCGGAGCGCCGATGCGCAAGCCAAGTTCATGGCGATCGTCGAGACGGCCGTCAAGAACGCGCCGGCCGGCTCCGAACAGGGCGTTGCGCTATTCAAGTCCGCCATTGCTGCGGCGACCAACGCAATCGAGACGGCTCAAAAGGCGGCCAAGCAAGCCGCCGAAGTCGGCGAAGCAAACTTCCAGGCCGTGACGAGCTCCGCCGTCCGTGCGAGCCAAGTCGGATCCAAGGCGAAGCGCGCCGCTTGATCCGAGGCTGACACTGAACCCGGGCCGAGCCAGCCGCTGCTGGGCAGCGCGATCGCGGACCTCCGGCGGATTTCGCGAGTGACCGATGCAAGGTTGCAGCGAACGGCCGCCTTGTCGCACCCGGGCTGACTCGGCGTCGGCTTGGCCAGAGCTCATGGCGGCAAGACTGAGAAGCCGCGCGGTGAAGGAGAGAGACATGACCGAAGCTTGCACATTCCTGGCAGGCAATGTCCAGTACGAGTTGCGCTTCACTAGCCTTTCAAGGAACAGCCGCGGCTATGCGTTTCCCTGCGACAGACTTGGGCATGTTGACCTCGACGAGCTCACTGATCGTGGTCGCACGGACTATTTCTATGCTCGCACGGTGGTCGGAAGGGAGCTTTGCGCTCCGGTCGTCGAACGAGTCCCGAATGGCGCTTGAACGGCGAGTAGCTTAGGACCTGCGGCCAACCTCTCCGCTGATCATACCGAGCGCATCTGCATGGCCCTGAATGCGATCGTCATCGACACCGGATTGCGCAACGATGACGGCTCGAGTCGGGCACGTGTCATTCGCCGACGATGCGCCGTCGGATGCGAGGTCGTGCTTCGCAGGGCACACACGACCCGCGAAACAGCTCGCTCCGTGGCGGTGTACCTAGGGGTACCCCGATTCTTCGGATTGATCCCATCCGCGTATGCGCAGATCGGCTATCTCGACACCCAGGCCGCCGCTGCCCTCGGAGCTCGGCTCGATTCGGGCGGCGAGATTCGCGCGCGAGTGAAGAGCGTGTACGCGCCGGAAGAGAAAGACAGCCCGCGGGTCAGTCTTACGATCGACTGAAGGCTCCGAGCGACGGGAGACTGCAGGCGGATCCGAATCAATGGCGGACTACGTCAACTGCTGCCGCCCCAGGCGACAAGAGTGCTCGACCTGGTCCACGCCGCACGCGATTCGAGGGTTCGAGCGGTCGCTGCTGTCGGTTCCCGACCTGGAATGCGTCTTGCCGTGCAGATTCCGTGAACACTGGCGATCCTGCGATCAGAGAGGCACGTCGACTTCGCGAGCGCGCGGTCGCCCTAAGACAGCAGCTTGGGCCGGCCGTCCACGCTCTGATGGACGCCAGAAAGGCTGCCGGGCAGGCTGCGCAGGCGGTCGCCGACACCCTCGCGCACATCCACCGGTCCGAGAACGGCTCGTCTGCCCGGTCGCCCGAGTCCCACTAACCGCTGCTTGGCTGACGGGTCGGGTCAGCTAGGAACGCTCGAACCAGTTCGCGCGAGTAGCCAACGAGAGCGATCGCTTCCGCCAGCTCGACTTCCGTAGAGCCAAGGCGGGCACACCAATCCCGGATCTGCGACGCCTGACGCCTTTGTGCGCTATCGAACAGAGCGAATCCGTCGAGTGGGCGACACTTTGCAACGGGGCTTGCGCGTCCGCCGCGAACGCGACATCGCGTGCCAGACGTGAGGAGGCCTCATGCATGCTTTTCTTCTGCGACACCGAGACGAACTCATCGCCCGCTGCAAGGCGAAGGTCGCGGCACGACCGACACGGGCTGCCACGACAGCGCAGCTCGCAAACGGGGTGCCGCTCTTTCTCAGCCAGCTGACGCGGACGCTGCAGGCGGAAGAAGACGGCCACGACGCCGAAAGCATCCTGATCTCCGGACCGGCCGGCGGCGACGTGACGGCTCTGTCGGAGATCGGTGTAACCGCTACGGCCCATGGCAAGCAGCTCCTCCAACTCGGCTACTCCGTCAACCAGGTCGTTCACGACTACGGCGATCTCTGCCAGGCCATCACCGATTTGGCGGTCGAGCTCGATGCACCGTTCTCAGTCGACCAGTTCCGCACGCTGAACCGCTGTCTCGACAACGCGATCGCCGACGCAGTCACGGAGTTCGTGGTCGAACGCGACGCCACTGTTGCCGTTCAGCACACGGCCGACGTCGCCCAAAAGCTCGGTTTTCTGGCCCATGAACTGCGGAACTGGCTACAAACCGCAACGATGGCTTTCACGGCGCTCGAGTCGGGCAAGCTTTCGATCGCCGGCTCTACTGGTTCGCTATTGAAAAGGAGCTTGGTGGCACTGTCGGCGCTCGTGACCCGTTCCCTGGTCGAGGTAAGAGCTGCAGCCGGCGAGCCTCAGAAGCACGAGTTGTTCGCACTTTCTGCTTTCATCGCCGAGGCAAAGGATGCCGCTTCCCTGGACGCCAGCTCTCGGGGATGCGACTTCCAAGTGATGCCGGTCGACTCTCTCCTGGCCATCAAGGGTGACCGAGACCGGCTCCTCTCGGCCTTGACGAACCTGCTTCAGAACGCCTTCAAGTTCACTCAGCCTCACACGGAGGTCCTGTTGAACGCATACGCTGCGGCCGAGCACATCGTCATCGAAGTCAGAGACCACTGCGGCGGTCTTTCTGCTGGCACCGCGGAGACGATGTTCACGCCCTTCACGCAGCGCAGCACCGACAGGAGCGGATTGGGTCTCGGGCTTTCCATCGCCAAGCGCAACGTCGAAGCCGACGGGGGCACGCTCACGGTGAAAAACAACCCAGCGGCCGGGTGCGTTCTGACGATGAGCCTTCCTCGCCACGAAGTCCAACGACCTGCGTCCGCCGCGGGTCCCTAAGGCCATCAACGGGGCCGACCATTGCGGTTCGGGAGTCTCGTTCACGTCCTCGCAATCTTCCCCGAGCAGAAGGGCCTATCTCGCGCCAGCGAGAGATCACTTCCGTCGGCCAGACGCGTCGTCACGGAGCCGTTCTGAGGTTCTCCAGTCTAGCGGTTGCTTTCGCTATGAGAGCCAGCTGACTGCCTACACCAGGCGGATTAGGCGCTCTGATCACTTTCGCTCTGAGTCGCCACGGCGACCCGCACGCGCATAGCCAATTGCCGAGGTCGGCTCTTCCTTCAAGGGCCAACAACCGCCGTGGGGGCTCGCAAGCTCGCGCTGGCTACGCGGCTTTGCGCGTCTCCAGGATCTCGCTTGCTTGCCGGCGTCCTAGATTCCTCAACGCAAAGATGGCCGGGAGGTTCGGGGACAGCGGCTGCTGGCCTCGACTCAGGTATTGATTCGGATGACGACTCGCCGTGCTCATCCAGAGGCGGCACCACTGCGTGGCGGCCGAAGCGGTGAGTGGGGCTGTGGCCCTCGGCACGCAACCGAAACGCGCGCACCGGATGCGGGATGTTCTTCATCGCCTGCTCCCCCGCGTCGTCGAAGCCGCCGCGGATACGGCTGGCGACCGCGCCGTGGACAGCCTGCGAGACCATCACGCCGCCGGGTTCGCACAGCGCCTGCAGCCGGGCAGCGATGTTGACGCCGTCGCCGTAGACGCTGCCGTCGGCCTTCTCGAGCACGTCGCCTATATGCACGCCAATGCGAAACGAGAGCCGCGCCGCATTGCGTTGGCCGTGCGGAGAGGGTGAGAGCTTCCGCTGGATAGCGACCGCAGCGCGGACCGCGCC
>JBKPRD010000092.1:0-13846 GCA_046734415.1 Actinomycetota bacterium | reverse complement strand
GGCTCAGCCCGCGCTGCTCGCGGTGCGCCCGCAGCCGCGGGCCGACGTCCTCGTCGAGCGGCGGCCGGGCCTGCCGGCGCGCGCGCTGCGGAGCCTGCTTCCCCACCGCACGATTGTATCGCTGCGTCGAGACACGTTCACCAGTACTTGACAGTGCCGGTTATTGTTCCGCCATGGCGGAGCTCGATTTCCGTGACGCCGTCCGCGAGGCGCTCGACGAGGAGTTGGAGCGCGACGAGCGGGTGGTGTTCATCGGCGAGGACGTCGCCGCCGCCGGCGGGGTCTTCGCGGTCACGCCCGGACTGCTCGAGAAGCACGGACCCCGCCGGGTCATCGACACGCCGATCTCCGAGCTGGCGCTCGCGGGGGCGGCGTTCGGAAGCGCTGTCAGCGGACTTCGCCCGGTCGTCGAGATCATGTTCGCGGACTTCCTGCCGCTCGTCATGGACAGCCTGATCAACCAGGCGACCAAGTACTGGTACCTCTCGAACGAGCAGGGAACCGCGCCGATCGTGATCCGGTCCGCGTGCGGTGCCGGCGGACGGTTCGGGGCGATCCACTCGCAGATGCCGGTGTCCTGGCTGCTGGGCGTGCCGGGGCTGAAGATCGTGTGCCCGTCGACGTCCGGCGACGCGAAGGGCCTGCTCAAGTCCGCGATCCGCGACGACAACCCGGTCCTCTTTCTGGAGCACAAGCGGCTGTACGCGCTCAAGGGCGAGGCGAACGGCGAGGTCGTCCCGATCGGCAGGGCGGTCGTCGTGCGCGAGGGCGCGGACCTGACCATCGCCGCAGCGATGAAGGGTGTTCACGACGCGCTCGAGGCGGCGGAGACGCTCTCGGCCGAGGGAATCGAAGCGACGGTGATCGACCTCCGGACCCTGAGGCCGCTCGACGTCGACACCGTCGTCGGCTCGGTCGAGGCGACGAACCGGCTGCTGGTCGTAGAGGAGGGCCCGGCGACCGGCGGCTGGGCCGGCGAGGTGCTCGCGCGGGTGACGGAGCGCGCGCTCGGGCAGCTCGACGTGGCGTGGCGGCTGACGACGGAGGATCTGCCGATCCCGTACAGCCCTCCGCTCGAGGACGCCTTCCTCCCTGGAGCCGACGCGATCGTCGAGTCGGTCCGGGCCTGGCTCGGCTCCTAGCGCGGCCGGTCAGAACGTCGGCTTCGCCGTCATGTCAATCACGATCAGCATGAGCAGCGCGGTGTCGAAGCGGAAGATCGTGAACAGCCGCTTGACCCGCCTCGCCACCTCCGGTGACTCCGGGCCGAACTGCTGCGCCGCGGCGTCGATCCGGCCGAGCTCGGGCCCGACGAAGCCGATCCCGATCGCCATCGCCAGCGACCAGCCGACGACGCCGAAGATGATCCAGAACTGATCCCACGGCAGCCCCGACTTCTCGACCAGCGCCACCCCGAACCCGAAGACGAAGAACAGCGCCGGCGTGTAGACACGAGTGCCGATCCAGGTGCCCATGCGCCCGAGCGCTGCGAGCGTCGGCCCGTCCCGCTTCTGCTCGAAGACGATCCCGAGCGTCGTCAGGGTGACGTCGCCGCCGACCCAGACAGTGACGGCGAGGATGTGCAGCGCCAGGTAGATCTGGTACGAGCCGGGCGCGTACCAGAGGAAGAGGATCGTTCCGGCGAGGAGGACAGCGCCGGCCGCGAGCGTGTCGAGCCCGATCGGAGGGACGAACGTCCTCGGGGCTGCGGGGGCGGCTGCCTCGTCCACCGCGCGATTATGTGATATTCGCCGCTCCGAGATGTCGGCAGGCGTACTTGGCAGAGCTGTGATCCTCCTGGGCCTCGTGTGCGGCCTCCTCGCCGTCTCGCTCCCGTTCGTCTCCGGGCCGGCTGGGAGCGCTCGCTACGTCGACGACGGCACGACCGCGGCGTTCCTCGTCGTGCTGCTCGCCTTGTCGAGCTGGTTCCCGGCGGAAGTCGGATCCGGCACACTCGGAGCGGCGCTGGGCGCCGCGCCGTTCGGCTTCTTCCTGTACTTCCCGGCCGTGCTCGCATTCGACAGCCTTGGCTCGCTGCGCGCCGGCGCATGGCTCGGGCTCTGTACGGTGCTGATCCCGGTCGGCGCACTCGTCGCCGCGCATTCGTCGTTCCAGCCCACTGCCGAGCGCCGAGGCGCGGAGGAACTGACGAGCCTGCTCGGCATCGTCCTGCTCGCCGTGGGGATCTGGTTGCCGGTGCAGAGCGGCGGCGACAGCTTCTGGAACATCTCGTCCTCAGGCCACGCCCTCGGTTTCTTGATGTTGCTTCTGGCTAGCCTCAACGCGGCGCTCCTCGTTGCGGCCGGTGCCGGCAGGGCGGCCGCCGCGGAGCTTCGAGTCGTCGTCGCGGCTGCGAGCTTCGGCCTCCTCGCGGCCGGCGTCGTCGTGACCGCCTTCGAGGACTTCGGCAGCCTCGGCTCCGGATCATGGCTCGAGGCCTGTGCAGGCCTCCTGCTCCTGCTCGGCTCGGCGAGGTGGTCGGCCCTCCCGGCGCGTTACGAGGAGGCGCCGGCGAGCCTCTCCCAGTCGCCGAGATAGCGGAACTGGTGGCGCGAGGGCGGCTGGGGCGCCTGCGTCTCCAGCCAGCGGACGGGGGTATCGGACCGGTTCGTCAGCTCGTGGGTGCTCCCGACGCCGCTCCAGAAGTAGTCGCCGGGACCGAACGTGTGCTTCTCCCCGTCCAGGTCGCCTTCGAGCTGGCCCTCGACGATGTAGAAGCCTTCCTCGAAGGCGTGGTCGTGCTCCTTGATCGCCCCACCGGGGACGTACTGGAGCGCCATCAGGACGAACTGGCTCGCACCGAAATCCTGGTTGACGAGGAGACGGACGGAGGCGCCGCCGACGTTCGCGCCGGCGCCCGCGAGGATGTCTCCGCTGGGCTCGGGCAGGTCGGCGACGTCGAAGTGTCCGCGGCGATACGGCACCTCGGACCCAGCGCCGGGACCCTCGGTGAAGACCGTGTCCTCGAAGCGCGCGCCCGGGTTCGGTGCGCTCACCTCCAGCCACACGGCCGGCTCGGCCGACGGGTTCCCGTGCGCGTGCGGCACGCCGACCTCGAGCCAGAGGTAGTCGTCCGCGTCCAGTTCCTCGCCCACGCCGGCGACGTCGACCACGATCGATCCCTCGAGTACGTACAGGGCCTGCTCGAACGCATGCATGTGGCGGTCGATCCGCCCGTCCGGATCGAGCTGGAAGTGGACGAGCGAGTGGTGGACGGTTCCGCGGTCACGGTCGAAGAGCGCGCGGCGTGTGAGGCCCGCGGCACGGCCGGCGTAGAGTCCTTCGTCCGGCGCGGTCTCCGCGAGCCTGCCGACGACGTGCACGCTAGCTCTGCGCGGCAGGAGCGAACTCACTCGCCGGCGCGGCCGGATCGGGGAACGGCGCAGCGAGCGCCGCTGCCTCGACCTCGTCGAGCTCCCCGGCCACCTCCGCCTCCAGCGCGTCCAGCTCTCCCCGCGCGACGCCCTCGTCGATCAGCCGCGCCCGCGCGACGACCAGCGGATCGCGCTCGCGCCAGCTGTCGAGCTCGCCGTCGGGGCGGTACTTGCCGGGATCGCTGCGAGAGTGGCCGACGAACCGGTACGTGAGCGCCTCGATGAAGGCCGGGCCCTGTCCGGCGCGGATGTTCTCCAGCGCCGCCCCGGCGGCCTGCCGCACCGCCCACAGGTCGTTGCCGTCGACGACCTGCGCGGGGAGCTCCATCGCCTCGACGCGGCTGATCGCGCTCCCGGCCGTCACGTCCTCCGACCGCGTGTATTCGCCGTAGACGTTGTTCTCGCAGACGTACAGCGCCGGCAACGAGAAGACCTTCGCGAAGTTGAGGCACTCGTAGAAGTAGGCCTGGTTGACCGCGCCGTCGCCGAAGTACGCGACGGCGACGTTGCCGGAGTCCTGGAGCGCCAGCGCCGCGCCGGTCGCCGCTGCGATACTGCCGCCGACGATTCCGAAGCACCCGATCAGGCCGTGCTCGAGGTCGATCACGTTCATCGACCCCGCGCGGCCTCCGCACACGCCTGTCGCCCGTCCGAGCAGCTCGTCCATGAGCTTCTGCGGCTCGAGCCCCAGCGAGAGCGCGTGACCGTGGCCGCGGTACGTGCCGGCGACGCGATCGCCGGGGCGGAGCATGCTCGCCACGCCGACCTCCGTCGCCTCCTGCCCTGAGCAGAGATGCGTCGTCCCGTGCACGTGCCCCTCGAGGAACAGCGACTGCACGCGCTCCTCGAAGGCACGGATGAGCGTCATCCGCCGGTAGAGGGCGAGGATCGTCGCCTGGTCCGCTGCGGCGGGTGCGTGGACGTCGGTCACCGCGAGGCTTCGAGCTCGGCGAAGTCGGCGCCGCGCGTGTAGATCCGGCCGCAGACGAGCAGCTCGTCCGCCGGGAAACGGGTGAGGACCTCGCAGCCGTCCGCCGTGACCAGCACCTCCTCCTCGATCCGGGCGGCCGACGTTCCGTCGGTCGCGGGGCAGTACGTCTCGAGGGCGAAGACCATCCCCTCCTCGATCTCGACCGGGTCGTCGAAGGAGTGCAGGCGCGAGATCATCGGCGACTCGTACAGGCCGACCCCGAGGCCGTGGCCGAACTGGAGGCCGAAGCACGACTCCTCGCTCGGGAAGCCGAGCTCCTCCGCGGTCGGCCAGACCTCAGCGATCTTGTCCGTCGTCATCCCCGGCCGCACGAGCTCGATCGCGTCGTCCAGCCACTGCCGGCACTGCCGGTACGCCTCGACCTGGCTCGCGGAGGCGCTGCCGACGCAGAACGTCCGGTAGTAGCACGTCCGGTAGCCCATGAACGAGTGGATGATGTCGAAGAAGGCCTGGTCGCCCGGCCTGATCAGCCGGTCGGAGAAGACGTGCGGGTGCGGGTTGCAGCGGTCGCCGGAGACGGCGTTGATCGCCTCGACGTGCTCGGAGCCGAGCTCGAAGAGGACACGCATCGCCTCGGCGACGATCTCGTGCTCGCGCACGCCGGGCCGGAGCAGCTCGTAGATCCGCTCGTAGACCGCGTCGACGATCGCGGCGGCGTGCGAGAGGAGCGCCTGCTCGTCCTCGGTCTTGAGCTTCCGGGCCGACAGCATCACGCGCTGGGCGTCCGTCGTCGCGATCCCGGCCCGGTGGAGCGCCTCCAGCGTGACCAGGTCGGACATGTCGACGCCGAGCGGCTCGCCCTTCAGCCCCCGCTCCTCGAGCTCACGCACGATCTTCGCCGCCATCGAGTCGGGCACGCCCGTCTCGTCGGGCATCGCGCCGCGCATGCTCGTCACGCCCGCGCGCCAGCTCGACTCCGGCAGCCACGGCGCGTAGAGCTGGTGATGTCGCGCTGCCGAGCCGAAGTCCCAGAGGATCGGGTCGGAGTCCCGGCAGAGCAGGACGAAGCGTGCGTTCTTGTCCCGCGCCCACTCGCCGATGTGCGAGCTCGTCACGTAGCGGATGTTGTTCGGGTCGAAGAGAAGGAGGGCGCCGAGGTCGGAGGCGGCGAGCGCGGCCTTCGCCCGCTCGAGTCGCTCCCGGCGCAGGCGGGGAAAGTCGACCCGCTGCTCCCAGTCGACCGCCATCGTGGCGCCGCGCGAGGCAATGGTCATGCGCTTGCTCCTTCCGGTCCCGATTCGGGGTGTTCAAGAACGGTAAACATCGACCGGATGGAGCGTCAAGTAGTGCGTGACAGCGTGACGTCGTATCGTTCCGGGTCGTGACCGAGGACGTCCCTGTCCTCATCGCCGGCGGCAGTCTCGTCGGCCTCTCCGCGGCCGTGTTCCTCGGCGCGCGTGGCGTTCCGTCGCTCGTGGTCGAGCGCCATGTGGGCACCGCGATCCACCCGCGGGCGGCGCTCGTCAACCAGCGCACGATGGAGACCTACCGCGCCGTCGGCATCGAGCCCGCGATCGAGGAGGCGGCCGCGCGGGAGTTCGTCCAGAACGGCGCGATCGTCTCGGTCGAGAGTCTCGGCGGGAAGGAGCTCGAGTGGTACTTCCGGACGATCAACGAGGGCGTCGAAGACCTCAGCCCGTCGGCGCGCCTGTTCATCACCCAGATCGGGCTCGAGCCCGTCCTGCTCGCGAAGGCAGAGCAGGTCGGCGCCGAGGTGCGGTACGCGGCGGAGGTCGTCGAGATCGCCCAGGACGACGACGGGGTGACGGCGCGTATCCGCCCGCGTGAGGGAAGCGCCGAGCAGACGGTTCGCGCGAAGTACCTGATCGCCGCAGACGGCGCGCACAGCCCGAGTCGCGAGCAGCTGGGCGTCCGGATGCTCGGCCACGGCAGCTTCTCGGACAGCATCACGATCTACTTCCGTGCCGACGTGCGCGAGCTTCTCGGCGATCGCAACCTGAGCGTGGTCTACGTGTTCAACCCGCGGCTCGTCGGCTTCTTCCGCTTCTCGATCGACGGCGACGCGGGCTTTCTCGTCGTCAACGCCACGATCGACGAGGAGGGAAACCGCTCGACCGTGATCGGCGAGGACATGAGCGAGGAGACGTGCATCGGCCACGTCCGCCTCGCGCTGGGGACGCCGGACCTGCCCGTCCGGATCGAGAACGTGCAGCGCTGGTCGGCGATGGCCGACTGGGCCGAGCGCTTCGTGGCGGGCCGCGTCCTGATTGCGGGCGACGCCGCGCACGTGATGCCCCCGACCGGGGGCTTCGGCGGGAACGCGGGCGTCCAGGACGCCTACGACCTCGCCTGGAAGCTGCAGTACGTGCTCGACGGGAGGGCACGCCCGGCGCTGCTCGAGACCTACGACGCGGAGCGGCGGCCGGTCGGCGAGTTCACGACCGAGCAGGCCTACACGCGCTACGTCCTTCGGCTCGACCCCGGGCTCGGCAAGGAGAATCTGATGCCGCTCGTCGGAGAGGCTGCGGTCGAGCTGGGCTATCGGTACCGCTCCGACGCGGTCCAGGTCGAACCGGGCGACGACGGCCCGCCGTGGGAGGACCCGCACGAGCTCTCGGCACGGCCGGGGACTCGGGCACCATACCTGGTCGTGGAGCGGAGTGTCGGCTCCTGCTCGTTGTTCGATCTGTTCGGCCGGGACTTCGTACTCCTGGCAGGCGCCGAGGGAGATGCGTGGTGCGCGGCCGCCGGTTCCGTCACGAAGAGCGTCGGTGTTCCCGTCGAGGCGTACAGGGATGGGGCCGACTTCATCTCGGCGCCCTTCGCTGATCTCTACGGGGTCGGCTCCGGCGGCGCCGTGCTCGTGCGGCCGGACGGCTTCGTCGCGTGGCGCGCACGGGAGGCTGCCGCCGACGCCGCGGCCGTGCTCCGCGAGGCGCTCTCGCGCGCCCTCCGGCGCTCGCCGGACTGACGCTTCAGACCGCTGCGACCGGCAGGGCGAACTCCGCCGCGAACTCCTCGATCGACCACTCCGGGCCGGGCACCTCGTGCTTCAGCCGGGCGACGACGCGGCCACCCTCTACCCGGGCGGGGAAGTCGTGTGACGGCAGGACGAACGCGTGGTTGAGCGCACGCTTGATCGCCGCCTTCTCCCCCCGCTTCGTCAGTCCATGGTTGCCGGTCGTCTGCGGCTCGTGGGCGAGCACCTGGTGCCACGGCTCGACGACCTGGTTCTGGACGTCGTAGATGATGTCGCCGCAGATGCAGGCCGTCCCTTCGGCGGTCTCGACGAGGATGTTCATCGAGCCCTCGGTGTGCCCGCCGGCGGCCTCACACACGATGCCGGAGAAGACCTCGTCCGGGCCGGAGAGCTCGAGGTCGAGGAGGCGCAGCGCTCCCGGTGTGTGCAGCCGGTCGATGTGGTGCTTGACGTACTCGGGCGGATACTGCCCGCCCATCAGCCCGGATGCGGAGTACTCGAGCTCGCGGCGGTTCATCACCACCGGCGTCGTCATCGGGAAGCGGTGGTCCTGCCCCGCGTGGTCGATGTGGCAGTGCGTGTGCAGCACCGCCGCCACGTCACCGAGCTCGACGCCGTACGCCGCGAGCGCGTTCTCGAGCTGCATGTCCTCGTCCACGCGGCCCTGCATGTGGAGCCGCCCCATGATCTCCGGGTCCCGCGCGCCCGTGTCGACGAGGATCGGCCCGGCAGAGTTGCCGAGGATCAGGGTGCCCCAGGTGTGAACCCAGATCGGGATGCCCATGTCGTGCGCGAGGACGAGGAAGCTCGACTCGACCTCGACGTCGATCAGCGAGAGCAGTTTCAGCTCGTGTGCAGGCACAACCGACTAGATACGCCCCCGGGCAGGCGATGTCAACGCGCTAGAGTCGCGCCATGCCTGCTCCGGCACCGGCAAAGCCGGCACCTCCGCTCCTGGTCGCCTCCGTCTAGCCTAAGGCGATGCCATTCGAGTCGATCGAGGCGCTCGAGCGCTCGCTCCGCGACGCGGAATACCTGCCGGACCAGGGCCTTGCGACCGCGCTCTATCTCTCGCTCCGGCTCGAGAAGCCGCTTCTGCTCGAGGGCGAGGCTGGGGTAGGCAAGACGGAGGCGGCGAAGGCGCTCGCGCGGGCGCTGCCGGCGCGGCTGATCCGCCTGCAGTGCTACGAGGGCCTCGACGTCGCGCACGCGGTCTACGAGTGGAACTACTCGCGGCAGCTGCTGCATATCCGCGCCGCGCAGGAGGGCACGGTCGACGAGGAGGAGCTCTTCGGGCCCGAGTTCCTGATCCGGCGGCCGCTGCTCGAGGCGATCGAGAGCTCCGAGCCGGTCGTGCTGCTGATCGACGAGATCGACCGCGCCGACGAGGAGTTCGAGGCGTTCCTGCTGGAGGTCCTCTCCGACTTCCAGATCACGATCCCTGAGATCGGCACGATCACGGCCGCGCGCCGGCCGAGCGTGATCCTGACCTCGAACCGCACCCGCGAGCTTCACGACGCGCTCAAGCGGCGCTGCCTCTTCCACTGGATCGGACACCCGACGCTGGAGCGCGAGATCGAGGTCGTGCGGCTGCGCGTCCCCGGCATCCCGGAGCGGCTGGCGGCACAGGCGGCGATGTTCGTGCGCGGACTTCGGGGCCTCGACCTGGCGAAGCCGCCCGGCGTGGCCGAGACGATCGACTGGGCGCAGGCGCTCGCCGCGCTCGGTCGGCAGGACCTCGACGCGGCGATCGTCGAGCAGACGCTCGGCTCGGTGCTGAAGTACCACGAGGATCTCGAGACGGTGCGCGACGCGGCGCTGGCGACACTGGTCGAGGAGGCGCGTGCTGCCGGCTGACGCGCTCGTACGGCAGGTCGTCACCTTCGGCCGCGTCCTGCGCGAGGCCGGGCTGGAGGTCGGCCCCGGACGGATCATCGACGCGCTGCAGGGGCTGGACGCGATCGAGCTCGCGCGGCGGGACGACGTCTACTGGGCGCTGCGCCAGACGCTCGTCTCCCGGGCCGAGGACCTGGAGGCGTTCGACCGTGCGTTCGCGGCGTGGTTCCTGCGCGCGCCGGAGCTCGCGCCTCCGCGAACGCCGCGGATCGAGCGCGTTCGCCGCGTCCACGCATCCTCGCGCGACGGCGCCGACGAGGTCGCAGAGGCCGGCCCCGACGGCGAGGAGCGCGCCGCCGGGTGGAGCGCCGAGGAGCTGCTGCGCGAGAAGGACTTCTCCGAGCTGGCACCGGACGAGCTCGCCAAGCTGCGGCGGCTGATCGCCGAGCTGGCCCGATCGCGCCCGGTGCGTCGGTCGCGCCGCCTGCGGCGCCACCCGCGCGGCGACACGCTCGACCTGCGCCGGCTCGTCCGCGCGTCGCTCGCGACCGGCGGCGATCCGGTCGAGCGCGCCTTCCGCTCGCGGCTCGAGACCCACCGGAAGCTGATCGTGCTCTGCGACGTCTCCGGATCGATGGAGCCGTACTCGCGGGCGATCCTGCTCTTCGTCCACGGGCTGCTCGAGAGCGGGCGCGGGGTGGAGGCGTTCGCGTTCGGGACTCGGCTGACGCGGCTGACGGAGGAGCTTTCCGGGCCGGATCCGGAGCGGGCGCTCGAGGAGGCGTCGAAGCGCGTCGTCGACTGGTCGGGCGGCACGCGGATCGGCGCGTCGCTGAAGGCGTTCAACGACCTCTGGGGCCGGCGGGCGCTCTCGCGCGGCGCGGTCGTGACGATCGTCTCCGACGGCTGGGAGCGCGAGGACACGGCGACCGTCGCCCGCGAGATGGCGCGGCTCGCGCGCTGCGCGTACGCGGTCGTCTGGGTGAACCCGCTCAAGGGCCACCCGGACTACGAGCCGCTCGCCGGCGGGATGCGGGCCGCGCTGCCGTTCGTCGACCGGTTCCTGCCCGGGCACAATCTGGCGAGTCTGGAAGACCTGGCCG
The DNA here is from genome assembly GCA_046734415.1 of Actinomycetota bacterium. Classification (GTDB taxonomy): domain Bacteria; phylum Actinomycetota; class Thermoleophilia; order Gaiellales; family Gaiellaceae; genus DATBLE01. The sequence continues at coordinate 3,601 of JBKPRD010000092.1, read as the reverse complement.
GCGTCCTCGCCGGCATCGAGAGGAGGCACGCAGCGTGAAGGAGATCCTGGAAGAGGTCGAGCGCTGGCGCGAGAGCGGCGAGAAGGTCGTCGTCGCCACCGTCGTCGCCACGCGCAGATCGGCGCCACGTCCGGTCGGCACGAGCCTCGCCGTGTCCGAGTCCGGAAAGATGTGCGGCTCGGTCTCGGGCGGCTGCGTCGAGTCGGACGTCTACGAGAACGCACGTGAGGTGCTGAAGAGCGGGAAGCCGAAGCTGCTCAGCTACGGGATCAAGGACGAGGAGGCCTGGGAGGTCGGGTTGCCCTGCGGCGGCGAGATCGACGTCTTCGTGGAGCGCGTCGAGTGATCGAACGCCTGACGGAGCTCGCCCGCGCAGGAGACCGCGCCGTGCTGTTCACGGTCGTGGAGGGCGACGGCGCGGGTGGGAAGCTGCTCGTCGTCGAAGGGGGCGAGCAGCTCGGGGACGGCGTCCCGGACGAGGCGGTCGGCCACTTCGACGAGCTGGTCCGGGGAGGTCGCAACCGCCTGCTCGAGCTGGCGGACGGCTCCAAGGTGTTCGCCGAGTGGTACGGCCCGCCGCCGCGGTTGTTCGTCTACGGCGCCGTCGACACCGCGGAGGCGCTCGCGCGCGCCGCAAAGCTGCTCGGCTGGACGGTGATCGTCGCCGACGCGCGGGCGAAGTTCGCGACGAAGGAGCGGATCCCGAGCGCCGACCAGCTGGTCGTCGAGTGGCCCGAGGACGCGCTGGCGCAGGTCGCGCCCGACCACCAGACCGCGATCGTCGTCCTCACCCACGACGACAAGTTCGACGAGCCCGCGCTCAAAGGCGCTCTCGAGACCGAGGCGTTCTACATCGGCGCGCTCGGCTCCCGCCGGAACCAGGAGCGCCGCCGCGAACGGCTGCTCGAGGCCGGCGTCTCCGAGGAGGCGTCCGAGCGCATCTCAGGGCCGTGCGGCCTCGACGTCGGCGCGGACACGCAGGAGGAGACTGCGCTCTCGATCCTCGCCGAGATCCTCGCCGTCCGGGCGCACCGCGAGGGCGGCCCGCTGAAGACGGCGAAGCAACGAATCCACGCCTCGGTGGACTGATCAGCATGGAGAAAATTCGTAAGACAGACACGGAGTGGCGGCAGGAGCTCGACCCCGACCGCTACGCGATCCTCCGCTGCGCGGCAACCGAGCCGCCCTGGTCGGGCGACCTGAACTGGGTGAAGCAGGACGGCGTCTTCCGGTGCGGCGCGTGCGGCGCCGAGCTCTTCCGATCGGACGCGAAGTTCGACTCCGGCTCCGGCTGGCCGAGCTTCTTCGAGCCGGCCGCCGAGGACGCGGTCGAGACCGAGCTGGACGAGAGCCACGGGATGCGCCGGATCGAGGTGCGCTGCGCCGCGTGCGACTCGCATCTCGGCCACGTCTTCCCAGACGGGCCGCACCCGACCGGGCAGCGCTACTGCATCAACTCGCTCGCGCTCGACTTCGAAGCGGCCGAGTAGCTCGAAGGGTCAGGCTCGAGCCTGACCCTTCTGCTTGCGCGCCGTGTTAGGTTCGGCTCCTCTTGCGACGTAGAGGAGGCAGAGCGTGAGCGCAGTAGACGCGAGGTCCGACAAGCTCGGGCGGCTCGTCGACGAGAACGTCGAGGTCAAGCAGCTCGGCAGCGGCTTCACCTTCACGGAGGGGCCGATCTGGAACGCGGAGGGGCAGTTCCTCCTCTTCTCGGACATGCCGGCCGACACGCGCCGGCGCTGGGACGAGCAGAACGGGGTCCAAGTCGTTGCCAGTCCGAGCAACAAGGGCAACGGGATGACTTTGGACCCGAACGGGCTGCTGATCGTGTGCGAGCACTCGACGAGCTCGCTCGTCCGGATGGATCCGGACGGCACCGGCAGCGAACGTGAGGTGCTCGCCTCGCACTACGAGGGCAAGGAGCTGAACAGCCCGAACGACGTCGTCGTCAAGTCGGACGGGTCGATCTGGTTCTCCGACCCGTGGTTCGGACGCATGCCCGTCTTCGGCGTCGAGCGCGAGCGCGTGCTGGGCTGGCAGGGCGTCTTCCGGGTTCCGCCTGGCGGCGGCGATCCGGAGCTCGTCGTCGAGCAGGACGAGTACGAGCAGCCCAACGGCCTGTGCTTCTCGCCGGACGAGTCGCTGCTCTACATCAACGACACGCCAAAGGCGTGGATCAAGGTCTACGACGTCAACTCGGACGGGACGCTCGCGAACGGCCGCATGTTCTTCGAGGGCATCGGCTCGGGCGTGATCGAGGAGGGGATCCCGGACGGGATGAAGTGCGACGAGGAAGGCAACATCTGGGTGACCGGCCCCGGCGGCGTCTGGGTGATCAGCACCGAAGGGGAGCACCTCGGCGTGATCCGGATTCCCGAGAACACCGGCAACCTCGCCTGGGGCGGTCCCGACTGGCACACCCTGTTCATCCCGAGCTCGACGTCCCTGTACGCGGTCGAGACGAAGGTCGGCCCCCGCCGCGAGCCGTACATGTCCTAGGAGGATCGATGGCAGACGAACCGCTGAAGCTGGACCCCAAGCGCACCGCGATGCTGATCCAGGATCTGCAGAACGACGTGATGATGGAAGGGGGTGCCTGGGAGGAGACCGGTGCCGCTCAGCACGCCAAGGACCAGAACGTGGTCGAGAACGTGAAGGCCCTCGCCGACGCGATGCGCAAGGCCGGCGGGCACGTGATCCACGTCTGGTACATCGTCGAGGAGGGCGCGCCCGGCCTGAAGCTGAACGCGCCGCTTTTCCAGGGCGTCAAGGACGCCAACGCGCTCGTGCGCGGCACGTGGGGCGCCGCGCCCGCAGACGGCCTCGAGCCGCAGGAGGGCGACCACGTCGTCGAGAAGATGCGGATGAGCGGCTGGCAGGGGAGCCGGCTGGAGACGCTCCTCGCCGGGCTCGGCGTCGACACGATCGTCGTCACCGGCGCCTGGACGAACATGTCGATCGAGCACACCGCCCGCACCGGCGCGGACAAGGGCTTCTTCATGGTCGTCCCCGAGGACTGCTGCTCGACCATGAACGCCGACTGGCACAACGCGTCGATCAACTACGCGCTGCAGAACGTCTCGGTCGTCACCGACGGCAAAAGCGTCGCGGCGGCGCTCGGCTAGGAACGCTTGGAGGCGGAGCCGCCGCGGCTTCGCCTCACGTTCTCCCGTCCCTTCGTGTTTCCACCTTCATGCGCCTCTACGACTACTCCGCCTCCGGCAACTGCTACAAGGTGCGGCTCCTGCTCGCGCTGCTCGGGCTGCGGTACGAGCGTGTGCCGGTCGACATCTTCGCCGGCGACACGTTGACCGACGAGTACGCGCGCGTGAACCCGTTGCGCGAGACGCCGGTGCTCGAAACCGACGACGGCGAGCTGATCGCCCAGTCGAACGCCATTCTCTGGTACCTCGGCGAGGGCACGGAGTACCTCCCGAGTGACCACGCCGGGCGCGCGCACGTGCTCCAGTGGCACTTCTTCGAGCAGGAGCGGGTGATGCCCGGGCTCGGCGGCACACGCTTCCGGCGCGTGACCGGCCGGGCCGCGGCGGATCCCGCCACCGACGCGCGCCGGTTCCAGCTCGGGCTGGACACGCTCGCC
>JBKPRD010000091.1:0-2464 GCA_046734415.1 Actinomycetota bacterium | reverse complement strand
TTGGTGTACCGGTCGACGTAGGCGATGCGCGTGCCGTCCGGCGAGAGCGCGGGGCTGCAGTAGGCCTTGTCGGCCGGCGCGCCCGCGTTCAGATCGTGCAGCGCGCGGCCGTTCGGCTTGACGGTCCAGATATGGAGCGGGTCACCAGACGCGAAGGCGATCTTGCCACCGTTCGAAGCAGCGAGCGCCGGCGCTGCGAGCGTCAGTGCGGCCGCACAGAGGGCCGCGAGTCCGAGTGATTTCACGGCGAAAGAACGTCAGAGCAGTGGCACATCTTCCACCGGAGCCGGCTCCGGTGGCAGCAGGACTTCTTCGCGCCCGTAGTGCCCGACCGCGTCGAAGAATCGCTTCGCGTGCAGGCCGTCGCGCAGGTTGCAATCGGCCACGACCATCCCCTCCTCGCCGTACAGGGGCCCGGCGATGACCTTCCCGTCGCCTGGCTCGACGATCGCGGCGCCGCCGTTGCCGAAGACCTCCCTGTCCGGAAGCGTCGCGGGGAAGTCGTCGGGGAACGCCGCACGGGGGATGTACTGCGGCACGCTGACGACGTAGGCGCCCGACTCGATCGCGATGTGGCGCATGCTCGCGAGCCATCCGTCGGTGTCGTCGGCGGTCGGCGCGACCCAGATCTGCGGACCCTGCTTGTAGAGCGCGTAGCGCGCCAGCGGCATGCGGTTCTCCCAGCAGATCAATCCGCCGATCCGCCCCAGCGGCGTGTCCGCGACGGCCAGGTCGTCGCCGGCGCCGATGCCGTGGAAGAGCCGCTCGTGCTGGGTCGGCATGAGCTTGCGGTGCTTTGCCACCAGGCCGGCCGGCCCGATCGTGAGCATCGCGTTGTAGAGCGACCCCGGCCGCTCACTCTCGCGCTCGTTCACGCCCATCACGCACCAGATGTCGCGCTCCTTGCAAACGGCCGCAATCCGATCCACGTGCGGGCCGGGCACGTCCACCGAGCTGTCCCACATCCGGTCCCAGAGCTCGTCGAAGCCGGAGAAGCGCGCAGCCGCGTGGGCCCATGCCCCCGACGGGTAGAGCGACACGAACGTCTCCGGGAGGACTGCAAGCTGGGCGCCGTCGTCGGCGGCTTGGTTTAGAAGCTCGATCGCCTTCTCGACGGTTGCCTCGGCGTCGAGGATCACCGGCGTCGCCTGGATTGCCGCCACGCGAACTGTCTCGAATGTGGTCATCGTCTCATTTCAACTTCAGTTCCGAGAGCTTTGCCCAGCGCGGATCGGTGGGCTTTTCGTGCTGGTGCGGGTTCGTGTTCAGGTTCTCGCCGCAGACCACACACAGGCCGGCGCAGTCGTCCTTGCAGACGATCGTGGCGGGCAGGTCCAGCGCCAGGGCATCGCGCGCCCACGCGTGCACGTCGAGCTCGTCGACGTCCACGTACGGCGAGCGCAGGTCGTCGCCTCCGCCCGGCTGGTCCACCTCGCGCGCGTCGATCGAGATGACGCGGCTGGCCGGCTCCAGGCAGCGCATGCACGGCCCCGCCAGCCTCACGTCGAACCGCAGCCGCAGTGACCAGCCGGAGGTGGTGTGAGCCACGTCGAGCCGGACCGGTACGCGGCGCCCGTCGATGACGTAGTCCTGGCCGCCGAGCGTCAGGCGGTCGAGCATCACCTCGAGATCCAGCCTCCGCGCCTCGCCGGAGTGCAGATTGAGGCGACCGAGATCGAAGATGTCGGTCGTACCTCCCATATCTGGGAGGCTAGCCACCCCGACCCAAGGAGAAACCGTGGCTGCGATGGAAGGGAGAGCGCGGGAGTTGTTCGAACAGGGCGCCAACTTCGTGGCGCTCGCGACCGAGGACGAGGCGGGAAAGCCCCGGCAGGCGGTCATCTGGGCCGACCTCGAGGACGACCGGATCGCCGTCAACAGCGCCGAGGGCCGGCGCTGGCCGGCGAATGTGCGTCGCCAGCCAGAGGTGTCGCTCGTCGTGGTCAACCGCGAGAACCCGTACGAGTATGCGGAGATCAGGGGCCGCGTAGTCGAGGACACGCACAACGGAGCCGACGAGCACATCGACCGCCTCGCGAAGAAGTACCTCGGCGTCGACACCTACCCCGGCCGGAAGCCGGGTGAGCAGCGCGTGAAGTTCCTGATCGAGCCTGAGCGGGTCAGGCTTCAGGGCTAGCCGACTTCGGCTTCTTCGCGCCCCGCGAGACGCTCGCGCCCGCGCTGCACGGCCGCGATGAACTTCGACAGGTTCACCTCGAGAGTGTTGAGGATGTCGTCGGCGTAGTCCTCGGCCCCGAGCCGGATTTCACGCTCGCGCGCACGCGCCTCTTCGACGATCTCCTCGGCCTGGCGCTCGGCCTGGCGGACGACCTCCTCCTCGGAGATCAGCCGGGTCTGCTCCTCGCGCGCCTCACGGATGATCCGCTCGGCCTCACGCTTGGCCTCGGCCAGCATTTCCTGCCGCTCCTTGACGATCCAGCGCGCCTGCTTGATCTCCTCAGGG
>JBKPRD010000090.1:0-5314 GCA_046734415.1 Actinomycetota bacterium | reverse complement strand
CTGGAGCCGTCGCTGCCCGCGCTCTCGCCCCACCGCGCGCAGCCGAACCTGCTCACCGGCGCCCTCGCCCTTCAGGCCCTGCTCATGCTGGCGGCGCTCGTCGGCTTCGGCCTGCGCTACCGGGCTCACGGCGAGGACCTCGACCGCTGGCTTGCCTTCGGCGCCACGGTCTGGCTCTTCGGCGAGCTCCACGCCGTGTTCACGCCACCGCTGTCGAGTGACTACGTCTCGCAGGGGGACTTCCTCCGGCTCCTCTCGTTCAGCGTCCTGCTCGTCGGCGTCTGGCGGGCGATGCGCGCCGCCGAGTTCGGCCGCGCCGTCGCCGAGGAACGGGCCCGCGTCGCGCGCGACATCCATGACGGCCTCGCCCAGTACCTGTTCGCGATCTCGACCCAGACGACGAGGCTCGCCGCGGGCGCGCCCGTCGCGGAGGTGGTGCCTCGTCTCCAGGAGGCTGCGACGGCCGCGCAGCAGGAGGCGCACTTCGCGGTGCTCGCGCTCTCCTCGGCGGGCGGAACCGCGCCGTTCGACGCGGCGCTCAACCGCTACGTCGGCGTCCTGACCGCGGACGGGCGGCTCGACGTCGATCTCGAGATCGAGCGCGGGGTCGAGCTCGGGCCCGACGAGCAGATCGAGATCTTCCGGATCGTTCAGGAGGGCCTGGCGAACGTCCGGCGGCACGCGGGCGCGCGGAAGGCAACGGTGCTGATCGGGTTCCGGAACGGCGAGCGGGTCGTCCGCATCGTCGACGACGGCCGCGGCTTCGACGAGGCCTCCGGCCAGTCCGGCCAGGGCCTCCGCAACATGCGCGCCCGCGCAGTCGCGATCGGCGCGGCATTTCGCCTGGCGACGACTCCGGGCGGCGGCACGGCGCTGGAGGTGGTGCTGCGGAGCGCCGGCTAGCGCAGTCGCGACTCCGCCTGGCCGAGCAGCCACGCCGTCCGCAGCTCCCGCGCCTTCTGCTCCAGGTCGGCCAGCAGGTCCTCAGCCTCCGCGAGCTGCGGTCGGAGCGACTCCACCCGCCGCAGCTCATCCGCGAACTCGGCGACGCCGCTCGTCCCGTCCGCGGTCAGGCGCCGGAGCCTGCCCTCGCCGGCGCGGATCTGCGCGCGCAGCGACCGCGCCAGGCCGTCCGCCTGCGCGTTCAGCTCCCGAAGCTCGCTCTCCGTCAGGCGGTCCCGGTCGACCGTTCTGCGCAGGCGCGCGCTGAGGCTGGAGTCGAGTCTCTCTGCCAAGGCTGGGCGATGCCGTGGTGGAGGCCGGACCTTGCCACACTTCGGCCCGCGATGCCGCCGCCCCGCAGCGCGGCGGTTCGCGACCGCGGCGTCTCGGCTCGACTCCGGCTTCAGAGGTGGCCGAGGCACGTGCCACGTCGGCTGTGCTGTTCGTGCCGTCGGGACACGTCGTGTTCGACCAGATCACGCCCTTGGGGTTCGCGGCCTCGAGGATCGCGCCGGTGAGGTCGGCGTTCGAGAGGTCGGCTCCGTTCAGGTTCGCCCCGCTGAGGTTCGCGCATTGACCCAAGTGGGCCGGCGGTGTCATACTCGCCCTTCGCCGCGACGTGGGGGAGCGGAGTGTCCTACGGGGGGAACCTGCGGAACCAGGCGCCGCTGAAAGGCGGGCTCCTGCTCGCGCTCGTCCTCGCCGTGGTGAGCCTCCCGACGTCGAGCTCGCCGGCGGCCGCTGCGGTCGGCGAGGCGCCGCTCGTGGTGGTCGTGCGCGGAGCGGGCACGGTCGCGAGCTCGCCCGCAGGGATCGCCTGCCCCAACGCGTGCGCCGCGGAGTTTCCGCTGGGCGGCGACGTCGTTCTGACTGCCAGGCCGTCCGAGGGGTTCGGCTTCACCGGCTGGTCGGAGGGGTGTCGAGACGGCGGAGCATGCACACTGACGATCGAGGGCCCGACCTTCGTGAAGGCTACGTTCCTCCCGCTCGACCGGCCGCCGCCGCTCTATCGAGGCGACACCGACGGCGACGGTGTCGCCGACGCCTCCGACCGCTGCGCCGGGACGCCGCGAGGCGCGCCGCCCCTCCGCGACGGCTGTGCACTCGCCGACCTGCTGCACGACAGCCGGGTGCTGCTCGAGCCGCTGGCGGCCGACGTGGGCGAAGTCGACCTGCGGCTCGGCGGCGTCGAGGACCTTCGCGGCGTCGCCACGAGCCTCGACGGCGACCTGCGCTTGCTGGCGAGCGCTGTGAAGCAGCTCGAACAAGGTGAGGTCTGCGACGCCGCCGACGCAGCGCGAAGCGCGACGGCACAGTTCGAGCAGGATCGCACGCAGAGCGCAGCGCTGATCGCGGGGCTCGAGGCCGCAGTGCTGCGAGAGCCCGCGCGCGGCGGAGACGCCGACGCGAAAGAGCTTCGGTGGGCGGGCTTCCACTACCGGCAGGGCCTCGTCGAAAGGGCGGCGGCCGAAGCGGGCTCGGTCCAGGCGATGCTGGACTCAGCCTGCCGCGGCCTCGGCCCCCGTACCGTACTGGTCGGGCGGGTGACGGAGACCGACGACGCCCGACACCTGATCACGCTCGACGACCAGACCGTCATCTCGTTTCCCGAGGGGGAGCCGGACCGGCCGTACCAGGTCGGTGCGCTCTGGGAAGGAGGGCGCGTGCGCGTCATCGCCCGGAAGACCAAGGAAGGCCAATGGGTCGGCGAGTCGACCGTTGCGCTCGGCCCCGTCACGGCCAATGTGCACCGGACGCCGTGCATATCCCTGCTGATCGCCCCGGCGCAGGACTTCTCGAAGCCGAACCCGATTCTCCAGAACCCGCGCGGCTACGAGCAGGACCAGTTCGGGATCGACGACATCCTCTGGCTCGAAGACGGGGTGCGGGTGGGCGCCTCGCCGGTCGTCGACTCCCCCCAGTGCTCGGGGCTGAAGGGGCGCTGGAGCCTGTCCATCGACCTGGAGGGGCAGACGGTCGCCGCCGACCTCGATTCGAACGACCCGCCGGCGATCTTGCCCTTCTTGAACGGCTTCGTCTCGACCATGACGGTCGTCGAGCGCTTCCAGGGGAGCAACTGCCCGCCGACGCCGACACCGACCGTCGCGCGCAGGGCTGCTGGGATCACGAAGGCCTATCCGTGTCCGCTCGTGGTGAAGTCCACGACGACGTACCCGGTCGCGATGCAGCCTGCGGGCACCTACGCGACCGCCGCCTACAGCCAGACCGTCTTCCACGACCCCGACCAGGTGCCGCCGCAGTTCCTCGAAGTCACCGGGCTGTCGTCCCTCCACGGAACGATCACGAATGCGTCGTTCGAGGCGGACGGCTACGAGCAGAACGGCACGCAGGCGAGCGCGAACCTCGAGACGATCCACGCGAACGAGAGCTTCGCGCTCCGGTCCGACGACTGGTACGGGGCGCCGCTCCTGTTCCCGCTCGACACCATCGGGGTCGACCACTTCGCGGGGCTCGTCTGGCCCCGGATCGTCGGCACGCGGCACGGCTTTCCGTTCCGGTACCGGACGAAGCTGCCGCACCTCGTCACCGACCTGCTGGAGGTGTGTGCCGCGCAGTCGAACTGCTTCTACCGGCTCCCGTGGGCCTTCGTGAACATCGTCTCCACCGCACAGGGCAACAACACCCCGGATCCGAACGCAAGCCACTGCTGCCCGCCGCAGAACTTCGCGTTCGACTTCGCGATGCCCGACAAATCCACGATCTATGCGACGCGCGGCGGGGTCGTCGGCGACCTCGTCGAGTCCAACACGAAGAACGCGAACCCCTGCACGCAGGGGCAGAGTGCCGACGCCCCCTCGAACTACGTCCGCGTCGACCACCAGGACGGCACCTACTCCTACTACGCCCACGTGGACACGAACAGCGTCATCCCCGAGATCGGGGACACCGTCGAGCGCGGCGACCCGCTGGCCGACGTCGACAACATCGGCCGGTCCTGCGGGCCGCACCTCCACTACCAGGTCTCGATCGACAACACGAACACGATCTACGGGCAGACGACCCAGATCTGCTTCGAGGTGGTCTTCTTCCCGGTGATCGGCTACTCGACCTGCTACATCCCGCAGGCCGGCGACCTCCTGCTCTCGACCAACGGCTAGCGGCGCCCGCAGCGCGGGAGCTCGCGGAGCAGCGGCTCGAACCTCTTCCCCAGCGGCGTCAGCCGATACTCGACCGCCGGGGGACGCGTGTCGAGCACGCGCCGCTCGAGCAGACCGGCGTCGACGAGCTCTGAAAGCCGCGCGGCCAGCGTCGCGGGCGGTACGCGCCCGAGCGCGCCGCGGAACTCGTTGAACCGCGCCGCACCCTCGACCGAGGCGTAGAGAATCGAGAGCGTCCAGCGCCGCTCGAGGAGGTCCGCCGCGCGGCGGACCTCCTCGGGAACCGGCTCAAGCCGCCTGCAGCGCATGGCCGGGTGCCGGCATCGGCTCGAGCGCGAGCTCGAGCACCTCGTCGACGCTGAGCACCGGGTGGAAGGCGATCGCCTCGCGCACGTCCTCGGGTACGTCGTCGAGGTCGCCGCGGTTGCGCTCGGGGATGATCACGTCGGTCAGCCCCGCCGCGTGCGCCGCGAGCACCTTCTGCTTCAGGCCTCCGATCGGCAGGACGCGGCCCTGGAGCGTGACCTCGCCGGTCATGCCGACGGTGTGCTTCACCGGCCGGCCCGTCAGCAGCGACGCGAGCGCGGTCGTGATCGCGATGCCGGCGCTCGGCCCGTCCTTCGGGATCGCGCCTGCCGGGACGTGAAGGTGGAAGGATCGGCGGCGGATGTCCTCGGGAGGGATCCCGAGCTCGTCGGCGTGCGCGCGCACCCAGGAGAGCGCGATCTGCGCCGACTCCTTCATCACGTCGCCGAGCTGGCCGGTGAGAGTCAACCGCTCCTCGCCGTCCATCCGGGTCGCCTCGACGAAGAGGACGTCGCCGCCCGTACCGGTCACCGCCAGCCCGGTCGAGACGCCCGGCACCGCCGTGCGCTCGGCCGACTCCTGCCAGAACCGCTGCCGCCCGAGCCCGTCGCGGACGAGCGCCTCGTCGACGACGACGGGCGCAACGGCGTCCCCCGACGCGATCTGCGTCGCGATCTTGCGCAGCAGCTTCCCGAGCTCGCGCTCGAGCTGCCGGACGCCGGCCTCGCGCGTGTACTCCGTGACGACCTTCTGGATCAGCTCGTCGGCGATCTCGACCTCGTCCTCGCGCAGGCCGTTCCGCTCGAGCTGGCGCGGCCAGAGGTAGCCGCGCGCGATCGCGACCTTCTCGTCGACCGTGTACCCGTCGAAGCGGATCACCTCCATCCGGTCGAGCAGCGGACCGGGGATCGTCTCCGCGACGTTCGCGGTCGCGATGAAGACGACCT
>JBKPRD010000089.1:0-6665 GCA_046734415.1 Actinomycetota bacterium | reverse complement strand
GGTGAGCGCCTCTGCGATGGTGAAGTAGATCGCCGCCTCGACGGCGGGCGCGACCCGCTCGCGCGGGACACGGAGCTCGATCGGCAGCGGCGAGCGCGCGGCGAGGTCCTCGAGGGCAGCGGCGAGGCCGCCCGTGGTCAGCACAGCGGGGTGGATCCCGTGCGCACGGTCGCGCAGCTCCGCGATCCCCCGCTGGACCTGTTCCAACGCCTCGGCCAAAAGCGACTCCGCTCGCGTGCCACGCGCCCTGGCCGCGGCCCGTTTGAGCAGCAGGGAGGCGAGGACGAACCGCTGCTGCGCGCCGTCGTGCAGATCGCGCTCGAGTTGCCGGCGGGCCTCATCGGCCGCCGCGATGGTCCGGGCGCGTGCGGCGTCGATCGGATCGGGATCCAGATCATCGTGGTCGTGCCTGGGCGCAAAGCCGCCGGCCACCAGCAGCTGGTCGCGGTCCGATGGCGGGACCCGAAGCTGATCGGCGAGGCGGGCGATCATCTGCGCGCTGGGACGCGAGCGGCCGGTCTCGATGAAGCTGAGATGTTTCGCCGAGACGCGGGCCTCCAACGCCAGCTCGATCTGGCTGAGTCGACGTCGCTTGCGCCACGAGCGCAGCAGGACACCGACATGGGATCCGCTCGCCAAGTCGATGGCCCCGGGCTCCGCGGGAGGACGGATTACCGCATGTGCTGGAGAGCTCATCGAATCAGGAATGAGACGATACGGACCGTCTCATCCTGTCGAGAGCACACCTACTTGTCAAGACGATACGATTCGTCTCGTGGAAGCTTCACGCAGGCGCCGTTCCTCGCACCGCGCGATCCTCGCCGCAACGCGCGAGCTGATCCGTGAGCGTGGCTACGGGTCGCTGACGATCGAGGGTGTCGCCGCCCGCGCCGGGGTCGGCAAGCAGACGATCTACCGCTGGTGGCCCTCGAGGGGGGCCGTGGCGATCGAGGCGTTGCTCGACGAGATCGAGCTGGCAATCGAGTTCCCCGACACCGGCGACCTGAGCCGCGATCTCGGCGCGCTCTTGGCGAGGGTCGCCAAACTGCTCGGCGCGCCGGCGACCGGCCCGCCGCTGACGGCCCTGCTCGCCGACACCCAGCACGATGACGCCCTCCGCGAGATTTGGCGGCAGCAGGTGTTCGGGCCCATCCGCGGTCGTTACCTCGAGCGCGTTGCCGCGGCGCGCGAAGCGGGGCAGCTGCCAGCCGACGTCGCCGATGACGAGATCCTCGATTGCGCCTTCGGCCCACTGTGGTTTCGCGCACTCACCCGGCCCGAAGCGATGAACGAAGCATTCGGCCCGACGGTCGCGCGGGTCGTCTTCGACGGGCTCAGTGCGCATCCGGTTCCGCAGGACGCCTAGCGTCGCCCGCGGCGACCTGCTCTTCTACGGAGTCGTGGCGGAGCTGCACACGTTGACGAGCGGCCTCGTGTTCGGCGAGTCGCCACGATGGGGCCGCGATGGGCGGCTGTGGGTGTCTGACTGGGGCGCCGAGGAGCTCGTCGCCGTCGATCTCGCGGGCAACCGCGACGTTGTGGCCACGCTCGATTCGCCGACGTTTCAGCCCTTCTCCATCGACTTCCTGCCCAATGGGTCCCTGGTGCTCGTGTGGTCGCCCGGCGGCGTTCTGCTCCGGCTCGCTCCCGACGGCTCGTTCGTGCGCCACGCCGATCTCGACGCGCCTTCCAAGCCGCACTGGAACGAGATCGTCATCGATGGGCGTGGAAACGCCTACATCAACGACGTCGGCTTCGACCTTGGAGCGGGCGATCCCCCAGCGCCCGGGAGGATCGCCCTGCTCACGCCGGACGGCTCGCTTCGACAGGTCGCCGATGGCCTCGGGTTTCCGAACGGGATGGCAGTCACCCCCGACAACTCGACGCTCATCTGCGCCGAGTCGTACGGCCAGCGGCTCACGGCGTTCGACATCGCGACCGACGGCAGCCTGTCCAACCAACGAGTCTGGGCAGCACTCGGCGATGCGGCTCCCGACGGGATCTGTGCCGATGCCGAAGGCGCCGTCTGGTATGGGGACGTCCCGAACAAGCGGTGCGTGCGGGTAGCCGAAGGCGGCGAGGTGCTGCAGACGATCGAACTCGATGTGGGCTGCTTCGCGTGCATGCTCGGCGGCGATGCCCGCGCGACCCTCTTCATGGTCGTTCGAGAATGGCGTGGTGCGGCAACCATGGCCAGCGACGAGCGCGTCGGCCAGGTGCTGAGCGTTCAGGCACCGGCTCCCGGCGCCGGCTGGCCTAACGGCTCCGCGATCTCGGCCGGCTGACCTCGAGCTCGGCATCCGGTCGAAGTGCCCCACGCGTGGAGGCGGGCGGACGGGCGCGCGCCGCCGTTGCGTCACGCCCCGTGCACCTGCTAGCGATGCAGGGGTGACGCGCACGTCGAGGCTGCGCCGCGTGGATCCGCACCAGCGCCGAGGTCGGCTGTATCTCGCAGTGTGCCGGCTCTCGACAACCCGGGCTGGCGCTTGGCTCGCGATCAACTTCGCCTGGAAGCTCGACCCGCATCTACTCAAACTCACCCGCGGCAGGTGGAGCAGCGCGTGGCCGGTTGCCGCGGCGTTGCTGGAGACCCGAGGCGCCCGGACCGGAGAACCGCGCCGCACCGCCACGCTCTACTTCCACGACGGTGATCGGGTCACGGTTGTCGCCGCGCTGCGGGGGTCGCCGAGGAACCCGGCGTGGTACTACAACCTCCGCGCGAACCCCGACGTCCTGTTCGGTGGCCTCCGGTTTCGCGCGGAGGTTGTCGAGGACGAGGCGGAGCGGCGCCGGCTGTGGGACCTTGCCAAGCGCGTCTACCCGCAGTACGCCGACTTCGGTGAGCAGGCCGCGAAAGCCGGGCGCGTGATCCCCATCGTTCAGCTGGTTCGTCGCCAGCCGCGCCCATCTCGGCACGGGATATAGCTCAAGACGCGAACGGTGTTGTGCGCTGCGCGTGCGCGGGCCAACCTCTGGCGCGATAGCGATCAGAACAACGCGGCAGGAGGGGAGATCCCGATGCTCGCTGAGCAACCAATCGACGTGATGCTGCTCGGCACCGATCTCGTTGTCACGAAGGAGTTCTACGGCGAGCGTGTGGGGCTCGAGATCCTGATCGAGAGCGACGACTTCCTCACGTTCAAGTGCGGTGGTGACAGCCGCCTCGTCGTCACCAAGAGCAGCACCGGGAGCGCGGAGGAGCAGACCAAGGCCGCGTGGCGGGTAAAGGACATCGCGGCAGAGGTCGCGCAGCTGCGGTCCCGGGGAGTCGAGGTCGTCGAATACGACGAGCCCTGGCTGAAGACCGTCGATGGCGTCGCCGACGTCGGCTTTGCGCTGACGGCGTGGTTCGTGGATCCGAGCGGCAACACGATCAGCCTGCTGCAGTTCAAGGACGAAGCGGACGGTTGAGCGCCAAGGAGCGAGACCTGACCCAGCCGCCCGGGACCGGGGGTCCGGTCACGACCACGGTGCTGCGACGGGTCAAGCCGGGCCACGAGCGCGAATACGAGGAGTTCCTGGAGGGCATCATCGCCGCCGCGAGCCGCTTCCCGGGTTACCTCGGCGTGGACGTCATTCGCCCCGACCAACCCGGTGGTGACTACCGGATCGTCTACAGGTTCGACAGCGCCGGCCACCTGCGCGGCTGGCTCGATTCCGCCGAGCACGCGGCGTGGCTCGAGCGCGCTGAACCGCACGCGGCCGGGCCGACGCGGACCCAGTTCCTCACGGGCCTGGAGACCTGGTTCACGCTGCCGGCGCGACCGGGCGCGCCACCGCCGCCGCCGTACAAGATGGCGCTGCTCACGTGGATCACGATCTTTCCGTTGATCACCGGTGTCGTTGTCGTCCTCGGCCCATTGCTCCACGGCATGGCGCTGGTGCCACGACTCGCGATCACCACCGCGGTCACCGTGCCGCTGATGACGTGGATCGCGATGCCTCGCGTCACCCGGGCCCTCCGGGGATGGCTCTATCCGTCTCGATCGGGCGACGCCCCAGGCGTCGACGACACGTGAGCCAGCACACCCGACGGTGCGGGACGTGCCCGGCTTGGATCAGCGCTGGTCGGGCCGCAGCTGCGCGGTCGGAGCGAGCCGGCGCGGGCACGGGGTCCACGCGCGCGCTCGCGTGTCGGGCCGGAGGTTCAGCGCGACCAGGGCCGTGGTCGCGATGGCCGCAGCGACGACGAGCACCGCGGTGCTGAGGCCGTCGCTGGTGGCGGCGCGGAGCGCGTGGCCGACGAGCCCGTCGGTCTCGGCGTTTGCGACGAGCACGAGCAACGCGAGGCCGACCGCGGCGCCGATCGAGGTGCTCGTCGTGACGATGGCCGACGCGACGCCCTGTTCCCGATCGGCCACACCGGTGCCGGCAGCGATGAACATCGCGGTGAAGACGACACCGTCGGCGAGGCTGACCAGGACGAGGCCGGGGATCAGCTCGGCGTAGGTGCCGTCCGGGGACATCGACAGGCCGAGGGCGAGCGCGCCGGCCGATCCGGTGACAAGCGCCGCGACCAGGGTCCGCCTGAGCCCGCACCGCGTGACGAACTGACCGGCGAGAGCAGAACCGGCGAGCACGAAGGCCGTCGGCAGGAGGAAGGCGACGCCGGTCTGCAGTGCGTCGTAGCCGTGCACCTGCTGGAAGTACAGGGTCAGGAAGTACAGGACGCAGCCGAAGGTGGCCGTGAACATGAACGCGATCGCGCTCGCGGTCGCGAGGTTGCGGTTGGCCACCAGCCGCGGTGGCACGAGCGGGTCGCGGCTGTGCCGCTCGATGAGCACGAGGCCTGCGAGCGACAGGACCGCCCCCACCGCGGCGGCGAGGATCGCCGGCGAGCTCCAGCCGAGGTTGGGGCCCTGGACGAGGGCAAAGACGAGCAGGGTGAGGCCCACGCTGGCGGTCAGAGCGCCCGGCACGTCGAAGCTGCGTCCCGGATTGACCGTGCGATCGGCGGGGATCACGACGATCGAGAGCATCAGGGCCAGGCTCGCCAGCGGGACATTGACGAAGAACACCGCCTCCCATCCCAGCGCGTGCGTCAGCACGCCGCCGAGGAGCACCCCCACGACGAGACCCGCCGCGCCCGTCGCTCCCCACACGGCGAGCGCGCGGTTACGCTCGCGTCCCTCGGGGAAGGTGGTGTTGACCAGCGCCAGGCTCGCGGGGAACAGCAGCGCCCCGCCGAGTCCCTGGACCGCCCGGGCGGCGAGCAGCGTCTGCGGGTTGGGCGCGAGGCCGCCGGCCAGCGTGGCGCCGGCGTAGAGCGCGAGCCCGGCCATGAAGACCCGCCGAGCTCCGATGAGGTCGGCGGCCCGGCCGCCGAGGAGCAGGAAGCCGCCCGACGCCACCGCGTACGCGCTGATAACGGACTGGAGCGTCTGCGCCGAGTACCCCAGGTCGCGGCCGATCTCCGGGAGCGCCACCACGACGATGTACTGATCGAGGGCGCCGATCAGATTCGCGAACGCCAACAGCGCCAGCGTCGCCGCCTGGCGGCGGTCACCGCGGTCGACTGGGACGACTGCCTCGGTCACCGGCATGAACGCTCCTCGGGCTCGGTCGCCGGATCGAGATCACGCGCCCCTCCGGCGCGCCAGCCAGCCGGTCGCGAGCAACGCGATCCCCGCCCAGGCGGCGAGCACGGCGAGCCGTGAGCCGAGGCCCGGGACGCCGAGCCACGGGTCGCTGATCGCGGTGATCCCGGACGGCAGGGCGTCGGAGATCGTCTGCATCGGGCCGGTCATGGCGCCCTTCGGCGGTCCGCCGCCGCCGAGGAGGTACAGCGGGAAGAAGGCCAGCAGCCCGATCGCCTGAGCCGCGCGTGCAGTGGGAGCCGCAAGGCCGACCGCGATCCCGAGCAGGACGAGCGTGACCGTGCCGGCGGCGAACCCGAGCAGGGTCTGCGCCGGGTGCACGACCTGGGGGATGCCGTAGG
Source organism: Actinomycetota bacterium (assembly GCA_046734415.1). Classification (GTDB taxonomy): domain Bacteria; phylum Actinomycetota; class Thermoleophilia; order Gaiellales; family Gaiellaceae; genus DATBLE01. Next base: position 727 of record JBKPRD010000089.1, on the reverse strand, counting down.
TGGGCGCGGCGAGCGCCAGCACGACGACCGCGGCGATGGTGATGAGGCCGCAGGTAACGGCGGCCTGGGCCGCGACGACCTTGGCCGTCGAGATGCCGAACGCCTCCAGCCTGCGCAGCACGCCGCGTTCGCGGTACGAGGCGAGAGCGACCGGCAGGCCGACGATGGAAAGGGCGATCACCGGCACGCCGATCGAAGCGGCGACGTAGTAGTCGTCCGGGCGCCGCATCGCGAAGCCGTCGTCGGGCTGGTCGCCGAACACGCCGGCGAGGATGAGCATGCAGAGCGCCGGGAAGGCGAAGGCGAACACGAGCACGGTCCAGTCGCGGAAGAGCAGACGCGCCTCGGTTGCGACGAGTGCGGCAAGGCGGGTCATCGGTGGTCTCCATTCAGTAGTGAGACGACGGCGTCCTCGAGCGAGGGCCTGATCACGGTGAAGTCGTCGGCGTCGAGGTCGCGGTGCGCGAGCTCGGCGGCCAGGTGCACGACCGCATGCGGGTCGACGGTGACGTCCGCCACGGCGCCGTCGTAGCCGACCTCGGTGACGCCTGGCACCCGCGCCAGCCCCTCGAGCCACGCCGCGCTCGGCGACGAGAAGCGCACGCGGACCGTGCCGGTGGCCGTGACGAGCTCGACCGGCCGCCCGATGCTCAGCAGCCGGCCGTCGTGAATGACGGCGACGCGGTCACAGGGTCGCTCGGCCTCCTCCATGTCGTGTGTGACAAGG
>JBKPRD010000088.1:0-4026 GCA_046734415.1 Actinomycetota bacterium | reverse complement strand
CAGGACGTAAGAGCACGGTTCGAACGGGCGGTGAGGGCGCCGGCTCCGTTCCGTGGACGAGTCGCTGGGCCTGACCGTATGTCGGCCGGAGTTCGACCACAGGTCGACCGCGGAGGATGCACGGACGACTTCCCTGGTTCTGCAATACGACACCGCCGACAGCTAGGCCCGCTTCTGGCTGGAATGCGCCAAATTTTCGGGCGTCGGCATCGGGACGCAGATCCTCGGCGTGGCAGGGCTGGGCCTTCCTCTCAGCGTTTCCCGCACAACCAACGGCGACGACCGCGACGAACGGGGCGACGATAGGCACCACTTTCGACGGCTGCTCTAGGCAGGTCACGCCCAGCAATTTACGGCCGAGCTACCTCCAGCACTCTGGTGACATTCGCGCACACTGGCCCAGTCGAGGGTGAAGCCCATCCCGTCCAGATCTGGTTCTTCTGATACCTGGCGGCTGGATCGACGAGGATGTGGGTGTGGTGGAGGGGCCGTTTGTCCCATCGGGATTCGTCGTCCCGCTCGCTTTCACGACGGAGCAATTCAGGCTCGAACCACTCGGACCGCAGCACAACGACTCCGACTATGAGGCCTGGTCGTCGTCGGTGGAGCACATCCACATGACGCCCGGGTGGGAGACGAGCTCCTGGCCCGACGACCGCAGCGCGGTGGACAACCTGCGCGACCTGCAAAGGCACGCCGACGACTTTGAGAACAGGGCAGGCTTTACCTACACCGTCCTCGATCCTGCGACCGGCGATGTGATCGGCTGCGTGTACATCTATCCCGACGACAGCGAGCAGCACGACGCGCGTGTGCTCTCATGGGTCCGGGCGAGCCGGCCCGAGCTCGACGTGCAGCTGTGGCGGGCGGTCACAGGCTGGCTCGCGCACGAGTGGCCGTTCGAGCGTGTGGCTTACGCCGAGCGCGCCGACGGCACCTGACGCTACCGCTTTGAGCAGACTTAGCGTCGCGCTCGGGTGAGTGCGCTGGCCCAGGCAATCCGCCTATCGCCGTGTTCACCGTTGCCGCTGTGCGAACTGGACTGACCTTGCTGTCCTGACCAGGGGGAGAGGACAACGAATCAGCGTCGAGAGGCCGACTGAGTAGACTGCAGACTCAGGCCACGGCGAGCAGTCGTAGCGGACGCCGAAAAGCCAGCTCAGCTGGAAGTCGCCGGCTCCTCTACTCGTTGCGACCGGTTTCCGGTCCAGAGAGAGGACATCTGATGTCGAACGACGAGGCGCCGACGGATTCGCTCGACCTCTTCCTGCGTGACGCAGGCCGCCACCCGCTCTTGACCGCGGCGCAGGAGGTCAAGCTGACGAAGCTGGTCGAACGTGGCGATGCGGACGCAAAGCAGACGATGATCGAATCGAACCTGCGCCTGGTCGTCTCGATCGCCAAGAGGTATCGCTACCAGGGCCTCCCTTTCCTCGACCTGATTCAGGAGGGAACGCTGGGGCTGATGCGCGCGGTCGACAAGTTCGACTGGCGCCGGGGCTACAAGTTCTCCACGTATGCGACCTGGTGGATCAGCCAGGCGGTGGCGCGCGGGCTTGCGGACAAGGCCCGCACGATCCGGATGCCGGTGCACATGGTCGAGCGGAGACAGCATCTCGACCGGGCCGAGCGCATGCTCGCGACCGAGCTCGGGCGAGAGCCGACGTTGCAGGAGGTGGCCGAAAGAGCAGGCCTCCCGCTTGGGGAGGCGCTCGAAGTCGAGGCGGCTGCCCGCACCTCGACCAGTCTCGATCAACCGCTCGTCGCGGGGGAGGATGCCCTCCTCGGAGACATGATCGCCGGCGATGGACCGCTGCCGGAGGAGAGAGCGGACCGCACGTTCCGCTCCGAGGCGCTCGGAGAGGCCCTGGCGCTGCTCGGCGAGCGCGAGCGCACTGTGATCGTGCTCCGCTTCGGCCTCCACGGCACCGAGCCGAAAACGCTGGCCGAGATCGGTCGTCGACTCGGGTTTTCGCGCGAGCGCGCGCGCCAACTCGAGACGAACGCGCTCAAGCAGCTTGCGCAGCTGCGGGAGATGGAGCCGCTGGCCAACTAGGGCGAGAAGTAGAAGGTCGACCAGGTGCCTGCGGCCGGACTGGCCGTCTCTTCCCGCCCCTCAATCTGAACGAGCACTTTAGAGCCGGAGACACTCAGCAGGGCGGAACGTATGGGCAGAACGAGGCGGACAGGGCCGGGAGGCGATCCGAACCGCCTACGGCGGTACGTTCGTCGCCTGCTTGCGCTGTGCCTCCGTGAGCATCACGCCCTCGAGGTTGGCGCTCTCGAGGTTGGCGCCCTCGAGGTCAGCACCCGCGAGGTTGGCGCGCCGGAGGTCGGCGCCTGTGAGGTCAGCGCGCCTGAGGTCGACGTCCGCGAGGTTGGCGCGCCGGAGGTTGGCGCGATAGAGGTCAGCGTCCTCGAGGTGGGCGCCCCTGAGAACGGCGGCAAAGAGATCAGCGCCCGCGAGGTTGGCGCGCCGGAGGTAGGCGCCCCCGAGGTCAGCGCGCCTGAGGTCGACGTCCGCGAGGTTGGCGCGCCAGAGGTCGGCGCGAACGAGGTCAGCGCCCTCGAGGTCGGCGCCCTCCAGTAAGACCAGGGGAGTCTGGCCTCTCAGGAGCTGGGCCTCGGACAGGAAACGCACGACCGCGGCCTTTCGCTCTCCGTCCAACCGGCGAAGCGCGGTTAGGGTGACCGTACGCGCGACCGCCCCGACCGCATCGCTCTTGGAGGTCAGCAGTTTCTTGTCGAGCATCAGACCGCTCATCTCGTCGAGATAGGCCTGGAGCGTCGCGTCTCGGCGTGCTTCCTCAGCAGCAGCTCGATCCGCGGCGATGCGCCGATCCTCCCGCTTGTTATCGCTCCTCGTCTGGGTGGCGCTCCACGCAAACGTGACTCCGATCAGGATCGCGGGCACGATCAGCAGCTGCAGCCAGTCCCAGAGCGTCTTGGCTGGCTGCACCTCCTCGTCGGGCGCTTTCTTCCAGCGCCGTTCTCCTACACCGAGCCACTCGCGCCAATGCATAAAGTGATACTTGCTCATCCCCCACCGTACGGCCACGCCTTCCCGCCCCGGGCTCTTCGCCCCGAGAAAGTGGTAGGGGCAGAACGTCGAGTGACATTCCCGCACGCTGGCCCAAGCGAGCGGCGCGTGGCGCAGCGGCCCTAGGCCGGCCGAATCACGTGTTCCACGAAGTACATGAGGAAGAGGATGAGCCCGCCGGTCAGTGCTACCGACGCAACGGCCCAGATCGTCGCGTCGACAGCGCGGATACGCGCGAGGACGCTCCCGGCTAACGCCACGCAGATCGGAACGACGACGCCGACGAAAACCTGGCCTGATCCAGGCCCGTTGCCGGGTGGGTTCGGCATCGACCCTCCGGCCCAGACACCAAGGATCGGTGCGACGATCAGACAGAGCGGCGCCAGCCAGACTCGTGATGCAGCTTTTCGCGCGGCGTCAGTGCCCAACTCTGCCCCTTCATCGGCATCCGGAGCGCTGCGCTAAACGGAACGGCGGCCGCGGGTGACACCGGCAACCTCGAGGACAGAAACACCGATCCGGCGGTGAAAGGAAGCGCAGAGTTCGGGAACCACATTGACGCTGGAGGCGCGGTGAGCGGAATGCCGGCCTCAGGGCCTAGGAACACGTAGCATCGCGCCGTGCGCGAGTTGTCTCCGGGCCTCTGGCACTGGCAGGCACGCCATCCCGATTGGGAGTCGAGCGAGCCCTGGGACCCGAACGTCTCGTCCTACGCGATCGACGACGGCGAACGCCTGCTGCTGTTCGACCCGCTCGGCGTTCCGAGTGAGATCGAGGCACTCGCGGCCGACCGCGAGACGGCGATCGTGCTCACCGCTCCATGGCACGAGCGAGACTCGGAGCAGTTGGTGGAGCGGCTGGGCGTGCCGGTGTACACGCCGCTTCCCGACAGCGCGCAGTACCTGATGGACACCTACGGCGTCACGGCCGAGCAGGCCGGCGACGGCTCTCCCGATGTCGTCTGGCTGCTCCGCGAGAACAAGGGC
>JBKPRD010000087.1:0-9883 GCA_046734415.1 Actinomycetota bacterium | reverse complement strand
CGTCCTCGGGCCCTCGCTCGCGGTCGAGTACCGGACGATCGTGGTGCCGGTGGTGCGGTCGGCGGAGAGCGAGGAGGCGCTCGTCGCCGCCGCGCGCCTGGCGGCGGAGCGGGGCGCGACGGTCGCGATCGTGCACGTGATCGAAGTGCCGCTCTCGCTCCCGCTCGACGCGCGCCTACACGAGGAGGAGGACGAGGCCGAGGCGCTCCTCGACGATGCGCAGGCGCTGGTCGAGAGCTACGGCGTTCGCGCGGTGACGCGGCTCCTGCGCGCGAGACGCGCGGGCCCGGCGATCGTCGAGGAGGCGAACCGTCGGCACGCCGAGCTGATCGTGCTCGGCGCCACGCGGCGCGCGATCGGCGGCCGGCGGCGGCTCTTCGGGAAGACCGTGGACTACGTCCTGCGCGAGGCCCCCTGCCGGGTGCTGATCGCGACTGGGGCGCAGCGAGAGGCCGCATGAGGAACCGCGCCACCGCCGTCCTCTCCCTGCTGATGGTCGGTCTCGGCCTCGTCGTGATCGCGCGCACCGTCGCGGCGGGCGTCGGCGGCGGCCTCGGCCTCGTCCTCGGGGGCATGCTCGTCGCGGCCGGCGTGCTCCGGCTCTACCTCACGACCAGGTAGATCGTGCCGCGCCGAATCCCGGGACTCGTCCGCAGCCTGACCGGGGAGTCGCTCGCCTCGGTCGCGTACGGCGAGGTCGGCTCGTCGATCTACTTCGCGCTCGGGATCGTCGCCCTGTTCGCGCTCGGCCTGACGCCGTGGGTGCTGCTCGCCGTCGGGACGCTGTTCATGCTCGTCTCGCTCTCGTACGCCGAGGGGACGACGGCGATTCCCGAGACCGGCGGTGCGGCCATGCTCGCCCGCCGGGCCTTCAACGACCCGACCGGCTTCCTGACCGGCTGGGTGCTCCTCCTCGACTACGCGATCGTGATCGCGCTCGCCGCCCTCTTCGCGCCACACTACTTCGGGCACGCGGTCGGATGGGAGCGGCTGACGCATCACCCCTGGGACGTCGTCGCCGCCGTCTTCATCGTCCTGACGATCACGCTGCTGCGGCTGATCCGGCGGCCCGGCCTCTACCGGATCGCGATCGTCGTCGCCGTCGTCGCCTTCGTCTCGCAGGTCGTCCTGATCGGGCTCGGCTTCGGCTTCCTCTTCTCGTTCCACGACCTCACCCAGGGCGCGCACCCGGGAGTGGAGCCGACGTGGAACCGGCTCGCGTACTCGCTGCCGGTGGCGATGCTCGCCTACACCGGGCTCGAGACCCTCGCGAACCTCGCCCAGGAGACGCTCGAGCCCGGCAAGACGATTCCGCGGAGCCTGTTCGGCGGGCTGGGTGCCGCGGTGCTCGTCTCCGCTGTGATCGGGATCGTCGGGATCGCCGCCTACCCGGCCACGGACGGGACGACCGCGCTCGGCAGCGACTGGCTCCGCGCTCCGCTCGTCGGGATCGTCGAGGCGTTCGAGGGCCACATGCCGGGCTTTCTCGTCGACTGCATGCGCGTCGTGATCGGGCTGACCGGGGCCGGCATCCTGGTCGCCGCCGCGACGACCTCCATCTCCGGCATCGGCCGCGTCGTCTACTCGCTCGGCCGGCACCAGATGCTCCCGCACGTGTTCGGGACGTTCGGCCGCCGCAGTACGCTGCCGCCCGCGGCGATCCTCGGCGCGGCCGCGATCTCGTGCGGGCTCGCGATCGCCGCCGCGGCCGTCGGCGACGAGGCCAAGTTCCTCGGCTCGCTGTACAGCTTCGGGGTGCTGATCACGTTCACGATCGCGCAGGCCGCGGTCGTCCGGCTCCGCTACACCGAGCCCGACCTCGAGCGGCCGTTCAAGGTGAGGGTGAACGTCCGCATCCGCGGCCGCCCGGTCCCGGTCGCCGCGCTGATCGGGATCCCGCTCACGACCGCCCTCTGGGTCGTCTCGCTCGCGACCCACGACGCCGCCCGGATCGGCGGCCCCGTCTGGGTGGCGCTCGGCGCCGGGCTCTACGTCTTCGCCCGCGTCCGGCGAGGCGCCGGCCTGATGGAGAGCGTCGAGGCGGCCAAGCCAGACCTCGTCCCGGAGGAGGAGGGCGCCTACGAGCGCATCCTCGTGCCGGTCAAGATCGGCCCGATCGGGGAGGAGATGCTCGCCACCGCGCTCAAGCTCGCCGAGGAGCGCGGCGGCTCGATCTACGCGCTGCACGCGATCCGCGTCCCGCTCGAGCTGCCGCTCGACGCGGAGCTGCTCGACCAGGAGGAGCGAGCGAGCGCGTCGCTGATCGACGCCAGGCTGCTGGCCGCGGAGCACGGCGTGACGATCGAGGGGGATATCGTCCGGGCCCGCGCGATCGGCGAGGCGATCGTCGAGAAGGCGAAGGAGATCGACGCCGACCTGATCCTGCTGGGGTCGGCGCCGCGCTGGCGGCGGCAGTCGCGGTTCTTCAGCCCGACCGTCGACTACGTCCTCCGCCGGGCGCCCTGCGAGGTGATGGTGATCGCCTACCCCCAGGGCGTCCTCGAGGAGGAGTCCGTCGGCTAGGCTGATCCGGTGAAGGCAATCGTGATCGGCTGCGGCCGCGTCGGCTCGTCGGTCGCGCACCAGCTGCGCCGCGACGGCTGGGACGTCGTCGCCGTCGACGAGAAGGAGGAGGCGCTCAGCCGGCTCGGCGAGAGCTGGGACGGCGGGTTCGTCGTCGGCCACGGGATGGACTCGTCTGTGCTTCGCCGCGCCGGGATCGAGGACGCCGACGCCGTCGTCGTCTCCACCGACGGCGACAACACGAACATCGTCGTCGGCCAGGTCGTCCAGAAGCGCTTCGGGGTCGAGTGCGTGGTCGTCCGGCTGCTCGATCCGGCGCGCGCGGCGTTCTACTCGGAGCAGGGCATGCGCACCGTCTGCCCGACCTCCAACGCGATCGAGGTGCTGACCGAGGCCGCCCGCAGCTGCGCGGTCCCCCAGCCGGCGACCGCCTGACGTGTACGTCCTGATCGCAGGCGGCGGGAAGATCGGCGCGAACCTCGCGCGGAGTCTGCTGCGCGCCGGCCAGGAGGTGACGCTGATCGAGCAGCGCCGCGACCGGTTCGAGCGCCTCGAGGACGAGTTCGAGCACGTCGTCGTCCAGGGCGACGCGACCGAGCTCTTCGTCCTCGAGCGGGCGGGGATCCAGCGCCCGCCGAGCATCGTCATCGCCGCGACCGGCGACGACGAGGACAACATCGTCATCTGCCAGCTCGCCCGCGAGAAGTACGGCGTCGAGAAGGTGATCGCGCGCGTCAACGACCCGCGCAACCAGGTGCACTTCGACCTGCTCGGAGTCTCGCCGACCGTGTGCGCGACGTCCTCGATCATGGCCCTGATCGAGCACGAGGTCCCGGATCACGGGCTCGTCCACCTGCTCGAGCTGCCGAAGGAGAACGTCGAGATCGTCGAGGTGCTGATCCCGAGCGAGGCGGACTGCGCCGGCCGTGCCATCGAGAGCCTCGATCTGCCCGAGGGCTCGCGCCTGATCTCGGTCAAGCGGAACGGCCAGTTCGAGATCGCCGACGAGGCGACGACGCTGCGGCCGGGCGACCAGGTGCTCGCCATCCTTCCGCCGGGGAAGGAAGACGAGCTGCGCCGAGTGCTGCTCGCGTCCTGACACGCGGCTAACACTTCGGCCGCTACGGTGGGTGCGTGGTCGCCGCGCTCCTTGCCAGCGTCCTCGCGCTCGCAGCTCCACCGACCGTCGTTGCGCGCGGCCTCGGGCCGCTGACGCACCTCGCCGCCCCCGCGAGCGAGCCCGGCCGGCTCTACGTCGTCGAGCAGAGCGGCGTGATCCGGGTGGTCGATCGTGGCCGGCTGCGCGCGCAGCCGTTCCTGGACATCCACACGCGCGTCTCGAGCGGCGGTGAGCGCGGCCTGCTTTCCGTCGCCTTCCACCCCCGGTACGCGAAGAACCGCCTCTTCTACGTCGACTACACGGACACCGCGGGCAACACCCGCGTCGTCCAGTACCGCTCGAACGGTCGCACGGCGATCCTCTCGTCCGCGCGGCAGCTCTTCTACCAGCGCCAGCCCTACCCGAACCACAACGGCGGGCAGCTTGCGTTCGGCCCCGACGGGCGGCTGTACATCGGCCTCGGCGACGGCGGCGCCGGCGGCGACCCGCACAACTACGGCCAGACCCTGACGAGCAAGCTGGCGAAGATCTGGAAGCTCGACGTCGACCGCCGCGGCGCGAAGCCGCAGCTCTTCGCCTACGGCCTCCGGAACCCGTGGCGATTCTCGTTCGACCGCGCGACCGGCGACCTCTACATCGCGGACGTCGGGGAGAACGCCTGGGAGGAGATCGACTACGTGCCGCGCGCGCAGCTCGGGACGCAGCTGAACTTCGGGTGGGCGGTGTACGAGGGCGACGCCCCCTACGACTCGAGCCGTACGCTCGACACGCGCGGGAGGTACGTCCGGCCGGTGGAGATCTACAGCCACGACGACGGCTGCTCGGTGACCGGTGGACTCGTCTACCGCGGGAAGGCGCAGCCGGACCTCATCGGCCGGTATATCTATGGCGACTACTGCTCCGGGACGGTCTGGACCCTCCGCATCGCGGACGGCCAGGCGACGGACGTGCGCCGCGAGCCGTACCGCATCGAGGGACTGACGTCGTTCGGCGAGGACGCGCGCGGCGGTCTCTACGCCGTTACCAGCGGCGGCGTCGTCTACCGCATCGCCGGCCCTTAGGACGCGCGCCGGCGCCGCACCTGCGGCCCGGCCTGACCCAGCGCTGCGTACGCCAGCGCCGAGAGCGACTCGTTCAGCAGCCGCAGCTCGTGCACGACCGGCGCGAGGTGCTCGCCCGCGTCGAGCCGGCGGTTGAGCTGGTGGACCTCGGCCGTCAGCCGGTCGAGGCGCGCGAGCAGCGCGTCGAGCTGACGGTCTCCTACCTCCTTGCGCTCCATGCCCTCGATTGTAGGAGCAGGACACCGGCGAGCACGCCGGCGGCGTCGATCACGACGTCGCGGACCGCCGCGTGGCGGCCGGGGACGAAGTGCTGGTGCAGCTCGTCGGATGCGGCGTAGGCAACTCCCGCGGCCACGGCAAGTACCTCGTTCCGCAGCGCGCGTACCAGCAGCGCGCCGAGGATCGCGTACTGCAAGAAGTGCGCGATCTTGCGGAGGACGAGGTCCAACGTGCCGAGGCCGGTGCCGAGGTCCGGGATCGAGGAGAGCCCGAAGATCAGCCCCGCCCAGAGGAGGACGGGCAGCCAGACGAGCAGAAGCCGCGAGGAGGACACCTGCCTCCGATGATAGGGTCCGCTCGCTAGGCGAACGGTGAGGGAACCCGGTGCGAATCCGGGACGGTCCCGCCGCTGTGAGGGGAGATGCCCTCCGCCCGCAGTGCCACTGGGGAAGCCCGGGAAGGCCGGCGTAGGGGAGCCCCGAGTCAGAAGACCTGCCGGCCGCCGCGGAAACGTCGAACCCCTCGCGGAAGGGAGGATTCGTGTCGAAGCTCCTCGTTCTCGTTCTTCTCGGCGTCCTCGCCGTGGCCGGTTCAGCCTCGTCTGCGACGCCGCCGCAGCGAATCGTCTCGTTGTCACCCACAGCAACGGAGACGTTGTTCGCGATCGGCGCAGGGAAGCAGGTGGTCGCCGTCGACGACCAGTCGGATTACCCCGCCGGCGCGCCCCGGACGAAGCTCTCCGGCTTCACGCCCAACGTCGAGGCGATCGCCGGCTACAAGCCCGATCTCGTCGTCGTCGCGTACGACCCGAACGGCCTCTCCTCGACGCTCCGCGGGCTCGGGATCCGCGTCCTCGTCCAGGACGCGGCGAAGACCCTGGCGCAGGCCTACGCGCAGATCGTCCAGCTCGGGGCGGTCAGCGGCCACGCCGCCCCGGCCCGTGCGCTCGTCACCAGGATGAAGGCGCAGATCCGGCGGCTCGTCGCCGCCGGCGCGCCTCGCGCGCGCGGTCTCAGCGTCTACCACGAGCTCGAGCCGGACCTGTACTCGGCGACGTCGAAGACGTTCATCGGGCAGATCTACTCGCTGTTCGGCCTGAAGAACATCGCGGACGCGGCGGACAAGGATGGCACCGGCTACCCGAAGCTCTCCGCCGAGTACGTCGTCTCCGCCAGCCCCGACATCGTCGTGCTCGCCGACATCAGGTGCTGCGGCCAGACGTCGCGGACGGTCGCGGCGCGCGCGGGCTGGAAGAACGTCGCCGCCGTCAAGACCGGAACGATCGTCCGCATCGACGACTCGATCGCCTCGCGCTGGGGCCCGCGAATCGTCAACTTCGTCCGGGCCGTCGCCGCCGCGCTGGCGCATCTGAGGCGATGACGCCACGGCTCTGGATCGTGGCTGCGGCGGCGTTCCTCGTCGCGGCGCTCCTGACCGGCGCGCTCGTCGGGCCCGTGCACATCGGGCTCGGCGACGCGGTGCAGTCGATCGTCGCGCGGCTCCCGTTCGTGCACCTGCAGACGCCTCTCTCGCCGACCCAGGAGTCGATCTTCTGGGACATCCGGCTGCCGCGGGTCGTCCTCGGCGCACTCGTCGGGGCGATGCTCGCGGTTGCCGGAGCGTCCTACCAGGGCGTCTTCCACAACCCGCTCGCGGATCCGTACCTGCTGGGAGTCGCGGCCGGCGCGGGCCTCGGCGCGACGATCGCCGTCGTGTACCTGCCGAACGGTTTCGGCTTCCACAACGCGCTGCCGCCGGCGGCGTTCCTCGGCGCGAGCATCGCCGTCGCGCTGGCGTACGCGATCGGGCGGTCCGCAGGGAGGGGGAGTGGCGGCGCGACGCTCGTGCTCGCCGGCGTGACGGTCGCGTCGTTCTTCACCGCCGTGCAGACCTACCTCCAGCAGCAGCACTCCGACACGCTGCAGGAGGTCTACTCGTGGATCCTGGGCCGACTCCCGAGCTCGGGCTGGGACGACGTCGAGATCCTGCTCCCGTACGTCGCCGTCGCGGTCGTCGGCATCCTCATTCACCGCCGGCTGCTCGACGTGCTCAGCGTGGGGGACGAGGAGGCGGCGACGCTCGGCGTGCACGTCGGACACGTGCGGCTCGTCGTCGTGATCTGCGCGACCGTAGGGACCGCGGCCGCCGTCGCCGTCAGCGGCCTGATCGGGTTCGTCGGGATCATCGTTCCGCACGCGATCCGCCTCGTCGCCGGGCCGAGCTACCGGCTGCTCCTGCCGCTGTCGGTCATGGTCGGGGCGGGCTTTCTCGTGCTCACCGACGTGATCGCCCGCACGGCGCTGTCGCCCGCCGAGCTGCCGATCGGCGTCGTCACCGCGTTCTTCGGCGCGCCGTTCTTCGCGATCGTCCTTCGCACCTCGCGCAGGATGGCCGTGTGAGCGCCGCTCTCGCGGTCGACCGGCTGACGGTCGAGCTCGGGCGCCGCACGATCGTCGACGGCGTCTCCTTCTCGGTCGAGCACGGCGAGTGGGTGACGCTGATCGGGCCGAACGGAGCCGGCAAGTCGACGCTGCTGCGCGCGCTCGCCGGCCTGGTCGACCACCGCGGCACGGTGGCGCTCGACGGGCAGCCCCTGCGCCGGCTCGGGCGACGCGAGCTCGCCCGGCGCCTCGCGGTCGTCCCGCAGGTGCCGCTGATGCCCGCCGGGATGACGGTCCGGGAGTACGTGCTCCTCGGCCGGACGCCGTACGTCTCCTATGCCGGGAGGGAGGGGCGTCGCGACCACTCCGCCGTCGAGCAGGCGCTCGCCCGGCTCGATCTGGCGGGGCTCGCCGAGCGGCAGCTCGGCACGCTCTCGGGGGGAGAGCGCCAGCGCGCCGTGCTCGCACGGGCGCTCGCGCAGGAGGCGCCGCTGCTGCTCCTCGACGAGCCGACGACCGCGCTCGACGCCGGCCGCCAGCAGGAGGCGCTGGAGCTGATCGACGCGCTGCGGCTCGACGCCGGCCTGACGGTCGTCGCCGCGATGCACGACCTGACACTCGCCGGGCAGTACGCGCCGCGCCTGCTGCTGCTCTCGGGAGGGCGGATCGTCGCGCAGGGCGCCGCTGCCGAGGTGCTCACCGAGGCGCTCGTCGCCGAGCACTACGGCGCGCGGGTTCGGGTCGTCGAGGGCGCGGTGATCCCGGTGCGCGCTTGAGCCTGGTGGTGCTGCTCGGCGGCGCGCGCAGCGGCAAGTCGGCGCTGGCGGTGCGGCTGGCGGGAGCATCCGCGACGCTCGTCGCGACGGCGGTGGCCGGGGACGAGGAGATGGCCGAGCGGATCCGGCGGCACCGGTCCGAGCGGCCCGCCGCCTGGACGACGCTCGAGGAGCCGCTCGCACTCGGAGCCGCACTCGACTCGATCGATCCGGAGGGGGCGGTTGTCGTCGACTGCCTCTCGCTCTGGGTGTCGAACCTGGTCGAGGCGGGTCGAGTGGACGCCGACATCGAGCAGGAGGCGGCGGCCGTCGCGCGGCAGGCGACCGACCGGCCGGCGCTGACGGTCGTCGTGTCGAACGAGGTCGGCCTGGGGATCGTCCCCGCGACGCCGCTCGGCCGGCGCTATCGCGACCTCCTGGGCGCCGTCAACCGCACGTTCGCCGCCGCGGCGGAGCGGGCGCTGCTCGTCGTCGCCGGCCGGGGGATCGAGCTTGACCGGCTCTGACGCCGCGCGTGCGGCGCAGGCGGCCCTCGACCGGAAGACGAAGCCGCAGGGCAGCCTCGGGCGGCTCGAGGAGCTGGCCGTCCGGATCGCAGAGATCCGCAGCGACCCGAACCCGGGAGCGCTGCGCTCGGCTGTCGTCCTCGCCGCCGCCGACCACGGTGTCGCCGCCCGCGGTGTCAGTGCCTACCCACAGGAAGTGACGGCGCAGATGCTCGCCAACTTCGAGGCCGGCGGAGCGGCGATCTGCGTCCTCGCGCGGCTCGCCGGGGCGGAGCTGCGCGTCTTCGATCTCGGCGTCGGCGCGGGGACCAACGACATCACCGAGGGGCCGGCGATGACGGTCGAGCGGGCGGAGCAATGCCTCCGGCAGGGGGACGAGGTCGCCGGTGCACTCGCGGACGAGGGTATCGGGATCGTCGCGCTTGGCGAGATGGGCATCGGGAACACGACGTCCGCCTCGGCGCTCGTCGCAGCGCTGCTCGCGGTCGAGCCTGCGACAGTGACCGGAACGGGCACCGGCGTCGACGCCCGCGGCCTCGCGCGGAAGGTCGAGGCTGTGCGACTGGCGCTCGCCGTCAACCGTGCCGAGCGGCTCGACCCGCTCCGCACGCTTGCCGCGCTCGGCGGCTTCGAGATCGCGTTCCTCGCCGGCGTCGCGGCGGGCGCGGCGCGCCGACGATCTGTCGTGCTGCTCGACGGGTTCATCACCGGTGCGGCGGCGCTGGTCGCGGAGCGCGTCTCGCCTGGGACGCGGGAGGCGATGGTCGCCGCCCATCTGTCGCCGGAGCCCGGTCACCGCGTCGTGCTCGACGCGCTGGAGCTCGAGCCGCTGCTCGATCTCCGGCTCCGGCTGGGCGAGGGAACCGGCGCGGCTCTGGCCCTCCCCGTGCTGCGCGCAGCGCTCGCGATCCTCGACGAGATGGCGACGTTCGAGTCGGCGGGAGTCAGCGATCGCGACGGCTAGTGTGCGGGCCGCCGTCGCGGCGGTGTCGTTCCTGACTCGCATTCCGGTCGGGCGCTGGGTGGACGTCGCCGCGGCGGACATCGCGCGCGGTGCGCTGCTGTTTCCCCTCGTCGGCGCCGGGATCGGCGTCGTCGGCGGCTCGACCGCCGCCGCGCTCGAGGGTCCGCTGCCGGCGATCGTTGCCGGGGCGCTCGGGGTCGGGGTTGCCGTCCTCCTGACCGGCGGGCTGCACGTCGACGCCCTGGCCGACACCGCCGACGCACTCGGGGCCGAGCGGTCGCGGGCGCTCGAGATCATGCGCGACTCGCGCATCGGTGCATTCGCGGCCGCGAC
>JBKPRD010000086.1:0-2445 GCA_046734415.1 Actinomycetota bacterium | reverse complement strand
GACGTCCTCGACCTCGATCTCACGCGCGATCGTGACGCCGTCGTTCGTGATCGTCGGAGCGCCGAACTTCTTGTCGAGCACGACGTAGCGCCCCTTCGGGCCAAGGGTGACCTTGACCGCGTCGGCGAGGATGTTCACGCCACGCTCGAGCGAGCGCCGCGCGTCCTCGTTGAACTTCAGCTCCTTGTGAGGCATGTCATTCCTCCTGATCGATACGAGCTAAGCGGTGGCGCGGGTGAGCTTGCGCTTGCCCTTCGCCTTGGCACGGGTGGAAACGACCGTCGCGAGCACGTCTACTCCCGCAGGATCAGAAGCTCGTCGGCACCCACCTTGATCTCTGTGCCGCCGTACTTCGAGAAGATCACCTCGTCGCCCTCGGCGACGTCCATCTGGATGTATTCGCCCGTCTCCTGGCTGCGGGCGCCGGGGCCGACCGCAAGCACGTTGCCCCGCTGCGGCTTTTCCTTCGCCGTGTCGGGCAGCACGATCCCGCTAACCGTCTCCTCCTCCTCGTCGAGAACCTCGACGATCAAGCGATCGCTAAGCGGCTGGAATTTCATCGAACGCCTCCCTCTACTCGAACGTCTGACTCTGTGACGCGCTTTGGCCTCTCTGGGGAGCTGTCGCGATCTCGCGGGTGGTGTCCAGGCAAGACGCGCAGCCGGGAGGACGTCGCCGACTTCCACACGGGGAGCTTCATTTCTCGGTTCCTTCCCTCAGTGTGAGCTTCAGCACCGACAGGACATTGAGTCGGCCAGCTTGCTCCGACCTACTCTGCTGAGGGCGGATCCTTTGGCGGGGCCGGATTGCTTCTGGCCCCGCGGGTCGTTTCGCGGCGCCGATGATTACGGGGCCGCAAGGCAAGTGTACCGGGCTTTCGCGGCGGTCGCACCGCGACGCGCTACATTTGGTTGTGGCGATGACGGAGGATCGGATCCGGCACCTGCGTGTCCTGATCGCGAACGAGAAGCGGGTGCGGCTCGAGGTGCTTGCCCAGGTCGTCGCCGGGCTCGGGCACGAGGTGATCGCCCGCGAGATCTACGTGAAAGAGGTCGGGGCGGTAACTGCGAGAGAGCGACCCGACGTCGCCCTGGTGGGACTCGGTCTGCACTCCGAGCATGCGCTCGATTTGATCTCGGAGATCGTTCGCGAGGCCTCCTGCCCGGTGATCGCGCTGCTCTCGGCCAAGGACCCTGCCTACGTCCACGAGGCGGCCAAGCGCGGCGTGTTCGCCTACATCGTCGACAGCAGTCCCGATGAGCTGCAGAGCGCGATCGACATCACACTGCAGCGCTTCGCCGAGTACCACAGCCTGCAGGGCGCGTTCGGGCGCCGGGCCCTGATCGAGCAGGCGAAGGGAATCCTGATGGCCAGGCACGCGATCGACGCCGACCGAGCATTCGAAATGCTGCGCGACCACTCGCAACACAACGGCCACAAACTGGTCGACATCGCCCAGGCCATCGTCGACAGCCATCTCCTGCTCCTGCCGTCGCTCACGCCACCAGCAACGCCGTCAGAGCGGCCAGCGTAGCCCCCCGGGGGCTCGTCCCCCGCTTTGTGGTCGGCTTGGCCCGCGGCACTCATGCAGCGCGGCAAGGCGAGTGGTGCTACGCTCTCGTTGCAAGCGCCTCATCGATCGGCGCAAGCGAATTGCCGCGCGGGGCCATAGCAATCGGCGCCGTGGATGGTCCACCCTCAGCAATCGGGCGAGACGGCTTTTTCGGCCAGCCGCGTTTTGGGCGGCGAGAACACAAAGCTGAGGGAGGATCGGGATGGAGATGCGGATCGTGGTACCGGACGCCGCGAACGCTAGCTCGCTCGCTGAGCGGCTGACCGTCGTTCTTGGCGCGGAGCGTATCTCGTTGTTGGGCGATCGCCCGGAGGTCGACGTCCGCGTCGATCAAGGATCAGATCGAGCCATTCTGAACGTGCTTGACGCGGTCGAGCGGTGGCTCGAGCACGCCTCGGCCGGATTCGCAGAGATGTGGCTCGGGGACCACTCCTACCGGTTCGCACGGTGGGTTCCAGTCGAGACCTGGCAATGAATCGGGGGAACCGCGCTGCGCTGCGGCGCCGGGTCCGGTTTGTCGCGGGCGTGGCCTTTGTGCTGCTCACGGTCGCCGCCGCGATTCTGGTCGGGCGGCGGCTGACGCAGGCGAGTTGGCCGCTTGATCACGCCGAGCCGGCGTTGGCTGGTGCTGCCGCTCTCTCCTACCTCGCCAGCTTCCTGTTTCGCGCCCGCGGTTGGCACCGGCTCTTCCCGCCGGACGAGTGTCCCGACCAAGCCCGCTGTCTTGCCTCGGTCGGTGCAGCCGCGGCGAGCGGGGCGGTGCTTCCTTTCCGTCTCGACTACCTGGTCAAGGTGGGCATGCTGCGGAAGCTTGGCGGCATTCGCGTCGGCTTCGAGGCAATCGTCCTCTCGATCGTCTCGCTCGGGATGAT
>JBKPRD010000085.1:0-8088 GCA_046734415.1 Actinomycetota bacterium | reverse complement strand
AAACCGCTACGCCATCCTCTATCGGATTGGTAACGCCAAGCGACCGGAGACGCGCGAGCGCCGCATCAAACAATTCGTGGAGATGCTCACACGCGGCGAGACTCTCTATCCGCAAGGGCGTACCTGATCGCTTTCGAGCGTCAAAACGCATGCCTGTCTTAGCGTCCTGTCGCTTGCCCCCGAAGGAAGGGGAGCGGGGCTACTCCCGCCGATGACGCTGCCGGCCTGTTCCGCGAACGGCAAGAGGCGAAGAAGACGTCCGAGAACGCCTCGACAGCCGACTCAGGCTGCGTTCAGCGCGCTCCCCGATCCTTCGAAGGAAGGCGAGATCCTCTTCGCGCGCCTGCTCGATCTCGTCCTCGTAGCTCCTTCGCCTCGGCATGCCGTATTCATCTGCCCCATGGCATAAGCCCAAACGTCGGAGCACGATCCGGTTTCTTCGTAGCCACGGAAGGAGGGGCTACGCCCAGGCCGGGAGCGTCTCTTGGAGCATTTGCTCGATCCGCGGCCTGCTGACGCGTCCCTCGAGCCGACCGACGACGCGCTTGTCTTTGATGAGGAGCAGAGTGGGCACAGTCTCGACCTTCAGGCGCCGCGCGAGACCGGGGCTCTCAGCTATGTCGACGCGCGTGATGCGTACACGCCCGCGCTCCTTGCGCCCGAGGAAGGCAATGAGGCTTTCCATCCGCCGCGCGGGCCCTGACTGAACATCCGTAAAGAAGGCAAGCACTGGCAGTCCAGACTGCAACGATGCAGCGTCCATCAGCGTCTGCCTGGCGGCCCCTGATGACCGCTGCGCCGACAACTCAGGCACGTGCCTCACACCCGCCTGCCGTAGCCGAACCCGCCCAGCAATAGCACGAGGATCACGATGATCAAGATGAGTAACCAGAGCGACATACGCCTCCTTTGCGGCTGAAAGAAGTGAAGCCCACCGAAAATCTCGTGACCCCCTCGTCGGAGATTCGGGTGGCACTCCGCACTCATTCAACGTTCGAGGCTCTTGGGCGGATACGCGATCACCTCCCGCGAGCCGTCCGCCCCCACCGCGAGGGCGGTGATGGTCGCGGCGGCGAAGGCGAGCGAGGCTTCCGGGGACCACAGTTTTTCGCTCAACCACACGGGCGGCCTATTTTGCAAGCCGGAGGTCACCCGTTCGATCCCGGCACGCTCCATAGAGAAAGGGCCTCGAAACAGGGCCCTTCTGCTTTCTCGGCTTGCCTCCGTCCGCCTTGACAACGAACGAGCGTTCGAATCCGCACGATCGAGATGCACGCGGCTGCCGAACAGCTCCTCGGACGACCACTCCTCTGCTCATCAGTCAGAGCATTTTCTCCGGCCCACCCGCTCGAAGGCGAGCGCGCCTTGCCGGCATCCAATTGACTTGTGAATGCCACTGAAGACGATGGGATAGAGGGGCGAGTCCTTGCCGTCAGTCTGGTCGGCACCCCCCGCGCCGACCACGGACCCGCCCCCTCGCATTTCTTCGGTCGGAGTTCCGTACCCCTTTAGGGGGAACTACGGTGGATACGGGCAGATCGCCAGCTCCCAACGCTTGCCCTGCCGAATGGGCGACTAGGTAACCGGAACGTCGGCGGGTCTAGCTGGTAGCGCCGGTAGCGGCCGTGACGAACCCAGCCCACGGGGACATTGAGCAGCTCGGCGACCGAGTTGAGGCGTCTCGCATACGGCCCTCAGCCCGATGCGCGAGCGCGGGTGAGCTACGTCGAATAAGCCGGCCGCCAGTCGTCCAATGCCTACATTGGCGTCTTGAGCTCCTCGTCCCCCACCCTCCGCAGAGCCGAGTCGCGCGGGGGTGATTCAGCCGACCGTCAGCTGTGCGTAGACGCCGTCGCAGAAGAGACCTCAGCGCGCCTTGTGGTCCCGATACCCTGCCGCGTCAGCGTGAGCTGAACCTCTTCCCGCGCCTTGTAGATTCGCCACTTCACATTCGCCAGCGTGATCTCGAGGATCTCTGCGATCTCGTTGTAGGAGAACCCTGCGATGTCTCGTAGCAGCAGCGCCATCTTCAGATCGAGACCGAGCCGGTCCACTGCCCGCCAAAGAGCCTCGATCGTCTCAGCTTGTTCGGCGGGCGCGTCAACGACGCTCAACGTGTGGACGGCGTCCAACTCAATGGAGCGCGGGCGGCGCTCCCGCGCGCGCAACTCGTCCAGGACACGATATCTCGTCACCTGGAAGAGCCAGGTCGTGAACTTTGACCGAAACGAGAAGCTCGGCAGGGTCTGAAAGACGCGAAGGAATACCTCCTGTGTCAAATCCTCAGCAAGCCCGCGATCACCGACGATGCGCAGCACGTAGTTGAAGACGGGAACCTGATAGGCGCGGACGATGAGCGTAAAGGCGTGCGGATCTCCGCGCTGCGCCTTGCGCACGATGCGGTTATCGATCTGAGCGAGCGGCACGTAGTTGACCACGGAGTGAGCTCACTGTCTCAGGCAGCTTCGAGAGCCCAAGTTGCCTCACCGGACTCCATCACGTACCAGCGGCCGTCGAGGTGGAACCGAATCGCGTATAGCCCTCGTTCGGCCACCCAGGCCTCGACGCGGCGGAGGAGCAGAGCGAGTGCCATTGGGTCGACGCCGGGCGCCGCGTGAACCGACCAGGCGTTGTCCGTCGTTTCGATGTGACTGTGCGACGATTCGAGGAGCTGGCAGAGATCCTGGGCCACATCCTCTTGCGGAACCTCGAACCTGATGTCATCGCTCGTGTCCACCTAGCTCGTAGCACTATCGTGCCGTCGCCCAAGTGGCCGCCGGTTGACTCATTTGCGTCAATTGCGCCGTCGTCAGCCATCTTCATGCGGCCGAGGCGCCGCTCCGCTGCAACGCGCAGATGACGGAGACGTGCTCGAGCTCGAGAGTTTGCGGTCTGGCCCCGCGAGGAGGAGAATCGAAGGCGTGTCCGAGCTCGAGGCGATAGGCGGCGAAGTCGAAGACGCCATCGAACGGGTCCGGGTTCCCGCGTACGTCATCGATGGGCACGGGATCATCCGCTGGTTGAATCCTGCCGCCCGAAAGCTCGTAGGAGACGTTCGCGGCCGACAACTGACCTCGGTCGTCGCGCCCGAGGAGACGCGCCGCGCGCGGGAGATATTTACCCGGAACCTCATCGGCCCGCCGGCGGGCTCCGACAACAAGGTCGTCGTGATCGGCGCCGACGGCAGGCGAGTGTCGATCGAAGTCAGCGCAGTCCCGCTGCGCAACGGTGGACGCGTGATCGGCGTCTTTGGCCAGGTCTTACACGTAGACGAGGACGAACCACCACCACCGCCTCACCCGCACTTGACGCCACGGCAGAGCGAGGTGCTTCACCTGCTCGAGCACGGCCACTCAACCGAACAGATCGCACGCGAACTGCAGCTCAGCACCCAGACCGTGCGCAACCACGTCCAGCGCCTCCTGCGGGCGCTCGACGTCAACTCGCGCCTCGAGGCTGTTGCAGTCGCACGGCGCGTGCACCTCGCGGCGGGCTAAACCGTATGGTGGCAGAGCGAGTCAGCGGGAACTAAAAGGTTCCCGGCGTACTCGCGGGCAGACGAGGAGTAAGGAGCGAGCGATGACGAGCCTGGACTCGCAGGTCCCAGAGTTCGAATCGGATTCCGAGACGGCTTCGGACGAGCCGGCGAAGCACATCCTTGACGAGGGCGGGCCGGCGGTCGAGAGGTCTTCGCGGCCGAAGGCGGTGGCGCACTTCACGCCGGCCGAGCGCGCTGCCCGGGGGAAGGCTGCGCGTGCCGAGCTGCCGCGCTCCGCGCATGCCGCCTGGGAGCCGGCGCCGAGGCGCGGAGACCCGATCGACCTCCTCGACGAACAGGCTCGGACGCGTCTTCCGGAGCTCGTCCCGATCCGGTACGGCCGCATGCTCGTGTCCCCGTTCGCCTTCTTCCGCGGCGGCGCCTATCTGATGGCGGCAGACCTCGCGGACGGGCCGCGCACGGGATTGCACGCGCAGCTCTGCGGCGACGCTCACCTCTCCAATTTCGGAATCTTCGCAGCACCGGATCGGAGGCTGGTCTTCAGCATCAACGATTTCGACGAGACGCTCCCGGGACCCTTCGAGTGGGACGTCAAGCGGCTCGCCGCGAGCCTCGCGGTCGCGGGCCGGGAGCGTGGCTTCAACGGCGCGACCCGTCGCTCGGTCG
Source organism: Actinomycetota bacterium (assembly GCA_046734415.1). Lineage (GTDB taxonomy): Bacteria > Actinomycetota > Thermoleophilia > Gaiellales > Gaiellaceae > DATBLE01. Next base: position 3,923 of record JBKPRD010000085.1, on the reverse strand, counting down.
TGGGGGCAGCAGTGCGGGAGTACCGCGAAGCGATGACGCACTTCGCAGAGATCCGGAACATCGAAGTCTGGTACGCACGTCTCGATGTCGCGGCGATCCGGGAACAGCTCGGGGCAGGGTTGTCCGGCAAGGAGATGAAGCGTTTCCAGTCCAACGTCGCGAACGTGCGCACGAAAGACAGCATGCGAGCGCTCACGAAGCTGTGTCGTAGGGTCGACGGCGAGCTTCGGATCGTCGGCGATCCTCCTCTCGTCACCCCGATCGAGGACGTACTGCCCGGTGCGGAGCAGGAGCACCTCGAGGACGTAGTGCGACGGATGATTCGCACCTATCGGCGCACGCTGCCGCGTGACCGGCGCCACCTGCTCGAGAGCTATCGATACGTCCATGCCGCCCGTAAGGTCGTCGGCGTCGGGAGCGTGGGCGCCCGCGCCTGGATCCTACTCCTGACAGGCCGCGATGAAGCCGATCCGCTCTTTCTCCAGTTCAAGGAGGCACAGCCATCGGTGCTCGAACCGTTTCTCGGCAGGAGCAAGCACGGCCAGCACGGTCAGCGCATCGTCGAGGGGCAGCGCATGATGCAGGCCGCGCCCGACATCCTGCTCGGTTGGGAGCGAATCATCACGATCGACGGGCAGAAGCGGGACTTCTACATCCGGCAACTCTGGGACTCCAAGGGCTCGGCGGAGGTCGAAGTGATGGACTCTTCGGGGCTCGAGGCGTACGGGAAGATCTGCGGCTGGACGCTCGCGAGAGCCCACGCACGCTCGGGTGACAGGATCGCGATCGCCGCCTATCTCGGCCGCGGCGATGCCTTCGACCGCGCCATGTCGTCGTTCGCCGAGACATACGCCGACCAGAACGAACGGGACTACCGCGCGCTGCAGGATGCGGTGGCCTCCGGCCGGGTCGCGGCCCAGCTGGGAGTTTGATGCGGGCCGATGCACACGAGCCCGGATTGACCGCCGATCACCACCGCCGAGGAGCTGCTGACCCGATACCACGCCGAGGGCCTCGATCCCCGGGTCCGGGCGACGAGGCCGCCGGAGACCGGCGCCGTCGATGACCTAAAGGGCGGGCATTGATGCCGGCGTCCAGGCGCGAGAACCGCGTCGTCTACAGCGCGGGTGCGGTTCAAGGGATCGTACTCGTCACCTTCCCCGCTGCGAGCACGATCTTCACGGATCCGGATCAGTACGACCTGTCGAACACCCAGTACGGGCTCCTCTTCGTGCCGCAGGTCGTCACTGCGATCGCGGCCTCCCTGGCCGGGGCGGGGCTCGGTCGCCGGTTCGGCACGAAATGGATCTATCTTGGCGGGCTCGCCGCCGGGCTCGTGGCGATGGGCCTGCTGATCGTGAGCCAGTTCTTCGAGACGAACACGGCCGTGGCGTTCCCGCTGCTGCTGGTGGCGACGGGATTCCTGGGAGTCGGGTTCGGCCTCACAGTGCCGACCCTGAACACGCTGACCGCCGCCTTCCACCCGGGCGGCGCCGAGTCGTCCGTCCTCCTGCTGAATGCGCTGCTCGGCCTGGGCACGACGCTGGCACCCATCTTCGTCGCGATCTTCGTCGGGCTCGGCTTTTGGTGGGGACTGCCGGTGACCTCGGCTGTCCTACTCTCGGCACTGATCGTGGCCAGCCTCGACCTGCCGCTCCGGGCAGGGACGACGAGCGCCCCGCAGCAGGCCGGACAGAGGCGCGGCCTTCCTAGTCGCTTCTGGGTGTTCGCCGGCTTCGCCGTCCTCTACGGGATCTGCGAGACCCTGAACGGCAACTGGTCGCAACTGGACATGACGAGCGAGCTGGGCGCGTCGACCACGGAGGCCGCCCTCGCGCTCACGGCCTTCTGGGCGATGGTGACCGTCGGTCGGATCGTCTTCGCCGCGGTCGAGGGGTGGGTTCCCGAGCGAGTCACATACAACGTCCTCCCGTTCGGGCTCGCGGGCATATTCGCGCTGATCGCCCTGCTCTCGAACGGCAGCCCGGGCCTGGGCGTGCTGCTCTTCGGTCTTGCAGGGCTCGGCTGTTCCGCGCTTCTGCCGCTCACCATCGGATTCGCGCAGGAGGAACTCGCCGCGATCGCCGCTGTCGCGGCCGGCGGCATCATCGCGTTCTACCAGCTCGGGTACGGCATAGCCGCCTTCGGCGTGGGCCCGCTCCTCGACGCGGGCGTCACCCTCCCTGCCGTGTACGCGGCGGCCGCGGGAATCGCGGTCGCCATGGGGCTGCTGTCCTTCCGGGTGACTCGCCCCGAGCACCCCAGATAGCTGCGCCGGTCGTCACCGCCGCCTGAGCATGGACGCGGCAGCGGAAACTCGTGCTTCGGGGCGACTGTTCCGTAGCCTCTTGGCCTACGCGCGCTCGTCCGCGAGCAAGGCCAGCACCGCGCGGTCAGCCCCCGCGCGCCGCAAGAGCGCGCTGGACAACGAGCGTGCCGACTGCGCCCACCACCATCATCGCGACGTTGGTGCCGAGCACGCCGAGCGCGCCTCTGGCCGCCGCGAACTCGCCCAGCCCGGCGGCGACGCCGAGGTACGCGACCGCCGGGATCGTCGTCACCGAGATGGCGACCCCGACGGCCGAGCTCGCGCGGGTCTCGAGGGCCAGCATCCCGGCCACCCCGGCAGCGAGGGCAACCACGATCGTCTCGTTGTTGACTTCCGTGAGGCTGCCCAGCACTCCCGTCTCGTGGAGGTCGAAACCAGAGGGGATCAGGTCGAGCTGGTCCTGGGCCAACGCGAAGAGCGCCGCCGCCGCGCCAGCACCTGCAAGCCCTACCGCCAGGGTCATGAACGCCCGGGCGGCGAGCGCCGGCCGCCGGTCGACGAGGCCGACGCCGATCGCAGTGATCGGGAGGAGATCAGGGGCGACCGCCATGGCGCCGACGATCAGGATCACGTTGTCGTCGATGACGCCGTAGCACGCGATCACGCCGGCCACGAGCATGAAGGCCAGGTACCGAGCGATCGGTCGAGCGTTCAGGCTGGCCGTGTCGAGGACGTCTGCCCAAATGAGGCCCGCATTGCGGGAACGCGCGGCGCCGGACATGGAGCAGTCAGGCGACTCTAGACGAGACGCGTCGGGGTCACATCAACCCCGCAGTATGATCAGCCCGGCTGGAGCCCTGGACACAGGGCCCACCTTGCCTCTTACCCAGAGACCACCACCTCTGGACTCTTCACCAACCTTTCACTCGCTGGCTGATAGGGTCGGGCCCAAGTAGGGCTCAGTCACGCTCTTACAGGCAGGCCGAGAGGGGGCGTATTGGCGAACGCAAAGGCAGCCGACGGTTCCGGTGGACCGAGGCCCGCGGACGTGCTCGTGGTCTTCGGGATCACCGGCGACCTGGCGAAGGTGATGACGTTCCGCTCGCTGTACCGGTTGGAACAGCGCAGCCTGATCGAGTGCCCGATCGTCGGGGTCGCGGTCGACGATTGGACGGTCGAGCAGCTCGTCGAGCGGGCGCGCGAGTCGATCGTCGGCACCGGGGAAGAGCTCGACCCCGCGGTGTTCGAGCGTTTCGCCGCGCGGCTCTCCTACGTCCAGGGGGACTTCGGAGACGCCGCGACTTACGCCCGGGTCGGCGAGGCGATCAAGGGCGCCGAGACGCCGGTCTTCTACCTCGAGATCCCCCCTTTTCTGTTCGGCAGGGTCGTCCAGGGGCTGGCAGACGCCGGGCTGACGACGAATGCGCGGGTCGTCGTGGAGAAGCCGTTCGGGCACGACCTCGAGTCGGCGCGCGCACTCGCTGACGAGCTCCATCAGTACATCGACGAGTCTCAGCTCTACCGGATCGACCACTACCTCGGGAAGATGGGAACCGAGGAGATCCTGTATCTCCGCTTCGCGAACTCGCTGCTCGAGCCGATCTGGAACCGGAACTACATCGAGTCCGTCCAGATCACGATGGCGGAGGACTTC
>JBKPRD010000084.1:0-12559 GCA_046734415.1 Actinomycetota bacterium | reverse complement strand
GCCGATCCCGGCCAAGCTCCTGAAGCAGGGCGTCGCGGATCTCGTCCGCATCTCGGACGCACGCATGAGCGGGACCTCGTACGGTGCGGTCGTGCTCCACGTGGCTCCCGAGTCAGCCGTCGGCGGCCCGCTCGCGCTCGTCGAGACGGGCGACCGGATCCGCCTGGACGTGCAGGAGCGGCGTCTCGACCTGCTCGTCGAGGAGCAGGAGCTCACGCGCCGGCGGGAGGCGTGGCAGCCTCCCGCCCGCAAGGACGAGCGCGGCTACCGGAGGCTGTACGAGGACAACGTCCTGCAGGCGAACGAGGGCTGCGACTTCGGCTTCCTGCGTGGCCGGTCCGCGGTCGTCGCGGACGCCGTCACCTACCTGTGAAGGTCCTCGTCACGGGCGCTCGCGGGAAGGTCGGCCGTGCGCTCGTCCCTGCGCTGATACGGGCGGGACACGACGTCCGCGCGAGCGACCTCACCCGGCCGACGTGGGACCGGCAGGAGGATCCGAGGCAGGCGGAGGACTACTGGCAGGCCGACCTCACCGACGCGGGAGCGGTCTATGCGCTCGTCCGGGGCTGCGACGCGGTCGTCCACACGGCGGCGATCCCGCAGCCGATCCACAACGCGCCGCACGTCGTCTTCGACAACAACCTGATGTCCACTTTCAACGTGCTCGAGGCGGCGATCGCGGCCGGAGCCCGCCGCCTCGTCAACTTCTCGAGCGAGACCGTGCCTGGGTTCATCTACGCACTACGGCCGTTCGAGCCCGACTACCTGCCGATCGACGAGGAGCATCCCGTGCGGCCGCAGGACTCGTACGCAACAGCGAAGTGGTTCGGTGAGCTCTTGATGGAGCGGGCGCCGGAGCGGGCGGACATCGCAGCGATCTCGATTCGACCCTGCTGGGTGCAGGACGTGGGGAGCTACGAGCCCAACCTCGGCCCGGTCGTGCGTAACCCCTCGGTCCTCGTCGGTAACTTCTGCTCGTACGTCGACGTGTACGACCTGTGCCAGGCGACGGTGCTCGCGGTCGAGTCCGACCTGCCGGGTCACGAGGTCTTCTATGTCGCCTCGCCGGACACGATCGGCGGCCATCCGCTGGAGGAGATCGTGCGGCGCCGCCACGGAGCGATGCAGGTCGAGCTACGGCCGCTTCCGCGGCCGGACGCCTCTGCGATCGACTGCTCGAAGGCGCGCCAGCTGCTCGGCTGGGAGCCGAGCCGCTCGTGGAGCGACTACCTCGACGCGGAGGGCAGGCTCGAGGAAGGCGTGACCGCGCCGTGGTGACGCGCCGCCTCGGTTCCGCCGGGCCCGAGATCACGACGCTCGGCTTCGGCACCTGGGCGCTCGCGGGCCGCTACCGCTTCGGCTGGGGGCCGGTGGACGACGAGGAGTCGGTGGCCGCGATCCGCCGCGCGGTCGAGGCCGGCGTCAACTGGATCGACACCGCGCCGACGTACGGGGACGGCCACTCCGAGGACGTCGTCGGCCGCGCGCTCGAGCCGTTCCGCACCGGCGAGGAGGTGCTCGTCTTCACCAAGTGCGGCAGGCCGTGGCGCGGCGGCGAGGTGTACTACGACCTGCGGCCGGAGTCGATCCGCGAGGAGTGCGAGGCGAGCCTGCGGCGCCTGCGGGTGGAGCGGATCGACCTGTACCAGTTCCACTGGCCCGACCACAGCGGTACCACGCCGCTCGAGGAGTCGTGGGGGACGATGGCCGAGCTGGTCGACGAGGGCAAGGTGCGCTGGATCGGGGTCTGCAACCACGACCTTCCCCGGCTCCGGGCCTGCGAGGCCGTCCGGCACGTCGACTCACTCCAACCGCCGCTCTCGCTGCTGAACCGGAATGCCCGCCTGGAGCTCGTCCCCTGGGCGCGCGAGCACGGCACGGGCGTGATCGCCTACTCGCCGATGGCGTCCGGGCTGCTGACGGGCTCGTTCAACCGTGAGGGGCTCGACCGCCTCGCCCAGGACGACTGGCGCCGGCGCGCGCCGGCCTTCCAGGAGCCGCAGTTCTCACGGAACCTCGCGCTCGTCGAGCGCCTCGAGCTGATCGCCGAGAGGCTCGGGACCACCCTCCCGGCGCTCGCGGTCGCGTGGGTAGTCGCGGTGCCGGGCGTGACCGGCGCGATCGTCGGCGGGCGCCGCCCGTCGCAGCTCGACGAGTGGCTCGGGGCCGACGGCGTCGAGCTCGACGACAGGACGCTGCGCGAGATCGAGTCGGCGCTCGCCGAGACCGGCGCCGGCACGGACGAGGCCCCGCAGCCGCCGCCCCTGGCGACGGTCCCCTCGACCTAAGCCTTATCCGCCTCGCACTCAGCAGGCAAGGTGCCCGCCGGTGAAGCGGTTAGCCGGGGTGGGTGCCCTCCTCGGCGCCGCTCGCCCCGCCCTTCGCCTCCGTCACCTGGGCTTCGAGCGCGTCGAGCACGTTCCCCACCTGCTGGTTGACGATCGGCTGGAAGACGCGCTGCCCCATCGAGCCGACCGGCCCCGCGATCCGCACGTCGGCCGTCCAGTGCATCGTCGTCCGCTCGCCGTCCGGAGCGAGGTTGAACTCGGTCTCCATTGCGACGATCGCGCCGACGCCCTGACCCTTCGACGAGAGTTTCGCGTACTCGATCGGGCGCTCCTCGACCTTCTCGAAGCTGAAGTTGAGCTTCAGCCCGCCCATTCCGAGCGGGACCTTCACGGACGCCTTCCAGTGCCGGTCGTCCTGGATCTCGAAGCTCTCCACGCCGGGCAGCAGCTTCGCCATCTTCTTCGGGTCGTTGAGCACGTCCCAGACCAGCTGGGCCGGCGCGTCGAACTCCTTGGTCCCCTCGACCTTCACCCGCTGACTTCTACCAGCGCCGCAGTTTCGTCGGGTTCCTGGATCATCCGCCACACCCGCTCCGGTGGGTTGTGCGAGTCGGTGACCACCGCCCTCGAGCCGGCGCGGCGGAGCGCGTCCTGGATCGCCGCGCAGATCGCGTGGATCGCGGCTCCGCCGCCCTCGCCCATTCCTTTCGTGCCGAGCGAGGAGAACGGCGACGGGCTCTCGACGTGCCCGGTCTTGATCTCCGGCAGGTCGAGCGCGTGCGGGACGTGGTAGTCGTAGAAGTTGGCGGTCAGGAGCTGGCCGTACTCGTCGTAGGCGAACGTCTCGTGGAGGGCGGCGCCGATCGCGTGCACCGTCGCGCCGTGCACCTGCCCCTCGACGATCTGGGGGTGGATGCGGATCCCGCAGTCGTCGACGGCCGCGTAGTCGACCAGGTCGACGTGGCCCGTCTCGGGGTCGATCTCGACGACGCACGCGTGGATCTGGGTGGCGTAGGTCAGCGTCAGGTTGCCGAACTTGCGTTCCTGGTCGGGCAGCTCGAACGGCGGCACGTAGACGTGCCGGCAGTTGAGCGTGACGTCGCGCACCTCGGGCGGGAGCACGGCGTTGTTCGCGTTCACGATCGCGCCGCAGGCCATGAACGGCAGCGCGGCCCCGGGGTCGTCCTTCCGCTTCGCGAGGCCGCCCTCGAGCACGATCTCGTCCGGGTCGGCGCCGCCGAGCACGGCGCCCGCGAGCCGCCGGATCTCCAGGCTCAGCTTCTCGGTCGCGCCCTTCACCGCCTCCAGGCCCGTGACCGCGAACTGGCTCGCGTACGTCCCGGAGAAGCCGGCGTGCGAGTTCCAGTAGGAGTCGTGCCCCGGCCGTACGTGGATCTCGTCGGGCGAGACGCCGAGGATGTCGGCGGCGACCTGCGCCGCGACCGTCTCGTGCCCCTGTCCCTGCGGCACCGTGCCGAGCGTGAGGACGATCTCGCCGAAGATGTCGAGCTTGATCGTCGCCACCTCGTTGTTCCCCGAGAACTGCAGCTCCGGGTTGAGGAGCGTCGACTGGCCGAAGTTGTTCGTGCCGGAGTCGAGCGTCGAGCCGATCCCGATCCCGACGAGCTTTCCGTTGCTTTCCGACTGTCTCGCTCTGGCGCCGTCGTAGTCGATCAGCTCGAGCGCGATGTCGAGGCAGCGGGCATAGTCGCCCGAGTCGTACACGCAGCCGTTCGGCGTCTCGTACGGCATCTCGTCGGCGCGGACGTAGTTGCGCTTGCGGACCTCGACCGGGTCCAGCCCGAGCTCGTGGGCGACGATGTCACAGATCCGCTCGGTCAGCCAGAGCTGCTGCATCCGCGAGTAGCCGCGGTTCGGCGCGACCGGCGACTTGTTCGTCACCACCTGGGTGAAGTCGACGCGGATGTTCCGCCAGCGGTAGAGGCCCGGCGTGACCTGCGCCCAGATGATGCAGCCGAGCGGCTCGTAGCGCGGGAACGCGCCGCAGTCGTCGATCGCCCTCACCTTGAAGCCGAGCATCGTCCCGTCGTTCTGGACGGCGACCTCGACGTCGTGGAACCAGCGCTCGTTGCCGTGCGCGTTCGCGGTGTGCTGGTCGGTGCGCCACTCCGTCCACTGGATCGGCCGCTTCAGCTTGCGCGCGAGCAGGCAGCAGGCGGTCAGCTGCGGGTGGGTCGTGATCTTGTTCCCGAAGCCGCCGCCGATGTCGTGGGTGACGAACCGGAGCCTGTCGAGCGGCACACGCAGCGCCGGACCCATCCAGATCGCCGCCACGCCCGGCATCTGGTGGTTGCAGTGGAGCGTGAACTGCCCGGTGCCGCGCTCGTACTCGACGAGCGCCGCCGAGCACTCCAGCGGGGTCGAGGAGAAGCGGTCGAAGTGGAGCTCCTTGATCTTCACGACGCGGTCGGCGGCCTTCAGCGCGCCGTCGACGTCGCCCCAGTCGAACGTCCCCGACCAGACGACGTTCGTACCGGCGTCCTCGTGGAGGACTGGCGCGTCGTCGTCCTGCGCCCGCCGCGCGTCGACGAGCACGTCCAGCGGCTCGTATTCGACCTCGACGAGGTCGGCGGCGTCCCGGGCGAGCTCGCGCGTCGCGGCGACGACGGCGACGACCGGCTCGCCGATATGCCGGACGCGGCCGACGGCGAGGGCGTAGTCCTTGATCTGGCTCCCGGGCGGGGTGGTCAGCTCGAAGAACGGGTCGGTCAGCTCGGCGACCTCGTCCGGTGTCAGCGTCCCGTAGACGCCCTCGAGCGCCTCGGCGGCCGAGACGTCGACCGCGACGATCCGCGCATGCGCGTACGGCGCCCGGACGAAGTGGACGTAGCCCATCCCGTGGCGCTTGACGTCGTCCGCGAAGACGCCCTGCCCCTGGACGAGCCGGCCGTCCTCCTTGCGCGGGATGCTCTTGCCGGCGTAGCCGACCTCGAGCTCTACGCGTTCCGGTGCGACCGTCTCGGTCATTGCCCGCTCGCGGCCTTGATCGCCTTGACGATGTTCACGTAGCCGGTGCAGCGGCAGATGTTGCCCTGGATCCCGCGGCGGATGTCCTCGTCGGTCGGCTTCGGCGTCTGCGAGAGGAGGTACGTCGCGCTGAGCAGCATCCCCGGCGTGCAGTAGCCGCACTGGAGGCCGTGATGCTCGGAGAACGCCTTCTGGAGCGGGCTCAACTCGCCGTCCTCCGGCGCGAGACCCTCGACGGTCGTGATCTCGACGCCCTCCGCCTGCGGCGCCAGCAGCATGCAGCTCTTGACCGCGGCACCGTCGAGCAGGACCGTGCAGGCGCCGCAGTTGCCGGTGTCGCAGCCGACGTGCGTGCCGGTCAGGTCGAGATCGTCGCGAATGAAGTGGACGAGCAGTTTGCGGGCTTCGACCTCGCGCTCGTGCCGCTCGCCGTTCACCGTGACCGCGATCGTGTGGTCGCTCACAGCGCCTCCCTCACCGCCCGCGCCGCGAGCACCTCGGCGAGGTGGCGCCGGTAGTCCGCGGAGGCGTGCACGTCGGCCGGGGGGTCGAGGTCCGCCGCGCGGACCGCGTCCTTGACCGCGGTCTCGTCGGCGCTCGCCGTGACGACGACCGGCGTGGCCGCGACGCAGCCGATTGCGATCCGCGCCGTGCCGCCGTCGACCGTCGCCGCGACGTTGACGATCCCCGTGCCGTCCTTGCCGAGGGTGAGGCTCGCCCAGGCGTCCCGTGCGCGGCCCTTCGCCGGGATGCGGACCTTCGTGAGCAGCTCGCCGGGATGGACGGCGGTCATGTAAACGCCTTCGAAGAACTCGTCGGCGCCAACGGTGCGCTCGCCGCCCGCGCCGAGGATCGTCAGCTCGGCGCCGAGCGCGGCGAGCAGGGGCGGAAAGTGGTTCGTCGGGTCGTTGGAGCAGACGTTGCCGCCGATCGTGCCGCGGTTCCGCACCTGGACGTCGGCGATCGTGAGCGCAACCTCGGCCAGGATCGGCCGCGCCGAGGCGACGTCGGCGGAGTCGACGATGTCGGCGTAGGTCGTCATCGCGCGGATCTCGAGCGCGCCAGCGTCGTTCGAGATCCCGCGCAGCGTCTCGACCCGGTTCAGGTCGACGACGAGCTCGGGGGCGGCGACGCGCGTCTTCATCACGTTGACGAGGCTCTGCCCGCCCGCGAGCGCGCGCGCGTCCTCGCGGCCGGCGAGGAGCTTCACCGCGTCCTCGACGGTCTCAGGGCGTGCGTAATCGAGCTTGCGAAGCAGCATCGTTCCGATCCTATTACGCGAGCAGCTGGCGGTTCCGGCGGAGGGCGTCGAGCAGCCGGTCAACGTCCTCCTCGACGTTGTAGAGGTGGAGCGAGACGCGCAGGTTCGAGTCGCGCTCCGAGCAGACGATCCTCTCCGAGTCGAGCGCGGCGACGAGCGCGTTGACGTCCGTGGACTTGATGCAGACGAGCGGCCCGCGCGCGCCGCGGGGCGTGACCACGTGCGCGCCGAGCTCCCCGGCGCCGTCGATCAGGCGCGTGGCGAGGGCGGAGACGTGCTCCTCGATGGCGGCCGTTCCCGCCTCCTCGATCAGAGACATCCCGGCGAGGCCCGCGTAGATGTTCGGGACCGGCGGGGTGCCGGCGTCGAAGCGGCGTGCGTCCGGCGCCGGCGAATAGTCGGAGATGTCCATCTGGAAGATGTCCTCGTCGGCGAACCAGCCTGTCTGGCTCGGGAGCAGCCGGCCGTGCAACTCGCGGCGCACGTACAGGAAGCCGAGGCCGGAGGAGCCGAGCAGGTACTTGACCGTCCCGCCGGTGACGAAGTCGACGCCGAGCGCGCGGGCGTCGAAGTCGACCGCGCCGACCGCCTGGTACGAGTCGGCGAGGCAGAGCGCGCCGGCGTCGTGGGCGAGCCGGGCGATCTCGGCCACGTCGTGTCGGTGCCCTGTGCGGTAGGAGACGGTCGTGCAACAGACGAGCGCCGTCCGCTCGTCGATCGTCTCTGCGAACTCCTCGGTGGGGATCGAGCCGTCGTCCGCCGGCCGCACGTGGACGACCTCGGCGCCGCGGAGCTCCTGCGCGTGCGCGATCTGGCCGACGGTCGGGAACTCGTACTCGCTGATCACGATTCGAGGCCGCGCGCGCAGGTCGAGGGCCGAGACGACCCCGCTGACGCCCTGCGTGACGGAGGTGGTGACGGCGAGCTCGGCCGACTCGGCGCGCAGCAGCCGAGCGAAGGCCGCGCGCGCAGCGTCGGCGCGCTCGACCCAGATCGCCCACTCGGCTCCGTGCGCGTCCCAGCCGTCGAGGTACTCCTCGTACGCGGCGCGGACGCGGTGCGAGAGCGCCCCCTGCGAGCACGAGTTCAGGTACGTCGTGTGCGCGAGGATCGGGAACTCGCCGCGAATCGCCGCCCCGAGTGGAGAAACGGCACGCATTTGTTCCAGTTTCGCCATCGTTGGGGTCAGACCCCTGACATGTCCTCAACGGCCAAGGTACGCCTTCCGTAGACCCTCATCTTGCAGGAGATCGTCCGCCGTTCCCTCCAGCACCAGCCGGCCGGTCGAGAGGACGTAGCCGCGGTCGGCGATCGAGAGCGAGACGTTCGCGTTCTGCTCGACGACCAGGACGGCGACCCCGGACTCGTGCACCTCCTTGATGATCTCGAAGTTCCGCTCGACGAGGACCGGGGCGAGGCCCATCGACGGCTCGTCCATCAGCATCAGCTTCGGCCGTGACATGAGCGCCCGTGCCATCGCGACCATCTGCTGCTCGCCGCCGGACAGCGTGCCCGCGAGCTGCGAGCGCCGCTCGTACAGCAGCGGGAAGAGCGAGTAGACGCGCTCGAAGTCCTCCTTCTCGGGCGAGCCGCGCAGGTACGCGCCCATCTCCAGGTTCTCGAGCACCGTCATCGGCGCGAACAGCCTCCGGTTCTCGGGCACGATCGCGATCCCGCGCCCGATCCTGTACGACGTCGGCCGACGGGTCACGTCTTCGCCGCCCAGGACGACTCGCCCTGTCTTCGGCCGCACGATCCCGAGGATCGTCTTCAGCGTCGTGGACTTGCCGGACGCGTTTCCGCCGAGCAGGCAGACGAGCTCGCCCTCGCGGACCTCGATGTTCAGGTCCTGGAGGATGTGGATCAGCCCGTAGTAGGTGTTGATTCCCTCGAGCTTCAGCAGCGGGCCTTCGCCGTTCGTGCTCACTTGCGCTCGGCACCTCCGAGTCCCAGGTACGCCTCGACCACCCTCGGGTCGGTCGCGACCGCGTCGAACGAGCCCTCCGCGATCTTCACGCCGTGGTCGAGCGCGACCACCCGGTCGGAGATCCCCTCGACGACGTGCATGTCGTGCTCGATCAGGAGGATCGTGTGGCCGCCCTCCTCGCGGAGCTTCCCGATCAGCTCCGTGATCTCGTGCGTCTCGGCGGGATTCATCCCCGCGGCCGGCTCGTCGAGCAGCAGGATTCGGGGCCCTGTCGCCGTTGCCCGGGCGATCTCCAGCCGGCGGCGGTTCGCGTACGAGAGCGAGTAGGCCGGCTGGTTCCAGCGGTAGCCCATCAGCCGCTCGCCGAAGAACGCGAGCCGCTCCTCGGCCAGGCGGTTGATCTCCCGCTCCTCCCGCCGCATGCCGGGCGTCCGGAGCATCGCGCGGAAGGGGCCCGCGTGCGTCCGTCCGTACACGGCGGACATCACGTTCTCCTTCACCGACATGTTCAGGAACAGCCGCAGCGTCTGGAACGTCCGGGCGACGCCGAGCTGGTTGATCACGTGCGGCTGGAGGCCCGCGATGTTACGGCCGTCGAGGAGGATCTCGCCCCCGTCGGGCTCGTAGATTCCGGTGACGAGGTTGAACAGCGTCGTCTTGCCCGCGCCGTTCGGCCCGATCAGGCTGACGATCTCGCCCTCCTTCACCTCCAGGTCTAGGTCGGAGACGACGCTCAGGCCGCCGAATGCCAGCGAGACCGTCGCGAGCTCGAGCAAAGCCGCCATCAGATGATCTCCACCCGCCGCTCCCCGAGCAGTCCGTTCGGCCGCAGGATCATCAGGGCGACCAGGATCACGCCGAGGACGATGTACCTGGTCGGCTCCGGCTTCGCGAGCATCACGTTCTCCCAGACGAAGGCGGCGAGATAGAGGACGGGCACGAGCAGGACGGTGCGCACCCACCCTTGCAGCAGCGTCAGTCCGAGCACCGCGGCGATCAGGCCGATGTAGGTGACCGGCGCGACCCAGGAGGCGAGCTGCTGCGGCACGATCACCCAGTCGGACGCCCACCCGCCGGCCGTTCCCGAGACCCACGAGGGATCGATCGCCCTGGCGATCTCGTGCGCCGCGAAGCCGAAGGCGACCAGCCCGCCGGCGACCGCGAGCAGCTTCCACGAGAGCTTGAAGCCGATCACGAGTCCCACACCGAGCAGGATGTAGAACAAATCGCGTGCGTGGCCCGGCTCCCGCAGGAGCTCGAGCAGGACGCTGACGATGATCGCACCGAGGACGACGCCCGCCTGGCTGCCCTGGCCCCCGAGGATCACCATCGTGTAGACGGTGATCAGGAGGACGAAGTAGAAGGTGAGCGGGAAGACGCTGGCGTTCAGCGAGGCGAACAGCGATCCGGTCAGCGCGGCGGTTGCGGCGCCGAAGGCGAAGCTCATCAGCTTCAGCCAGTTCACCGGCATCCCCATCACCTCCGCCGCGAGCGCGTCCTCCCGCTGCGACCGCCACGCACGTCCTGTGCGCGAGTGGTTGACGAAGCGGAGCGCGACGAACACGACCGCGAAGAACGCCAGCGCGACGAAGTAGTAGCCGACGGCGAACACGCCATGGTGCTCGACGGAGAGCTCCTTTCCGAAGAAGTCGAGCGGGTCGACGCGCAGGAGGCCGTTTGCCCCGCCGGTGACGTTCCCGGCGCCGAACAGGAACTGGTCGCCGTTCGTCGCCAGCGTCTGGAAGAGCTGCAGGAAGAAGAGCGTGACGATCGCGAGGTAGTCGCCCGACAGCCGTCGCGACGGCAGCCCGAGCAACAGGCCGGCCACACCTCCGAGCAGCACGACCAGAGGGATCGACAGGACCGACCACATGTGGATCCCGTAGTGGTCGGAGTCGAGCAGCGCGTAGGCGTAGGCGCCGATGCCGTAGAACGCCACAAAGCCGAGGTCGAGCAGTCCGCCCCAACCGACGACCACGTTCAGCCCGAGTGCGAGCAGCATGTAGAGGACGGTGTCGAAGCCGACTCTGCGCACGTACCCACTGCTGGAGAACACGGGTAGCAGGCACGCGGCACCGAGGAAGAGGACGAGCCACGCCCACCAAGGGACGAGCCGCAGCCGCTGCTCGACGACGCCGAGCCTCGATGGGAGGCGCCGTTCGACGTGGCGCGCGACCCATTCGTCGTGGCCGATCGCCGGCGCGCTGAGCGGCGGATCTTCGACGCCCTCGTGGACCGGGTACTCGGGGGTCGAGTCGGTCACGCTAGACCTTCTTGATGTCCGGACGGCCGAGGAGCCCCTGCGGCCGGAAGATCATGAACAGGATCAGGATCACGAAGATGACGAGGTCGGTCCAGCGCGTTCCCGACGCCTCCGGCCAGATGTGGAAGCCGCCGATGTGGATCGCGTCGATGTAGCCCGCCGCGTACGACTCGGCGAAGCCGAGGATCAGGCCGCCGACCATGGCGCCGGGCACGGAGCCGATCCCCCCGATGACCGCGGCGGTGAAGCCCTTCAGACCGGCGATGAAGCCGAGCGAGACCTGGGTCGGCACGCGGATCGCGAACAGCACGCCCGCCGCGCCGGCGAGTGCCGAGCCGAGCACGAACGTGAACACGATCACCCGGTCGATGTTGATGCCCATCATCGCCGCGGCCTCGCGGTCGAACGACGTCGCGCGCATCGCCTTGCCCGTCCGCGTCTTGTTGACGAGGAACCAGAGCACGATCATCAGCGCGAACGCCGCGCTGATGATGATGATCCGGACGAGCGAGACATTGACGTTCCCGATGTGGAAGCCCTTCAGGAACAGCGGGTTGCCGGGAACGGCGAAGAGGTTGTAGTCGCGGTACTGGGCGCCGAAGAGCAGCTGCATCGAGTAGGCGAGGAAGAACGAGACGCCGAGGGCGCTGATCAACGGCGCAATTCGCGGCGCGTCGCGGAGCGGCCGGTAGGCGAAGCGCTCGATCGCGACGCCGAGCAGGGCGCAGCCGGCCATTGCCGCGAGCGTCGTCAGGACCAGGGCGGCCCAGAGCGGGACGACGAGGTCGCTCGCGCCGCCGAGCAGGTTGATAATCCCGAAGCCGATGTACGAGCCGACCATGAACACATCGCCGTGGGCGAAATTGAGGAGCTTGAGGACGCCGTAGACGAGCGTGTAACCGAGCGCGATCAGCGCATAGACGCTCCCGAGCGTCAGTCCGTCAAGAGTCAGCGCGACGAACTTGTCCATCGGACGGTTGATCCTCTCAGACACGTGCGGCCCGGACTATCCGGGCCGCACATGTCGATCACGTCTTGTCCTAGCTGACGAGCTTGTACGTGCCGTTCGACTGGATCTGGAAGATGTACCACGGCTTGTTCAGCGGGTCGTTCGACTTCGTCGACCAGCGGAACGTCCCGCCGAGGATCCAGTTCGGGATCCGGACCTGCTTGACGCTACGCACGATCGCACGCCGGTTCGGGAGCACACCGTGGAACTTGTTGCAGGCGAGCTTGACCGCGGTCAGGATGACCTGGACCGCCCCGTAGGTCGGCGGCCCGAACGAGCCGACGGTCTTCCCGGGGTTGTCCTTCTTCCAGCCGGCGACGAGCGCCCGGTCGGCGGGGATGGCGGTGATGTCCGGGGCGAAGTTCGAGACGTACGACCCCGCCACGTTGAACTGTGCGGGGTTGTTCGAGCCGTCGGCGCCGAACACCTTCGCCTTCTTGCCCTGCTCGACGAGCTGCCTCGCGAACGTCTGCGCGTCGCCCGGCTTCTGCGTCGGGAAGAACACGATGTCCGCGTCGCCCGGGACTCGGGTCACGTACGACGAGTAGTCCGTCGTCGTGTTCGGTGCCGACAGGCGAACGGTCGAGACGCCCTTCGCTTTCAGGGTCTTCTCGGTTATGTCTGCGAGCCCGAGCGAGTAGGGCTCCTGGAAGTCCATGACGACGACCTTCTTCACCTTCAGCCTGTTGACCATGAAGTTCGCGTCGGTCGGCCCCTGGACGTAGTCGCCCGGAACGACGCGGAAGAACGCCGGCGTCGCCTCGAGCTTGCCGCCCTTGGTGAGCGAGGTGCGCGTCGCCGAGGGCGAGACGTGCGCCATGCC
>JBKPRD010000083.1:0-7285 GCA_046734415.1 Actinomycetota bacterium | reverse complement strand
TCAAGCCGCTCCTTTCTCATCGCGCGCGCCGCATTCACCACCGCATTGACGGGTTGCTCACCGCCGCGGAGGGCGAGCCCCTCGCCCTCGACGGCGATTCAGGTGAGAGACTAGACGGGTGCTTCCGCTCTCCGACGGACTACGGGCGCGGCGCTTCCCGATCGTCAACGTCGCGCTCATCGTCGCGAACTTCGCGGTCTGGCTGTTCTACGAGCTTCCGCACCTGCGCTCGGCGGTGTTCCATGCGTCTTTCTATCCCTGCACGGTCGACAACTCGTGCCATGGGCCCGAGTCCTGGGGGGTCAGTTGGATCACGGCGATGTTCCTGCACGGCAGCTGGGACCACATCCTGGGCAACATGCTCTTCCTGGCGGTGTTCGGTAAGAACGTCGAGGACGCCTTCGGCCCGCTTCGCTACCTCGCCTTCTACTTCGCCGGCGGCTTCGCCGCGACGATGACACAGACGCTGATGACCCTCGCCTTCGGCACCGAGGCCGAGGCGCGGGTGCCCAACCTGGGCGCGAGCGGGGCGATCGCCGCCGTGCTCGGCGCCTACGTCGTCCTCTACCCGAACTCGACCGTGCGCGGCCTCGTCGTCATCTTCCCGGTGCAGCTGTCGGCCTGGTTTTTCCTCGGCGCCTGGTTCCTCTACCAGTTGATCGAGGCGAACTTCGGGCTCTTCGGCTCGGCCGCGAACGGCGGCGGCGTCGCCTTCTTCGCCCACGTCGGCGGCTTCCTCTTCGGCGTCATCGTCGCGCTGCTGTTGACCAAAGCGGGGCGGGTTGCCCCGCAGGACCGCAGCGGTGCGCTGCGCGCCCCCGCCTAGCCCCGCCTATTCCTCTTCACGATCTCGTAGTCGACGAGATCGACAACGGCGTAGCCAAGCGCGGCAGCGATCCAGAGCATGACCATGACGTAGCCGACCCGGCCCGTCCCCGCCAGCCACGCCACGAACAGAATTACACCGGACAGGAACGCGAACTTCGCCACGTGGATCAGCATCGATCCGCGTCTTCTGGTCACGGACTGCAGGTTACAACCGCAGGCAGCGTTCGGTTCCTCCACCGTTCGACGGCGGCGATCTTCCCGTTGGCGACCGCACCAAAGCCTCGTGGAGATCTGCGTAGGCGGCGGGAGCACTCATGCGCATTCGCGCGGGGTGGAGGACGGTCGTCGTTTCCGCCCCCAACGGGGGTGGGGATGTGGGCTTCGAAACCGCGCAGACCCGCCTGAGGGGATGCAGCAGCTGCCGCCGCCCCCACGAGATCCATCGGCCCAAACCCGCGGCTCCTGGATGAAACCTTTTCTGGCGCGCCGCGTTCGCCAGCGCTTGCCAGCGGTTGCAACCACGGGGCTCGATGGTGCTGCTAGCGCTGCACCAGGGAAGCCGATGGAGGCACTTCCACCGGTAGGACGTCCTCACTCTCGCCGGCCTGCTCTGCCTGCTGCCTGGCAACTCGCAGGTCGAAGTACATGTACGTGGAGGCGATCGCGGCATACGGGAGGACGAACACGTAGACGACACCGGAGACGAGGTTGATGAAGTTGAAAGAGGCGCTGGTCGCGAACAGCAGGAGCACACCGAGGAGTGGCCCGAGCAGGAGTGCGATCACGGTGACGAAGAGGATTAGTGATGCGACTCGCCACCAGTTGCGGCGGACGAGCTGCGCGCTTCGGCGCAGCCCGGAAAGGCCGGCGGCCCCGTCCAGGAGAACCGCCTGGGCGAGAAACGCCCAACGGACGAGTAGCCAGACGGCGAGGATCACGCCGAGCGAGGTGAGAGTGAGGATCGCGAGAGTCACGCCGGCGATCAGAACCACTCCGAGGAGCGGGGCGACCCTGGGCAGCACCTTCCCGTAGGCGGCCCGCGCAGTTGCCTTCCTGCCGGCGTCGATGTCGACCATCGCCATTGCGGTCGCCGCATTGACAACTGCCAGTCCGAACACAGTGATGACGATTCCCAGCAGGAGGGCGAGGAAGTCGACGACCGCGTTGGTGCTGCCCGCAGAGTTGACGAGTCCGTTCAGGGCGCCAAGCCTGAAGATCAGGTACTGCACTCCAGTGATCAGGATCCCGAGCGGAATGAAGAGCAGGCCGATGCCGAGGAAAAGCCGAAGGTGGCCGAAATACATGCGCCTCGTCGCGTTGACGATCGCGCCCCAGGGGCGGCGATGCTCGAGATGTAGCGGCGCCGACGGCTGCCAGCTGGTTCGTGAGGCGAGCCAGAGGATGAGCACGAGCAGCACGGCGAGCGCGATGTAGACGGGTGACGGGCTGCGCACGACCGCGGTCAGTAGGCTGGATCCGCTCGCGACCACGCCACAGAAGAATCCGGTCGCGGTCGTTCCGGCCGATCCCCCGGCGGGGACGGAGAAGCTGTTGTCGTGCCATTCCGTGTTCGCCCAGGTGATGGGCTGCGTCCACTGCAGCTTCGTGGTCGGCCCTGTCGGCCCGTTGTAGAAGCCCTCGTGTTCCTCGCCCCAGTGGCCGTCGAAGCCAAGCCACGGATACGCCCGCAGGTACCCGGACTTGGCCGTCGGGATCAGCGCGACTTGCGGACGCAACTGCGTCGACGGTCCGCTGGTGTCGTCGCAGCCGACCCCCTGAGCGGCGCTGCGGCCGAGGTGCAGCGCCGAGGTGAAGTAGTTCGCGTGCGAGCCGAGCGCCGGGTAGACGACCGGATGCGTGCGGTCGATGATCTCGAGCTTCGAATCGCCCCAGCGTGCACTCTCGGCGCCTTCGTGCTGACTGAAGCCGACGAGCGAAGGCTTCCTCTGGAGAGCCTGCGCCGCCGTCGACGCATCGAAGTCGAGCTGGATCATCTCCCAGTCGCCCTCGTGCTTGTCGTTGAAGTCGTTGAACAGGTAGAACGACCAATACTGCAGAGCGAGCTGCTTTGGAAACGCCGGCTCGGTCACGATGCGCGCATAGATCTTCGGCGCGTGTCCCTGGTTGACCCGGTGGGACCATTCGTCGTACCTGCACCCCGGAGCCACCGCCGACCCGGGAAAGTCGAGGTGGTAGTCGAACAACCCGTTCGAGAGATCCTTGGCGGTCGGCGCGACCTTGATGATGTTCGTCCTGTCCCACGGGCCTCGTAGCGCGACCTCCGGGTTTCCGAGGACGAGGTTCACGTCGGTCGGGTGATACGCCTCACCGTGCTTGCAGGGTTCCTTCTGCTCGACGAGCCGCACGACCGGCGCGTACCGTTGCGCCAGCGCTAGCGAGGCGTCCGCTGCGCGCAAGGGCGAGGCGAGGACGGCCGTGAACGTTGCTGCCACGACCACGGCAAGGCCGAGGGCGCGTACGCTCGGCACCATCTCCTTTTACTGTTCGGATCAGACGACCGTTCTGCTTACGGGGTCGGCAGTCTCGCGATCCGGCCGGACGGAGCCCGATCCTTAGTCGAGGTCGAGCAACACGAGAAAGCCGGAGACGACGCCGACATACAAGAGCAACCCGGCAACCGTGACGGCGTAGTTGGGATCGCGCTCGTTCGTCGCTGCGTCTTTCGCTAACGGTGGAAGCACGCGGAGCAGGATCGGGACGAGCGAGACGGCGAGGCCGACCGTGACGGCGAGCGCCGCCCACTTCGGCCCCTCATCGGCCATCGCCCACAACGACCCGAATACAGTCGCACCCAGAACGAGCGCCATACCAACCCGCAACCGCGCGTCGGGAAGCTCCTTGCCCTCAGCCCGCACGCTGGACTTCGAATCGAAGAAGTGGATCTGCCACAGCAGCGCACCCGTCACCGCTAGCTCGATCGCGATAACGGACTGGAAGTACTGAACAGGGACGTCCACGGCCGGATCAGTATGAGTAGGCCGCCCGACGATCCCCGCGGCGACTGACCGACCGAGCGCACCTTGGTTGGCGGTGTAGATTCGCGCTCGGGCGCGGTCGAGTAACCGCCGAGTCGTATCCAGCAGAGTGAGGCCGGGCGGCTTGCTGGGCGGCCTATCGGCTGGCGAGCGTCGTCGTCCGGCCTCTGCTGAGTCAGATCGGCCGGGCGCGCTCATACCATTAGCACTGCCCCCGCCAAGAAACGCTCGCTATTTGCGACTTTCTTGTGCGGTTTTTGCGACAATGTAGACCGGGGGCGGGTCCTGCGGCTTGGCGATTTGGCCTCTCCCATCGCCACCCCGTCTCAAAACCTGCCCCCAGCCTTCATTTACGCAGACGCCCGACCGGACGAAAACTTGCGGCGCGGTACTCTGCCTGCCCGTCCGGCCCGCCTGGGGGCTCCTGATAGCGCCGGGCATCCGAGGGCAAGGTTCAGCGGGCGATCGAGGGCGGTGGGCGCATGGCATCCTGCTGCCACGAAAAAAGCATCGATTCGCGTGCACGCGCAAGCGGTTGACGTTTGACCGGACGATGATCGAGGAGGCTGCGCTCGCCGTTTCGGCGCTGGTCCCGCGCACGCGGACGCTGCCTCAACGCTTTCCGCCCCGCAGCGACCGACGCTCCCGGCGAAAACGAGAGCTGACCGACCCCCGCGCTATCATCACGCGGCCCAGTACAAGAGGTCGGGGTCCCGCCGGTCTCGTTGACGAACGCGCTGCAGGCAGCCTGCGGCGGTCCGGGTGTGGTCAGGGAGCATGTTTTTCACCCGGACGGTGCCGGTTGCCGTGGCACCCGACCGGATCGGTCGTCGAGGACGTCTCACTGACCCCGACCGATGACCGAAGGAGGACACATGCGTGGAACCTTCCGCATCGCCCATGCTCCGTACGTCGTCGCGGCGTCGCTGATCGGGATGCTGATCGCTGCGGCGCTGCTCTCTCCCGTCGGCTCGGCGAGTACCCAGGCCG
Organism: Actinomycetota bacterium; assembly: GCA_046734415.1. Taxonomy (GTDB): domain Bacteria; phylum Actinomycetota; class Thermoleophilia; order Gaiellales; family Gaiellaceae; genus DATBLE01. Next base: position 2,471 of record JBKPRD010000083.1, on the reverse strand, counting down.
CGCCGAGCAATACTGCTTTGCCCGTAATCACGGGCGCTGCTGTCGTCGGCCAAACAGTGACCACCTCCGACGGGGCGTGGACGGGGAACCCGACGTCCTTCACCTACGAGTGGCTGCGCTGCCCATCCTCGGGTGGCGCTGCGGACGGGTCGGACTGCGCGTCCATCGGCGTCTCGACCAATAGCTACGCCGTCGCGACGGGAGACGTCGGCTTTACGCTGCGCTCTCGCGTGACGGCCGTGAACAGCGACGGCCAGGCGAAGGCCGTGTCGAATGCAACGGCGGTCGTCGTCGCGCAGGCCGGGCCCCCGAACACGGCGCCACCCACGATCAGCGGCACGGCGACCGTCGGCTCGACGCTGACGGCCAACCCAGGCACCTGGACGGGCTCGTCGATCACGTTCACCTACCAGTGGCGTCAATGCGACGCCTCGGGGGCCAACTGCACCGCGATCACCGGTGCCACGGGCAACACGTACGTGATCGCCAGCGGGGACGTCGGCCATACGATCCGCGTCGCAGTCACCGGCACAGACGCCACCGGCCCGAATACCGTCACGTCCGCGCAGACCTCGACGGTGACGCAGACGGCTGCGCCCCCCGCGACCGGATGTCCAGCCGACAAGAGCACGACCCCGATTAACGTCTCGCAGGTCAGCCCGCCGGCTCGCCTCCTCATCGACAAGCAGCAAAGCCGCCCCAACGTGATCACGCAGAGCACCCAGACGATCGTTCTGCGCTTCCACGTCTCGGCCTGCAGCGGACGCTCCGTCGTCGGCGCACTCGTCTACCAGACCGCGACGCCCTATCAGCAATTCTCGATCAGCGAGGAGCCGACCGGGCCCGACGGCTGGGCAACTCTCACTCTGCACCGGCTCAACCACTTCCCCGCCTCGACGAACCAGAGGCTCCTGGTCGTCTTCGCCCGCGCCCGCAAGTCAAGCGACGATCTCCTTGGCGGCATCTCCTCGCGCCGCCTCGTCTCCTTCACAGTCAATCTGCACGCCTAAAGCAGCTACCGGAGGGAGGGCGACCGGAAACGCCGTCCCTCCCTCCGTCCCTCCCATCAGCGGGGGCGAAGGCGCTTGGTTGAGCGGCGGGGCTGGGATTCGAACCCAGGGCCCCGATCGTCGAGATCGTCTGCACGGTGTACCTAGGCCAATTGGGCGCCTGCGTGGTGAGTGAGTGGTGAGTCGGCACGTCGGAGCGGGATCCAGACGAGGTGTCGGGCCCACCGCCGGCGGTGAGCCTCTCGCGCCGGATTCCGGGGCGCTGCCTCGTCAGTAGCCGCTGAAGCTATCGGTTGCGATCAGCTGCTCGTCGACGCCCGCCCGCTGCAGCTCAGCGGTTACCGCGGTCGCCATTTCGGGTGGGCCCGCGACCATGTAGGTCGCGCCGTTCAGATTCTCCCCGAGCTGCTCCTTGAGGAAGCTGGCGTCGATTCGTCGCCGCTCCCCCGGCCAATCATCGTCGTCGGTCATCGTGACGACCAGACGGACATTCGCGTTCGCCTGCGCGATCTGCTCGAGCTCATCGAGGAACGCGGTCGATTCCCGATCCCTGTTCGAATAGATCAGCGTGACCCGGTGCGGCAGGCTCTTGTCCTGGATGTAGCGGAGCATCGAGCGAAAGGCAGTGATACCGATCCCGCCGGCGACGAAGACGAGCGGACGAGAGCCATCCTCGGGAAGTACGAAATCGCCCTTGGGCTGCTCGACGTCCACCTCGGCACCGACCGGCAGCTCGGCGAGGGACCGCTTGAACGCGCTGTCGCGGAGCCGCGTACAGAGCCCGATCAGACCGCGCTCTGTCGGCGACGTGACCGCGGAGATATGCCGGCGTGAGCCCTTCTCATCGTGATACGGCGGGTCAAGGAGCTCCACCCAGAAGTACTGGCCAGGCCGGAAGTCGAGCTCCTCGCCAAGCAGATCGAACACAACCAGCAGCGTCCCCTTCGCAACCTCCCGCTTCTCCTGGATCCGCGCGCGCACTTACCTAGATCCCACGCTCACTCGAATCGGCTTGCTGCGGCCAGAGCCACGCCCCTCCGCTCCGCACCCAGCTCGGACCTGGCGAAAAACCCCCCAGCCTGGCGCGAATCCACAATCATCTCGTACTGCGGTCTGCCGACCGCGCCAGCGGCCCTCCAGGTCCAAAAACTCAAGCCCGGCCTTCACTGGCGAGACGATAACCGGTCTCCCGAAGAGAGATTCGCCGACTCAGACGCAGCCAAGACCCGCGGGATCCGCAGCACGATGCCTTCCCGCGGCCGACCCCAAGCACTGAGGTCAAGCGATTGCACAAGTATCGCTGTCAGGTACGCGGCGTTGTAATCGCACTCGAGTCAGGCCAATACGCCGAGGGAGCCCACATTCGGCCGCTTGGGAAACCTCACAACGGTGCCGACACGGCTTCGAATGTCCTGTGCCTTTGCCCGAATGACCACGTGCGGTTCGACTACGGCGCGATTG
>JBKPRD010000082.1:0-2778 GCA_046734415.1 Actinomycetota bacterium | reverse complement strand
CGGCCAGCTCGGTGGATCCACTCAGCCGGGTGCACAGGTCCTGTCCGCCACATCGGACACGCTCGAGGTGCAGCTCGCCCTCGATCCGTCGCAGAAGAGTGAGGTGAAGACGGGCGATCCTGCGCAGATCACCCTGCCCGGCAACACGTCGGTGACGGGAAAGGTCGACCGGCTCGGGAGAGTCGCCCAGGTCACTGAGGGTCAGAACGGCGCCGCCGGAGCCGCGTTCATCCCGGCCTACATCAGCCTCGACGACCCGGCAAAGGCACGCGGGCTCGACCGGGCCCCGGTGCAGGTGGAGATCACGATCAGGGGAGTGGAGAACGCCCTGAACGTCCCGGTCACCGCGATCGTCGGGAAGTCCGGCGGCGGCTTCGCGGTCGAGGTCGTGCGCGACGACGGACGACGCGAGCTGGTCGCCGTGAAGCTGGGCCTCTTCGACAGCGCGGATGGACGAGTCCAGGTCGAGGGCGATCTTCGCGTAGGGGACCGAGTGGTGGTGCCGTCGTCATGAGTGCCGAATCGGTCCTGGAGCTGGATGGGGTGAACAAGGTCTACGGTGAGGAGCCGCCGGTGCACGCCCTCCGCGGGGTGTCCTTCTCGGTCCGGCAGGGCGAGCTGGTTGCGATCGTCGGGCCCTCCGGCTCGGGCAAATCCACGCTCCTGCACGTCATCGGAACGCTGGAGCGCGCCAGCAGCGGCGTCGTCCGGATCGGTGGCGTCGACGCGGCGGGCCTCGGCGACCGCGAGCTGTCGCTGCTGCGGGCCCGGGAGATCGGCTTCGTCTTCCAGCAGTTCTTCCTCGCCGAACATGCCACGGTGCGGGAGAACGTCGCCGACGGCTTGCTCTACGCCGGCGTTCCCGCCGCCGAGCGGTACAGACGCGCCGACGAGACGCTCGAACGAGTCGGCCTCTCCGCACGCGCGACCTTCAAGCCCACCAAGCTCTCCGGCGGCGAGCGGCAGCGCGTCGCGGTCGCCCGCGCCCTCGTCGGGCATCCGGCGATCGTCCTCGCAGACGAACCGACCGGCAACCTCGACAGCACCACCGGCACCTCGATCATGGAGCTCATCCGCGAGCTCAACGTCGCCGGCGCCACCATCGTCATGATCACCCACGAGACGGCCCTCGCCGATCAGCTGCCACGCCAGATTCGGATGCTGGACGGCCAGGTGGTCTCCGACCTCGCGAACGGAGCGGTGCCATGAATGCCGGGGGCGGACGGCTGGGGCCGAGGGACGGGCTGCGGGTGGCGAGCGTCGGGCTGCGCGCCCGGCCGCTGCGCGCCGCGCTCTCCGCGCTCGGGATCGCGATCGGAACGGCAGCGATCGTCGGCGTCCTCGGCTTGTCCTCCTCCTCCCAGGCTGGGCTGATCGCCGAGATCAACCGGCTCGGCACGAACCTGCTGACCGTCGAGGCTGGACAGACCCTCACGGGAGGGCCGGCACAGCTGCCCCGCGAAGCACCGGCCCGGCTCACACTCCTGGACAACGTCCAACTGGTCGCAGACACCGCGCTGATGAAGGACAAGTTCGTCTACCGGAACTCGATGATCCCGGTGGCCGAAACCGGCGGCCTCCAGGTGCGCGCCACCAACCTGAGCCTGCTATCCGTGCTCGGCACCGGCATCGCGCGCGGCGACTGGCTGAATGCGGGCACTGCGCGCGAGCCGGTCGCGGTGCTCGGCTCGGTCGCCGCGCACCAACTGGGCATCGGATTCGTCTACCCCGATCAGCGGATCTGGCTCGGCGGCCGGTGGTTCAACCTCGCGGGCATCCTGAACCCCTCGCCGCTTGTGCCCGACATCGACGTCAGCGCCCTGATCGGGTACCCGGCCGCCCAGACGTACCTTGGCTACGTCAGCATCGTCCGCGGCGAAAAGAAGGCCGGCCCGCCGAGCACGATCTACGTCCGTGCCGCCACCGATCACGAGGCGGAGGTGCAGTCACTGCTCGCGCAGACCGCCGACCCCGAGGCCCCGAACGAGGCGGCCGTCAGCCAGCCGTCCGACGTACTCACCGCACGGGCCGCTGCCGCGGGGGCGTTCAACAGCCTCTTTCTCGGACTCGGAGTGGTGGCGCTGATCGTGGGCGCCGTCGGCGTCGCGAACATCATGATCATCTCGGTTCTGGAGCGCCGCTCGGAAATCGGCCTTCGCCGTGCCCTCGGTGCGACGAAGGCCCAGATCCGGACACAGTTCCTCACCGAGTCGATCCTGCTCGCCGTCATCGGCGGCATCGTCGGAGTCCTGGCCGGCGCCGCAGCAACCGCCGTGTACGCCACCTCGAAGAACTGGGCCGTCGTGATCCCCGCCGAGGCGTGGTCGGGCGGCATCGCCGCGGCCATCCTGATCGGCGCGTTCGCCGGCCTGATGCCGGCCGTTCGAGCATCTCGGATGCCGCCTACCGTGGCATTGCGAACGGTATGAGCGGGAAGTAAGTGTCCTCGAAACCTGTTCCCAAGTGGAGCCGATTCTTCTCGCCCGATCACGATGGTTTCGATCTCCTGGATTCAAGCCAAGTTCACGGCGGCCACCGCGCGTCTCGTCGGTAGCGCCCTCCATTTCAAGGAGGTGCCCGGTGTGCCAGTCTGGACAACAGAAACCCCGCATTTGCGGGAGTTTGAAGCCCTCTGACGGACTCGAACCGTCGACCCCCTCTCTATGAAGAAGGGCCGTGGGTCAAGGGGTGCTGTTCTTGTATCGCCCAGTCATGGTGGGTGTTGCGGTGGCATGTGGTGAGCGGGGCTCATCTCTCTATCGCCTCCTCGTTGGGGAG
>JBKPRD010000081.1:0-13674 GCA_046734415.1 Actinomycetota bacterium | reverse complement strand
GGTCAGCTCCGCGACCCAGAAGCCAACCGGCCAGCCGGTCGTCGTCGATGTCGTCGGGTTGGCGACGATCATCAGGACCTTCGGGCGCCTGCTGGTCGTCACGTCGACGATCTCGTGATGCTGATCGCCGCCTGTCACGAGCGCCATCTCGGGTCTCCTTTCGGCTGCGGAGCCGCTCATGACTCCTGTTCCCGTCACGGTAGGCCCGAGCCCGTGGACCAACAAGCGCAGCTTGTTGTCCTGCGACAACGTCTGCTTGTCGCCGCGCAGCCGGGCGAGCCATACACTCGGCTGCGTGGTCACCCCCGACCTGCGCCAGATGCGGTACTTCAAGGCCGTTGCCGAGCGCGGGAGCTTCACGGGCGCCGCGCAGGAACTGCACGTCGCCCAGCAGGCGGTGAGTCAGCAAATAGCAACTGCTCGGCGTCACGCTCCTGGAGCGCAGCTCGCGGCGCGTCGAGCTCACGCCCGAGGGCGCCGTGTTCCTGGCCGATTGCCGGCGCGTGCTCGCGGGCGCCGACCGCGCCGCCCGGCGGGTTCAGGCCGCCGCCCGCGGCGAGGCGCCTGGGTCAGGAGACCCTCGAGCTGTGGCCGCACGAGATGGCGCCCGGATACTACGACGCCGTCATGGCCGCGTGCCGCACCGGCGGCTTCGAGCCGGAGATCGACCAGCACGGAGCCGGCTCGACTGTCTGGGGCTACATCGCCGACGGCCGCGGCGTCGGCCTCGTCGTCAGCTCTCTGATCGAGCAACTACCGCGCGGCGTGTTCGACCCCGGGGATCTCGTGCTCGTGACCGATACGACCGGAAGAGGCCATGTCACGTTCGCCCGCGGCGAGCCGCCACTCGAGGCGCTCTTCATCCCAGAGGGTTGATCCGTCAGTCAACACCTTCCGGGCCCCGAGCTCGACGGCTCTGCGCGGATCGCGGCTGCGGACGAAGGCGGCGGACGTTCGGTCTGTCGCGAATCCGTTGACGATCTCTGTTCTCTGCGCGACCCTTCGATGGCAAACGCAACGCGTCCTGAGCCGGTTCGCTTCGTCATCTCGACCAGGCCTGAGGCCCTGCAGTGGACAAAGAGGTGTCCGATTGCGCTCGGGGCCGGAAGGCCGCTCTTCCCGGAGGACGACCCTGTGATTATCTGGCGTGCATGGGCTGATGATGTACGCGGCGCGGCGATCGACTGCGGCCACCACATATCTGAGGAGGCACCCGACCAGCTAGCTCAGCTGCTCGCGGACTTCTTCGCTTGTTAAGGCGTTCTGGTGAGTCCCGACGGATCGCGCGTCTCGAGAGCGACAGCGAGATCATCATCCCCCGAGTCGGGCGCAGGCTACGGATCGCACCAGGGTCGCACGGCCGCGCAAGAGGCGGCGAGCGCCGGTGACCCGCGAGGCACGCGAAGTCACACCGTGAAGCGCGACGGCATGGGTCGGCCCCCTCCTCGGACACCGGCGGGCTGCAGCTGACCGCCGAGGGCTACGCCGGGCGCGAGCTTCACCGGGCCGCCCGCCATCTTCGACTCGACCTCGCGCGGAGAACGTCACCCTCGCCGCCGGGGGTCGAGCGAGGCATGGCCGTTTTCTCGGCGCGGTCGGTCGCGCAAGGAGGACGCGAGTGGACGCCGGACGACGCGATCTGCGCCACCATCTCAGGACGTCTCCGGGTGCCTCCCGCTCATGGCAAGCGTGACCGCTGCCAGCGCGGCGACGGCCAGTATGGCGCCGCCGACGGAGAGCGCGCCGCTGTCGGCACCGGTGGGCTTGGCGACCATGTCGGCGACCGTGAGATAGAGCACGGTCAGGTCGACGAGGGCGAGCGAGCGCAGCAGCCTTGCCGCTCCAGCGGACGCGGTACCGCCACGGCGGGCCCGCTGCAGCAGCGACAGTCGTACAGCAACGTTGAGTAGAAACGAGGCCGCGAACGCGCCGATGCCAAGGCGAATCCAGAGTGGCGACCCCCAGTGCCCCGATTGCCCAGCGACGATTCCAAAGGCGAGCGCCGCGAGCGACGAGGGTGCGAACACCCGAGGCCCGAGCCATTCGGCGAAGCCGGTCACAGCCTCGAGCGGTACATCCGTCGCACGCTGCGCGTAGAGCGTTGCCAGTGCGAGTGTTGTGCCGGCTCCAACCCAGATGATCACGCTGGCGACGTGCAGGAAGACCCAAAGTTGGTAGTGCGTCACGAGTCTCCCGATTCAGCGGCTGCGGGCGAAACGCGCCGATGTGAGGACGCTGAACACAACGAGGATGCCGGCGCACCAGAGAAGACTGAGCAGGACCCAGTAGGAGGTGGTGTGGCCGACGCCGGCCGCTTCGGTCCCGCCCAGCATCAGGCTGCGAACGGCGTTGATGAGCACAGTGACCGGCTGATTGGCGGCGAACCAGTGCAGCCAGCCGGGCATCGAGATCACGGGTACGAACGCGCCGGACACGAACACGAGCGGGACGACGGCGAGCGTTGCGATCGACGTTGCGGTCTGGGCGTTGCCGGCGATCAGTCCGAGGAAGCTGAAGAACCAGCTGAAGGCGAAGATCGCCGCGAGGATGACGGCAAGCGCTTCGATGACCGCGCCCGCGCCTGCGTGGGTGCGGAAGCCAACGGCGAAGCCGAGAGCGACGGTGACCGCGAGCGAGCCGCTGTTGAGGAGCGTGTCGGCGAGCGAGCGGCCTGCCATCACCGCCACGCGCGGAACCGGCAACGAGCGAAGGCGATCGTAGACCCCTGCCGCCGAGTCCTCCGCGATCCCTGCGGGAATGTTCATCTCGTTCCAGAGGAACGACTGTGCGATGAAGCCGGGGATGAGGAAATCGACGTAGTCGAGGTCGCCGCCCGGGTTAATCGCTCCCCCGAAGACGTAGCGGAAGATGACCATGAACAACGCGGCCAGGATCGGCGGCATGATGAGAAGCTGCGGCGTGCGGGCAAACTGGAAGAGGGTTCGCCGGGTCGTCTGAGTGGTAGTCGTGACAAAGCCTGCCCCGGCTGGTTGCGAGGGGCTTCCGGATGCTGAAACGCGATCAGTTGCCTCTGCCTGGGTCACCATTGAACCTCCGCGGGTCAGGCCGCCTCGAGCGCCGTCGATGCGTCTTCCTCGGTCGCAGATTCGGCGTGGCGGCCGGTGAGAGCGAGAAATGCTTCGTCGAGCGAGGGGCGGCGCAGGCCGATGTCGTCGACCTCGATCTGACGCTGGACGAGGAGCCGGAGCGCCTCTGTCAGCTGCTCGGCGCCCCGATCGGCAGTGACCGAGACGGTCCCTGCGTCGAGATCGGAACGCAGCGGTTCCGCGGTGACGAGCCCCAGAACCTCCTCGACCGCGGGGAAGTCAGACGGCTCTCGAGGGCGTACCTCGAGCACGTCGCGGCCGACACGACCTTTCAGCTCGGCGGGCGTGCCCGCCGCGATCGCACGGCCGTGATCGATGATCACCACGCGCCGGGCCAGCTGGTCAGCTTCCTCCAGGTACTGAGTGGTGAGGAGCACGTCGGTCCCGTCGGAAACGAGATTGCGAATTGCGGCCCAAAGCTCCATCCGGCTGCGCGGGTCGAGGCCGGTCGTCGGCTCGTCGAGCAACAGCAGCTTCGGAGTCCCAACCAGGCTGGCGCCCAGATCGAGCCGCTTGCGCATGCCACCCGAATACGTGCGCACCAACCGGTCGCCCGAATCAACCAGCTCCAGCCGCTCCAGAACCGCCGATGCGGCCGCGCGCGCCCGCCGACGGTCAAGGCCGAAGAGCCGAGCGGTGAACTCGAGGTTCTCACGGCCGGTCATCGCCGGCTCCACGGACGCCGACTGGCCCGCCAGCCCGATCACGCTGCGAACGCGGGCCGGCTGGAACCGGGCATCGATTCCCGCCACACACAACTCGCCGCGATCGAGACGGACCAATGTCGCGATCGCGCCGATGAAGGTTGTCTTTCCAGCGCCGTTCGGGCCAAGCAAGGCGGTGACCTGGCCGGATTCGGCGACGAGATCGAGACCGTTCAACGCCGCGACGTCGTCGAAATGCTTGCTCAGCCCACGAGCCTCAACGACCGCGGTCACAACCCAGCTCCGTTGTCATGGACGAGGGGCATTTCTCTCCTTTCCGAGCCACTGCTCAACAGGCGGATCGCGTGTTCACCATGTAAGACAAGCCAGAGCGAGCGAACGTGACATGCGTTGCCGCGCCCAGGGCCAAGCTCCGTCCGCTGCCTAATCGAGCTTGCAAAGTAGACGCGGTGGATCGCCCGATCGCCGCCTCATCGGTGTCACGGCGGGCCTTGCTGTCTTGTCTATTAGTTGGGCGGTCTTCGATGAACGGATTGATTGATGAGAGTGCTTGTTGCCGGCCCGACCGAAGCTGACGGCAGGATTCGCAGCGGCATGACCGATCGCGAGCGGCTGCTTGACGAGCTGCGGCCGGGCGGTTTCGCAATCGCCTACCGGATGCTCGGGAGCGTGTCCGAGGCCGAGGACATTGTCCAAGAATCGCTTCTCCGGCTCCATCGCGCGCTCGAGGAGGGACAGCTGATCAAGTCGCCGCGTGCTTTCGTTGCGACCGTGACGACTCGTCTTGCAATCAACGAGCTCCGTTCGGCGCGCGTCCAGCGTGAGCACTACGTGGGCGAGTGGCTGCCGGAGCCCATCCTCACGAACGGGCACGACGATCCCGCCCGGCACGCGGAAATGGCCGACTCGTTGTCGCTGGCGATGCTGGTGCTGCTGGAGAGCCTCTCCGCGGAGGAGCGCGCGGTGCTGCTGCTACACGACGTGTTCGAGTACGACCACGCGCAGATCGCGGAGATCATCGGCAAGCGCCAGGACAACGTCCGTCAGCTTGCAACGCGCGCGCGACGCCACATCGAGCAGCGCCGGCCGCGTTTCCAAACCACGCGCGAGCAGCGCGACGAGCTGGCACGACGGTTCTTTGCCGCCGCCGAGCAAGGCGACCTCGCCGGCCTCGAGGCCCTGCTCGCACACGACGTGGCGCTGACCGGCGACGGCGGCGGCAAGGCACCCGCGCTCGCGCGCTCGCTGCGCGGGCGCAGCCGAGTCGCGCACACGCTGATCAACTGGTTCCGTCTTGGCGCGAGCGTTCCCGGGCTCTCCTACCGCCCCGTCGAGGTCAACGGCGGCCCAGGGGCGCTGTATCTCGACGCACAGCAGCGGCTGCTCGCCGTGATGGCGCTCGAGATCGCCGGCGCTCGGATCACCAGCATCAACGCGATCGTCAACCCCGAGAAGCTCGCGCACCTCGGGCCGGTCGGCGACTTCACATCGTTCCTGAGGTCAGCGAGATGAACTCCGGAGCTCGTGCGACGCCGCCTCGCGCAGCTGTCCGGGGTCCGCACCGCTGGACAGCAGCTGACGGGCGTCGGGTCGTATCTCACTCACGCAGAAACATGTTGTTTGCCAGCAAGGGGGTTCGATGCGTTTGACGGTTCACATGATCGTCGGTAACGCCGACTCGGCGTCCGCCTGGTACTCGACCGTGTTTGGCGCGGTCGAGCGATCGCGCGTGCCGCTTCCCGACGGCCGCCTGATCCACGTTGGACTCGACTTCGACCAGTTCAGCCTCATGCTCGCGGACGAGTTTCCCGAACAGGGCGCCGCCGCCCCGACAGGCGGCGCGACGATTCCCGCGGCGCTGTAGTGCACACCGATGACGTCGATACGCTGTGGGCGCGGGCCCTTAACTGCGGCGCGACGGTTGTGCGAGAGCTCGCCGACGCGTTCAGGGGTGAGCGCGAAGGACAATTCCTCGATCCGTACGGTTACCGCTGCGGCGTCACCCAACATATCGCGAACGTCACTCAGCAGGAGCTTGAGGCGGGCGTCGCGGCGATGTTCACAACTCCGCCGCGCGATTCATGACATGCGTTCGGCGTGCCCATCCTGCCGGAGCGGCCTGATTCCTGCCCGTCGGACTCGACCTCACCGCCGCTTCCGGCAAGCGACGCCTTCACACGACCCCGTACACCGGGAACCGGTAGCTGTCGTGCTCGACGGCGACGAATTTGAGCACCAAGGACATGGCGCGCTTCACCCGATGGACGAACCTCTCGGAGAGTGGCCACGGCTGCAGGTTCGGCCGGCCGTCCAAATGGCGCGGCGTGCGGCGAGTAATGCTCTCGTTCAGCGCCGCGGTCGACATGACGCGTAGCCTCTGTCCGTAACCGCGAAACTGTGTAGCCGTAATAGACAACAGACGATGGAGCTCTTGTGGAGCTCCGTGGTTTCAACCGGTGGCAAGCGCTCGCAAGTCGAACCGGCGCGGAAGCCGCGCAAACAAGCCAAAACCGTTGCCGTCGGTTGCGACCACTCGCCGCGACGAGCGCATGGTAAGGAGGGGGTCTCCCGTTCGAGGCCGGAAAGGGCTCTCGCAAAAGAGCCGAACGTCGGCGCTCTCTTCATTCAGGCCGAGTATGGAGCTTTCGCGTCGAGGGGCGGCGTTCGGGGCCACACGCGGCGCGACTGACGTCGCCAAAATGCCGGCGTAGCCCTTCGGCGCGGTCGTCCCTGCCCGTCCCCGATTGTGGCGTCTAGTCGACCTTGGTCAGGGTCACATCCATGGACGGCACCCAGCTCTCGCCCTCGCGGCGTTCGTGGTGACACACCATCGTTCGGCGGTCGTCTTCGAGCACACCCGTGCAACGAACCTCGTCTCCAGCCCATTTCCAGGTCGTTCCGTCCACCGACAACTCTTCGGTCGTGACGTTGCCTTGGCTATCGAAGAAAGTGGTGTGGAACAGTCTCGTCTCGGCGTCGTAGCCGATCATTTCGATCCCGCCGACCCCCTGGTCGCCAATCGTGCCGTAGGCGGTGTGCAGGACGAAGAATCCGCCGGGAGCCCATTCGTAGATGTCGCTGGCGTGTATCGGCGCCGACGGCGATCGATCGGTTCCGAACGTGTGCCCTGTGGTCATCCACCGTCCGAGTAGTGCATCGAGTGGGCGATATTCCGGTCCCGGTGTTGCTGTCCCTTCGACAGTTCCCGCGGCAACATTGCCAGTTTCGTCGTTCATCATCTCGTCTCCTTCCGTGTTGCTGGACGCTTACGACGTCCGGATCAACCCAACGCCGAGTGCCACGAGGCTGGTGCCGATCAGCACTGCGCCGGTCCGCGTAAGCCTCGTACCGGCGGAAGCGGTTCCCGGCTTGGCGACCCCCATGTGAAGGAAGAATCCTCCGGACTGCGCGAGGACGCCCGTGATCAGTAGACGCCCACGATCCATTCGAAGCGGTCGGAGAAATCGGCCCGCGGCAGGTAGAGCCCGGCGCCCCGAGATGAAGGAGAGCAGCGCCCAGCCGCCGTACTCCACCGTCACGAGCGACAGGACGGCGACGATCGGGAGGATGTTCGTGGGTTCCATGGTTCTTCCTTTCGATCGATACATCGTGCACGCACACGGCCACCCGTGTCGCTTACGATTTTTGAGGTGAAATGTTTAGAGTTGCTACATGATCGAGCTGCGCCGGTTGCGTCTTCTGCATGAGCTCCGAGAGCGGGGCACCATCGCCGCGGTCGCGGATGCGCTGCGCTACACGCCCTCCGCCGTCTCGCAACAGCTGGCGCTCCTCGAACGCGAGGCCGGTGTGCCGCTACTGGAACGAGCCGGCCGTAGCGTCCGACTAACCGACGCCGCGCTCGTGCTGGCGAGTCATGCCCACGCCCTCCTCGAGCGTGCCGCAGTCGCCGAGGCTGACCTGGCCGCCGCCGCCGGGACGGTCGCCGGTCGAGGTCGCATCGGCGCCTTCCAGTCGGCTGCCAACCGCTTGGCAATGCCGGCGATCGCCGCTCTCGCACATGACACCCCACGGCTGCGGTGCGAACTGCTCGAGGTTGAGCCCGAGCAGTCGCTCCCGGCGCTGGAGGTCGGGGATCTCGATCTAGTCATCGGCGACGAGTGGCAGCACCAACCGCTCCGTTTCCCCCGCGGCCTGGAGCGACGAGACCTGTACGACGACCCGGTCTGCATCGTCCTCGCGGCCGCCCACCCCGCGGCGCGGCGCTACCCCAAAGCGATCCCGCTCGCGGAGCTTGCCAAGGAGATCTGGGCGGCCGGCCACACGACGTTCGCCTGGGATTCGGTCACCGACCGGACGTGCCGCGAGCTCGGCGGTTTCATCCCGGACATCCGCTTTCGCGTGAACGATGCCACGGTCGCGCTCACCCTCGCGCGCCAAGGATTAGCCGTTTCCCTGCTTCCGGCGTTGTCGCTCTTCGAACGCACCCGCGGCGTCGCCGTGCGCGGGATCGCGAACGGGCGCGTCGACCGCACCATCTTCCTCGCTTCGCGCGCCGTCGACCGCACGCGTCCGTCGACGCAGGCACTGATCGCTGCGGTCAGAGCACAGGCCGCAGGGCTACGCGCGGCCGTCGGCAGCCCGACGACTACTGGCTAGTCCGTCAGAGGGCTTCGAGTTGTCCCCCGCGTAGCCGCGACGACACTCAGCTCGTCGAGCATCCGGATTCGCTGCGTGTGCCAACGGCTCGGTGGGCGAGAGCATTGGGCTCGAGCAGTGCCCGAGCGCTTTCCGGGATGGGGGCCATTGCGCCAACCTCCAGTCAGGGACACGTAGTCTCGCAGCCACCCTGCCTGAGGAGCGCCGCAAGGGCGCGGCGGCGGTGGAAGCGCTCAATACCGTCACTTCTGGACTGATCGAGCAGCTCGACGAGTGGCAGGCGCTCGTCTAGATCGAAATGCGGGACTGAGCTTGAGCGGGTCGCGGCCGAAGAATCGCGACGCCGCCCACGCCGCCGAGCTTTGGAACCTCCGGCGCGTCGATCGAGCTCTGGCCGACTGGAGGCCGAGCCTGCACAACTCACCCGCGATCCGCACATAGCCCCAGTGGCTGTTCTCGCGCGCCAATGGCAGGGTCAATTCGCGCACCGCTTGGTCGATCGGTGGCCGACCCGGCGATCGGGCGGGTACGTCCAGCGGCGCGCGACGATCCGTCGGTGCCAGCGCAGCAGCGTCTCGGGCGTGACGAAGTACGCGTTCCACGAACGCCGAGAACGCTCAGCTCAGGGCCGCCAGTACGAGCCGGTAGCTCGCCGCCAGCCGCGGCCGCGGCGCCTGCCGTGAGTGGCGGCTCCCGCGCCGGAGCCGAGGAGAGCGAAGACGACAGCAGCGAGAGCCAGGTACGAGATCCTGGACATGCCTGCGCTCTCCCGGGTGATAGCGCGCAGCGCACGGGCTCGGACAAGACCTCTAACCTCACGGAGACACATGACCGACCTCGCTGACCTCGCCCGCTCCGTGATCGACGCCACGAAGCACATGGCGCTCGGCACAGCCGACGAGAGCGGGCACCCGTGGGTCTCGCCCGTCTGGTTCGCGACGGTCGACCGCCGCCACTTCCACTGGGTCTCCGGGCGCGAGACCCGGCATTCGCGCAACCTGGAGGCGCGGCAAGAGGTCGCGATTTCGATGTACGACCCTTCGAACCCCCTCGGCGCCGTCTACATCAGCGGCACGGCCAAGGAACTGATCGGTGAGGAGCTCGAGGAGGGGATCGAGATCTTCGGCCGGCTTTCCCGCACGAATGCCGGCCGCGACTGGCAACTCGCCGACGTCCAGCCACCTTCGGAGCACCGCCTCTACCGGGCGACGGCCGCCGAGTACTACGTCCTCGTTCGAGGCGCAGACACCGAGCATGGGCGCGGCGTCGACCACCGCGAGCCGGTGACGCTCGACTAGGCCCCGTCGCCTGGTGCAGGATCGGCAGAGCGGCAAGCCTCGTCAGAGGAGCACGCGGACGATCTGCAGGTGGTTGAGCCCGCCACGCGCTGCTACGACGGTGACCGCACGCGGCGGGGCTCTAATGATCACGACCGTCGTGTCGTCGCGCCCCCTCCAGGGCGTACGAATCCTCGCACGGCCCTGGCTGCCGAAGCGAGGATCGAGCGAGCCGTCGGGGTGAAGCGCTGCAAGCGCCAGGTACGTCGGGTCGGCGTACGGCGACGTGACGACGACCGTGTCGTTGTCCTTGCGAAGCGCCCAGACCGTCCCGTACATCCGGGACGGGAAGCGTACGATTGGATCGGCTAGTTGGCCATCCTTTCGGAACCGCGCGATGAGACCTGTCGCCGATGGTGCGGAGGCCGTGACGGGCGAACCCGCGCATGGTCGTTGTCCCGTCCCGGCCAACGTGAAGCCGTCGTCGTTGATGTAGATGTCTCCGACGAGGGCGTTGAAGCCGAGCCCATGCCAGAACCGGTCAGTCCTTCGCGCGAACCGGGGCACCGGGTGTCCGGACGGCGTGAGCATGTCGAGCGCGGTGCCCCAGCAACCGTTGTTCCCGTACGCGACCGCCGCCAAGATGTCGCCGTTCGGCTTCAGCACCAGCGCGCCGATGCCCGCTTCCAGGGCTGGAGCGCGTAGCTTCGTTCGCCCGTCCTTCCCGAACGTGCGCTCGAGCTGACCGCGCGCCGAAAGAGCGGCCGCCCAGTTCACAAGGCAGCAGCCTCCACCGGCGTTGTCTCCGCCTATGACAATGCGCCCCGACGGTGCCTGAACGATCGCCGTCACTTCCCCCAGAAACGGCAGCACCTCCCAACCTCCGTTCCCGAACGTGGGATCTACGCGGCCCTGCGTAGTGACCGCACCGACCATCCAGCGGCCTCCATACGCGCCGGCTATGAGCGCGCCGCCGTTGCTCGGCGTCACTGCGTTGACCCAAAGCGCGTCTGGAAGCGTGTCGAAGTCGCTGTGCGCCGGAGGCCGAGACGAGGGAGTGACCGTCGCCCTGCCTGCCGTCCCAAACTCACGGACGGGCACACAAGTACGTGAGACGGCGTAGAGATCGACGGTGTTCTTCGTCGCATAGTCAGAAACGGTGATCAACGTCGAGCCGTCCTCCATCGCCCCAGCCGCGACGAGCGGAGTTCCTCCGAGCCGAGCGGATAGGCGGAGACCGTGTCCGCCGTTGCAGAGCGGATCAGCGATGTTCGGCCGGATGGCGAACTGCGCGGGGGGATGGGCGGCCCGATCGGGCGAGCCGTCGCTCGCGTGACGGCTTCCCGAGCACGCGGCGAGGAGAACTGGAACGGCCAACAGTGTGAGACTGCGAGCCTGGCGCACAGTTGCCGATGATCGCACCGCTCGGCTAAGAACCGCCAGGTCTCTCGAGTAAGGACTAGGCCAGTGCGGGCAGTCACTCGAGGAACCGATGCATAACGCCGTACCCTCTCATCGTGCGTACGCGTGCGGAGGTAGCTGCGTCGCGGGCGGCGTGGAGCCCGGCGAGACATCGAGAGCGGCCGCCGAGGGGGAGTTGGGTGAGGAGACGGGACTAGTCGCGACCGTCGAGGCCGAGGCCGGAGTCGAAGTCGTCGAATGCGTCGACCCGCTGACGAAGGAACCTCGGCGACACGGACGCGGCACGATGCGTCGGTGGCGCATGTGACCGTGGCGTGCTTCCCACGTCGCTGCGCCGCACGAGTGGGAGCCGATCCTCGACTGGGAAAACGACGATCACCGCTGGTGCGAGCCGGATGAGGCTGCGGCCACGCGCTGGCCTGCTACCGCCGGCGCGCTCAGGAAGCTCCTGATGCTCGACGCCAACTAGCCGTGCCTCCGCCGCACACGGTTGCCTGCGCGGAGTACGAAAGGAAACTGAGTCGGCTTCCGCGCCGCGCGACTTCAGCTCGGCGGCCACGGCCCGAGTGGCGCGCCGATCTTGCACTCGTGGCCGAAGGGGTCGATGATCTGGCCGAGCCGCCACCCGTGCTCGTCGCTCAGCGCGGAGGCGTCGGTCGTGCGCTGGTCGACGTCCCGGCGCGCGTTTCACCACGCGAGAACGAGTGATGCCAGGCGGCCGCATGGGCAAATGGTTCACGTGGGCGCCAAACATGTGCATCAGCTACTTCCACTGACGCAACATCCCTGGCTGGGGGAAGGCCGGACTACCCTTCACCGATGGCGGTTCGCGCCCTGACCGGATGGGCGACATCTGAGCGCGTACACGAGTCTGGCGGCTTCGAGTCGCGTCAGCGGGTGCTCGTGGCGGAGCCCGTGGTCGAGGCGTCCGAGGCCGGCGCCCGCACGCTTGGTGTCACCTACTGGCAGGCGGTCGACCGCTTCACCCGCGGCGGCGTCCGCGCGAGCTGGACGGGAGACGGAGGCAAGCTGAAGCTGCTCGGCGGTGCGACGCTGCTCACCTTCGGGCCGGCTGAGCTCTCGTTCGACGGCGAACTCGTCAGCTGCCGCTACGCGATCGAGGGTGGACTGCTCGCGCTCCGAGCCGGCGGCTCCGTCACGCTCGCACAGCAACCCGAAGGCGATCAACACGAGCTGAGCGTCACGGTCGAGGGGTACCTGCCGCGGCTCGCCGCCCGCGTCGGCGCACCGGCCTGGACCGGGATGCTCTACGCGAAAGGGCAGAGTCCCTTGCATGCCGCGGTCAGCCGCCGCTACTTCGAGCTCATCCTGCGGAGCCGAGATTCGTGAACGTCACGGTCTTCGGCGCAACCGGCGTCGTCGGCCGGGCGCTCCTACCCCTGCTTGCCGAGCACGAGCTTACGGCGGTCTCGCGCACCGCGCGTAACGAGCCCGGCGCCCGCTACGTGGTCGCCGACGCAGCGAGCGGCGACGGCGTCGCCGCGGCCCTGGAAGGTACGGAGGTCGTCTACTACCTCGTCCACTCGCTCGGCGCGCGCGACTTCGAGGAGCAAGATCGCGCGGCGGCGGAGACGGTCGCGCACGAGGCCGCCAACGCAGGCGTGCGACAGATCGTTTACCTCGGCGGGCTCGGCGCCGATGACCCCAACGCGTCGCCGCACCTGCGCAGCCGCCGCGAGACCGGAGAGCGGCTCGCCTCCGCAGGCGTCCCGGTGACGACCCTCCGCGCGGCCATGATCGTCGGCAAGGGGAGCGCCGCCTTCGAAACGATCCTCGGCCTGGTCAAGCGGCTACCGGTCATGCTGACGCCGAGCTGGGTCTCGACGCCAACGCAGCCGATCGCGCTCGACGACGTCGCCCGCTACCTGGCAGGCGTCTGCGGCAACGAGGCCACCTACGGCCAGGGCTACGACACGGGTGGGCCGGAAGTCATGACCTACCGGCAGATGATCGAGCGGATCGCTGCCCTGCTCGGCCGCAAGCCGACGATCGTCGAAGTCCCAGTGCTGACTCCGTACCTCTCCTCACTCTGGCTCAACCTCGTCACGCCCGTCAGCGCATCGGTCGCGCGGCCACTCGTCGAAGGACTGCGCAACCCGACCGTCGCGCGCGAAGAACGGATCCGGAAACTGCTGCCGCTCCAGCTCACCCCGTTCGACGAGGCGGCGCGGCGAGCGCTCGCATGAGCAGCGCCGGCGCCTGAGTAACGCCGAGTGCACAGCCAGATCCGAAGGGAACACTGAGGGAATGCCACCGCGGGTATTCGCGTCCACCCGCGGCTACTCGTCCTCGTCTGATTCCGTCTCCTTGTGCGGCTTTCGTGCCCGCGGATTCCCACTCGTGCCCTCGCTTTCGTCGCTCGATGGTAAGGAGGGGGTCGACGGTTCGAGTCCGTCAGAGGGCTTCACCAGCGAATAAATCCCCGGAAATCGGGGATTTTTGTTGTCTGGCGCAGCACCATAGGGTACCTCCGCATCGCGGTCGAAACCATCCTGAGGTCGCCGCTCCTGACGAAAGCGCCTGCAAATCAGCCTGTTGCGCGGCATTGCGGAGCACTTCCTTGGT
>JBKPRD010000080.1:0-7295 GCA_046734415.1 Actinomycetota bacterium | reverse complement strand
ATCGCCACGGACGGCACCGTGATCATCCCGCCGTAGCCGACCGTCGAGTAGAGGCCGCGCCGCGCGAGCACGTCGAGCCCGGCGGCGTGCGTCGCATCGGTGGCGACGAAGTCGAGGACGACGTCGGCCCCGGTGCCGTTCATCGCCTCGCGCACGTCGCCGACGTCCGTGAGCACCTCGTCCGCGCCGAGCTCCTTTGCCAGAGCCCGGCGGCGCTCGTCCGTGTCGACGCCGATGACGGTGCCGCCGCCGAGCACGCGCAGCAGCTGGAGTGCGATGTGCCCGACTCCGCCGACCCCGATCACGATCGAGGTCGTCCCGGGCGTGAGCCGCGGCAGCAGCTTCTTGACCGCGTGGTAGGCGGTGATGCCGGCGTCCGAGTGGGGCGCGACCGACGCCGGTTCGACGCCGGCAGGGAGCGGCACGAGCGAGCGCTCGTCGACGAGCAGGTAGTCGGCGAAGCCGCCGTCCTTCGTCAGACCGTAGAACTGGTGCCGCTCGCAGAACATGTCCAGCCCTCGCCGGCAGTTGACGCAGAGCCCGCACGAGTACGGCGGGTAGACGAGTACCGCGTCGCCCTCCTGCGCGGTGGTCACGTCGGGCCCGACGGCCTGCACCCAGCCTGCGTTCTCGTGGCCGAGGATGATCGGCGGGCGCAGGCCGGCCGGCTCCATCAGTCCCTCCTGCGCATGCAGGTCGGTCGCGCAAACGCCGGCCCCACCGATCCTGACGACGACGTCGCGCGCCTCGGCCGGCTCGGGCACGGGCCTCTCGACGAGCTCGAGCGGGCGGTGGTACTCGCTGAGGAGCGCCGCTCTCATGCGAGGTGGTCGGCGAGCCGGGTCGCGAGGGCCATGATCGTCAGCGACGGGTTCACCGACAGCGTGCGCGGGATCAGCGAGCTGTCGCCGACGTAGAGTCCGTCGACGCCGTGCACCTTTCCGTTGCGGTCGGTCGCGGAGTGCGCCGGGTCGTCGCCCATCCGGCAGCTCCCCTGGACGTGCGTCGAAGCAAGCCCGGTCCAGCAGATCTGCCGCGCGCCCGCCGCCTCGAGGACCTGCTTGCTGAACTCGAGAGACGCGTCCATCCGGCCGAGCTCCCGTTCGTTGAAGGCGAGATCGAAGCGCTCCTCCCCGCTGTTCTCGTCGACGGCGACCGAGGCGTTGTTCTCGTCGTTTGCGAGCGCGAGCACGCCGTTCCAGTAGCGGTAGCGCCGCACCGCCTCGGTCAGGCGCTGCCCCCACAGCGGCCCGTCGTCGTCCCGCAGCGTGGTCGCGAACGAGATCGGGTCCTGGATCGTCGACGCCTCGATCACGAAGCCGCCGTCCTCGTCGTGCTGGAAGCCCATGAAGTGCGAGGAGATCGGATACGTGATGTGCGCGTCCTGCGGCTCGTCGAAGAGGCCGTAGACGAGCCGGACCGGATGGAGCCCGAGGAACGCGCCGATCGCGGGCGAGTCGAGGCCGGACCGGCGCAGGAGCTGCGGCGTGTTCAGCGCTCCGCCGGCGACGACGATCGTATCGGCGCGGACCGTCTGGCCGGCGTACTCGACCCCGATTGCACGGCCGGCCTCGATCACGACGCTGTCGACGTGCGAGTTCGGCCGCAGCTCGAGCAGCCCCCGCGCCCAGGCGTCGGCGATGTACGTGTTCGCGGTCGACTTGCCCGCGTTCGTCGGGCAGCCCTGCAGGCACGAGCCGCAGTGCATGCAGTTGCCGTCCGTGTACGAGGTGACCGGCTCGAGCTCGTGGCCGAGCGCCCGGAACCCGGCCTCGATCGTGCGCACGCAGGGCTGCCAGTCGCTGCGCTCGCGAACGCCGAGCCGCTGCTCGACGCGGTCGTAGTACGGCTCCAGGTCGGCGAGGGAGAAGTGGGTCGAGCCGTCGCTCGTCAGGCCGGTCTCCGCCTGCCACTTCGCCACGTCCCGCTCGTGCGCCCGCAGGGCCACCTTCGTGTTGATCGTGGTCGTGCCGCCGACGCAGCGGCCGGCGAGGAACGCGACCACGTCGCCGTCGGGCAGCAGGCCGAACCGGATCGGCCACCAGAACTCGTGCGTCGCCTTCGCCTCCCAGCGGTCGAAGTCGACCGCGGTCAAATGCGGGCCGGCCTCGAGCAGCAGCACGTCGCGCCCGCGCTGCGCAAGCTCGCCGGCAACCACGCCGCCGCCGGCGCCCGAGCCCACGACGACGACGTCGAACCGGTCCCTCATGCCACGCCCAGGTAGGACCAGTCCTTACGCAGCCGCTGCGCCGCCGGCGGCGCGAAGTCGATCTCCGCCCATGCGCCCTCCACGTCGCGGCCGGGCGCGACGAAGTCGGAGTAGTAGGCCTCGATCGCGAGCGCGCGGACAAAGGCGAACTCGGGCGTACGCTCGTTCTCTGCGAGCGTTTCGGCGGTCGCGGGCGTGAGCGCGTCGATCGACGCCAGCGCGCCGTCGCGCACCGGCGGCGGCATCCGCGCGAGGAGCGCGTCGATGTAGACGAGGGGCCCGACCCGCGCGGAGCCCGGCACGATCAGCTCGCACAGCGCCTCGAGAGCTGCCGCGCGCTGCTCGTCGAGGATCGTCACTCGCTCTCCTCGAGCAGCTCGGCCGCATCGCGGCGCTCCCGGAGAAGATACGCGGAATGGAGCCGCTCGGGGTGCTCTCGCAGCTCGCGCGCCGTGCCGTGGTGGACGATCCGGCCGTTCTCGATCACGTACGCGCTCTCGGCGAGCGCGAGCGCGACGTGCACGAACTGCTCGATCAGCAGCACGCCGACCCCGTCCGCGGCCACGTTCTCGACCGCGGGCATCAGCCGCTGGACGACGACGGGCGCGAGGCCGAGCGACAGCTCGTCGACGAGCATGAACTTCGGCCGCGAGACGAGCGCCTGCGCGAGCACGACCATCTGCTGCTCGCCGCCGGAGAGCGTCCGGGCAACCGCGTGCCGGCGGGCCTCGAGGAGTGGGAAGAGCTTCGTCGCGTACTCGATCCCGCGCCGCGCATCCTCGCGAGAGAGTGAGTAGGTCGCGACGCGGAGGTTGTCCTCGACGGTGAGGTCGTGCAGCAGCCGGCGTCCCTCCGGCACGATCGCTACCCCGGCCTTGCGGATCCGCTCCGGCCGCAGCCGGGTCAGCGCCGTTCCGTTCAGGGTGACGGAGCCGGCGGTCGGCCGCAGCACGCCGCCGACCGCCAGCACCATCGTCGATTTGCCGGCGCCGTTCGGGCCGAGCAGCGTCGTCACCGCGCCGGTCGGGATGTCGAGCGAGATCCCGTGCAGGACCGGGTGGCCTCCGCGCGAGACCCTCAGGTCTTCGATGCGGAGCGTGTCGCCGGAGCTCAAATGTTCTCCTCCGTACCGAGGTACGCGCGCATGACGTGCTCGTTGCGCAGCATCTCCGCGGTCGGGCCCGAGGCGATCAGCCGGCCGAAGTCGATGACCGCCGTCGTCTCGCAGCACGCCGAGACCAGGCTCATGTCGTGGTCGACGAGGATCACGAGGGCGCCGACCTCGTCGGGGATCCTTCCGATCACCTCGCCGAGGTGTCCAGTCTCCTCTTCGGGCAGGCCCGCGGCCGGCTCGTCCAGGAGCACGAGCCGCGGCCGGCCGACAACCGCCCGGGCGAGCTCCACGAGCCGGCGCTCGCGTGCGCCGAGGGCGCCGACCCTCGCCTTCGGCGAGGCGTCGAGGCCGACGAACTCGATCGCTGCAAGCACGTCGGCGCGGCGCGAGGCTCGTTTCGCGCCCGAGTGCTCGTGGATCATCGCGACGTTCTCGAAGACAGAGAGCTGCTCGATCGCCATCTCGGTCTGGAAGGTCCGGCGCAAGCCCCAGCGCGCCCTGCGGAAGTCGGCCATCTTCAGCAGGTTCTCTCCGAACGCCGTCACCGACCCGGTGGCCGGCTTGACGAACCCGCTCATCACGTTGAAGAACGTCGTCTTGCCTGCGCCGTTGGGCCCGATCAGCCCACACTTGCCGCCCGGAAAGACGACGCTCATGTCGTCGATCGGTGTGACGCCGGCGAACCGGACGGTGAGCCCCTCGACCTCGATCACGGAGCGGCCCCCCTGCTGGCACCGCGTGCGACGGTGCCGGAGAGCGCACGCCAGAGCTTGGCGAGATCTTTCGGTACCTGATCGACGAGGCCACCGGGAGCTGTCGCCAGAACCTGGAGGACCCCGACCCCGAACAGGAAGAGGGAGAGGTAGTTCGACACGCCCCAGTTCTCCAGGAGAGCGGGCAACAGTCTGACCAGGAGACCGGCCACGACCGCACCCCAGACGCTGTAGATCCCGCCCATCAGGATCACGGCCAGGAGGACGATCGAGTCCTGAGTCGGGAACTGCACCGGTGACAGCGTTCCGGCGCTGCCGCTCAGCAGTCCACCCGCGACGCCGGTCATGAACGAGGCGAGCGCGAACGCCCACAGCTTGTACCGCGTGATGTTGACTCCAGCCGCGAGCGCCGCGGGCTCGCTCTCGCGGATCGCGGCCCAGGCGCGGCCCGGCTTGCCCGCGATCTGCCAGAGCGCCAGCAGGAACATGAGCGCGGTGACGATCAGCGTGTAGCGGTAGTAGCCGATGTCGTCCGTCGCGATCCCCGGACGGCGAATGTTGCGAAAGTCCTGAAGCTTCTCGAGCGACAGTACCCCCTCGAAGCCGCCGCCGCCGTTCGGGAAGTGGATGACACTGAGCACGAGGGTGATCGCCCCGGCGAACATCAGCGTGATCAGCGCCAGGTGTAGGCCCGAGATACGCAGCGCGGGCAGGCCGACGACAGTCCCGATCACAGCCGTGACGACCCCGGCGAGGACGAGCACGATCGGAAAGGGAATGCCGGTCGCGTAGAGGATCCGCGTCGCCGTCCAGGCGCCGACGGCGAGCAGGGCGATCTGGCAGAGCGAGACCATCCCGACGCGGCCGTACAGGAGGCCCAGCCCGAGCGCGGTAATGGAGTAGATCGCCGCCGCCGTCAGGATCTTCACCCAGTAGATCCCGATCACCTCGGGCACGACGAACAGTGCGAGGGCGAACAGACCCGCGATGACCGCGGCGCGCACGACATGAGCCCGGTCGACCTTCACGTCGCCGATGCGAGTCACGAGTCCCGCACTCCTCGCGGCGCGCACGCGGCTCATACGGAGCTAATGCCCCGCCCGGGACAACGTCAGCTGGCGGCGCCGACCGAGCAGCAGGAGCGCGACGATCGCGATCACGAACGGCGTCATCGCGCGGTACTGCGCGAGCGGCTGAGCCTGCGAAGGCCACAACGTGAACGCCTGTAGGCACGATTCGACGACTCCGATGAACAGCGCCGCAAAGAGCGTGACCCAGAGCGACTGCAGACGTCCGATCAGCGCGGCGGCGAGTGACGAGATGACGAGGAACGTCAAGGTCACCGCCTCGAGCGAGTTGATCAGGCCGGAGAGAAGCAGGCCGGATGCACCGCAGACGAGTCCCGAGACGAGCCACGCCGATGCCTCGACCAGGCGGACCGGCACGCCGAGCGTCGCGGTGATCTCGCGGTCGTTGGCGATCGCGCGGTAGGCGGTGCCGAGTTTCGTGTAGCGCAGGAACAACGTCGTCACCGCCGTCACGCCGACGGCGAAGATGAGCGCGATGATCTTCGTCCAGCTGATCCGGACGTCGCCGATCTGGTAGCCGAAGTGGTGCCACTTGTCGCTCGGGAGCGGGACGAGCCTCGCCTGGTTTGCCGGCCAGATCCAGCTCATGAGCGCCAGCAGGATCAGCGTGAGCCCAAGGGTGGCCGCCGCCTTCACCAGCGGATCGCGCGCGGCGAAGATCGGCCCGAACACGAGCCCGTAGGCCAGCGTCACGGCGCCGCCGAACAGGACGCAGATCAGGAACGCAAGCCAGTCCGGGCACCATGACGTCTTGAAGATCAACTGGTAGGCGATGAAGACGCCCAGAGCTCCAACCGCCCCGTAGGCGAAGTTGAGCACGCCCGTCGTCCGGTAGAGGACGACGATTCCGACTCCGGACACCCCGTACACCGCCCCGACCGCGAGGCCGAGCGGGACGAACTGCACGAGGTCGTGGAGCGTGGGCAGCATCAGGGAGCTCTGGGCGTCGATTCGGCTGGTCTAGTCGACCTCGCTTCCTATCGTCGCTTCCATGCCGGCGGCGGGTACGAGACGCCGCTCGTCAGCTTGAGCTTGGCCTCAGCGGCTCTGGCCGCCTTGATCTCGGGCGTCACCGCCGCGATCGGGAAGCAGGGCTCCAGCTGGACCATCTTCCCGTTCTTCCCCGTGCTCGTCAGGTCCCAGTTGTTGGGCACGTGCCCCGGGAGGTTGCCGGAGTAGAACGGCCTGCAGAGAAGATCGCTCTTCCAGTTCTTGATCCGCGTGAACGCCCTGTTGACACCCGCCGGGGTGAGCTGGCTCGGCTTCAGGGTCAGCAGTACCTCGGTTGCGAGCCGTGCATCGAGGAAGCCGAACTCGCCGAAGGACGACAGTCCCCACTTCTTCGGGGTGTACTTGGCGTACACCTGGCGGTACAGCGCTGCGTCCGGCCCGGTCGTGGTGAAGGGCCTGAGCTCGGTGTTGATGCCGAACTTGCCGTCCCAGAACGAGCCCGCGCGCTGGGCGAAGCGCGTGTCGTATGCGGGCGTCGAGCCGGCCCAGAGTACCCTGTCCGCGATTCCCTGCTGCTCCGCGGCCTTGATCACCGTCAGGACCTGGTCGGTCGTGAAGTCCAGGATCACACCCCCGCCCTGGCCCGCCAGCTGTACGTACTTGAGGGCATACGAGGCCTGGGCCGGATACGGGTCGTGAACGTCGTAGGCCTTGATCCCCTTTGACTTCGCGAACTCGACGGCGGGCTTGTTCCACGTTCCCGCGGCGTCGACGCCGGTCGGGGAGACGACAACGAGAGACTTGACACCTCGGCGGACGAGGTACTGGGCCGCCCCGAGGGTGCTGTACGCCGGGCCCATGTTGATCGGGATGTGGTACGGCGTCCCGCCGTAGCAGAGGTCGTGGACGCCGTCGCCGATCACGTAGAACTTCTTCTGGGCGTAGTACTTCGCGTTCACTGCGCAGTCGAAGCCGTCGATCGTTCCGACGAGCGCGACAACGTGCTCTTCCTCGATCAGCTTCTTGGCGAACGCCGCCACCTGCTCGGGGTTGACCGGGTCGACATGGACGATGTAGTTGATCCGCCGGCCGTTGATCCCGCCGTTGTCGTTCACGCAGTTGAAGTAGGCCCGCGCGTTGTCCGTGATCTCGTCCCAGTTGACGCCCGGAGCGACCATCACGATCGCGCCGATGTTGATCGGCCTGCCCGTCGCCTTCTT
>JBKPRD010000079.1:0-4233 GCA_046734415.1 Actinomycetota bacterium | reverse complement strand
GGGCGACGGCAGGACGCAACCTTACGGGTCGTAGATAGCCTCGCGCCATGAGGCGCCTGCTCCCGTTCGTCTGCGTCGTGATCGTCTTCGACACGACGCTCTACGCCGCGCTGACGCCGCTCCTCCCTCACTTCGAGCGCGCCTACCACCTGTCCAAGGGCAGCGTCGGCGTGCTCGTCGCCTCGTACGGCGTCGGCGTCCTCGCGGGCGCGATCCCGGGTGGCCTGATCGCGGCGCGGCGCGGCGCGCGCGGCGCGGTGCTGACGGGCCTTCTGCTGGTCACGGTCGCCAGCGTGGGCGTCGCCGGCGCCGGGAGCTACGGCGTGCTCGTTGCAGCCCGCTTCGCGCAGGGCTTCGGCTCGTCCCTGACCTGGGCCGGCGGTCTCGCCTGGCTGGCGCTGGCGACGCCGCGAGAGCACCGGGGGCGCGCGCTCGGTACCGCGATGGGCGCCGCCGTCTTCGGGGCGCTGCTCGGGCCGGTGATCGGCGCGGCGGCGAGCGTGATCGGCGTCCGCGCGGCGTTCGCCACGATCGCCGGCCTGCAGGCGGTACTCGCCGTCGTCGCGCTGGGACTCGATCCCTCTCTGCCGGAGCCCCAACCGCTCACGACGGTGTTCTCCGCGCTGCGCGACCGGAGCTTCCTCCTCGGGCTCTGGCTGATGACGATCCCGGCGCTCCTCTTCGGGACGCTGAACGTGCTCACCCCGCTCGCCCTGGACGCGCGCGGGTTCGGCGCGGTCGCGCTCGGCGGGCTCTGGGTGGCGGCTGCGGCGCTCGAGACCGTGATCAACCCCTGGCTCGGCCGCGTCTCGGACCGCGTCGGCCCAGCCCGGCCGGCGCGGATCGCGCTCGCGTGTGCAACCGTCGTTTCGATCGGGCTTGCACTCACCGAGTGGCCGCCGCTGCTGGTTCCGCTCGTCCTTGCCGCTGCGGTCACGTTCGGCGCCCTCTATGCACCCTCGCTGACAATGCTGTCGCACTCGGCCGAGCGGGTCGGTCTCGCGCAAGGGATCAGCTTCGGCGTCATGAACGCGTCCTGGGCGCTGGGCAACGCGATCGGGCCCGCGGCCGGTGGCGGGCTCGCCCAGGCGACGAGGGACGCCGTCCCGTACCTCCTGGGCGCCGCGATCTGCGCGGCCACTCTCGTCATCTGGTCGACGAGGGTCCCTGCGGCCCAAACGGAAGCGAGCGCCTGAGCGGTCGGCGCCTGGCCCAGAGGCGGAAGCCGCCGACGAACGCGAGCTCGTTGCCGCCCAGGCGGACGTACGCGGGCACCGCGTCGAGCTCGTCGGCGAGCCCTCCACCGAGCACGACGTATTCCGGGAGCAGGGCGCTCCTCAGGTACTCGACCGCCTGCAGCACGGTCTCCTGCCAGCGCTTCCGGCCGAGCCGCGCACGACCGGCGCGGCCGACGTAGTCCTCGAAGGTTGCGCGCCTGAAGGGAAGGTGGGCGAGCTCCATCGGCACGATCGTCTCGTCCACGATCATTGTCGAGCCGAGCCCGGTGCCGAGCCCGAGGTAGAGCATTCGGCCGCCCTCGTAGCTCCCGACCGCCTGCATGGCGGCGTCGTTCAGGACCTTCGTCGGCTTCCCGAAGGCCGCTTCGAAGTCGAAGTCCTTCCAGCCCTCGCCGAGGTTGACCGGCTCCCGCGCGACGCGCCCGTCAACGACCGGCGCCGGCACGCCGACCGAGACCCGGTCGAAGTTCCAGTCCCCGACCAGCTCGAGCGTTCCCTCGACCATCTGCTCCGGCGTCAGGTCGGGCCCCGACTTGAACCGCCGTCGCTCGGCCTCGCCCTGGACGAGCGCCTTGACGTGGCGCCCGCCGACGTCGACCGCGAGCACGCGCATGGCGGGACGCTAACGGAGGACTGCGGGTGACGCGAGGCCCCCACCGCGGCCCCGGCCCTGCTGCCCGCTCAGCCGACCACGAGGTTGACGAGCTTCCCCGGCACGACGACCGTCTGCCGGATCTCCTTGCCGTCCAGGTGCGCCTGCACCTTCGCGGAGCCCTTCGCCCGCTCGACCAGCTCGGCCTCCGGCAGGTCGGCCGGGACCTCCATCCGGTCACGTACCCGGCCGTTCACCTGGACGACGAGCAGAAAGGTCTCGTGGACGAGGAGCGCCGGATCGGCCTCCGGCCAAGGCCGCTCCCAGAGCCGGCCCTCGCCGCCGAGCACGTGCCACAACTCCTCGGTCACGTGCGGCGCCCACGGCTGGAGCAGCGAGAGGGAGGTGCCGGCGGCGAAGCGGGCACCCTGAGCGCCGGGATCGTCGGCCAGGTCGTTGACCAGCTCCATCACGGCCGAGATCGGCGTGTGGAACTGGAGTCGCCGCTCGATGTCGCCGGTCACGCGGTCGATCGTCTGGTGCGACTTGCGGACCAGGGCCCCGTCACCGGGGTCGCCGTCCGGCGCGCGTGCGGCTACCTCGTGGACGACCCGCCACAGACGTCGGACGAAGCGCGAGGTCCCCTCGATCCCCGTGTCCGTCCACTCCATGTCCTGGTCGGCGGGACCCATGAAGAGGATGTAGAGGCGCACCGCGTCGGCGCCGTATCGGGCGACGATCTCGTCGGGGCCGGAGACGTTGCCCTTCGACTTCGACATCTTCGAGCCGCCCATCGTCACCCAGCCCTGGTGGAACAGGCGCGCGAACGGCTCGCGGAAGCCGAGCAGCCCCATCTCGTTCATCACCTTCACGAAGAAGCGCGAGTAGAGGAGGTGCCCGGTGGCGTGGTCGATTCCGCCGATGTAGTGGTCGATCGGGCACCAGTAGTCGATCAGCCGCCGGTCGAACGGCTCCTCGTCGTTGCGCGGGTCGACGTAGCGCAGGTAGTACCAGGACGAATCGACGAACGTGTCCATCGTGTCCGCCTCACGCTGCGCGGGGCCGCCGCAGCGGGGACACGGGACGTTCAGCCACTCCTCGTTGCTGGCGAGCGGCGGGATCCCCTTCGGCCGATAGTCCTCGACCTCGGGGAGCAGGACCGGTAGCTCGTCGTCCGGGACGGGGACCTCGCCGCAGTCGGGGCAGTGGATGATCGGGATCGGGCAGCCCCAGTACCGCTGCCGGCCGAAGCTCCAGTCGCGCAGGCGGTGACTGACCGCTGGCGCGCCCCGCCCCTCGCCCTGCAGCCTCTCGACGATCGCCCGCTTCGCCTCCTCGAACGGGAGGCCGTCGAACTCCTGCGAGTTGATCAGCCGGCCGTCGTCGTCGATCACGGAGACCATCGGCAGCCCGAACGTCTCCGCGAACTCGCGGTCACGCTCGTCGTGCGCGGGCACGGCCATGATCGCGCCAGTGCCGTAGTCCATCAGCACGTAGTCGGCGACCCAGATCGGAATCCGCTCGCCGTTGACCGGGTTCGTGACGTCGTAGCCGGTGAAGACGCCGGTCTTGGCCTCCTCGGCCGCGCGCTCCTCGGTCTTCTTCTGGGCGGTGTGGCGGACGTACTCGGCGACCTCGTCGTTCGCGATCCGCTCGACCAGCGGGTGCTCGGGGGCAAGGATGAAGAAGGTGGCGCCGTAGAGCGTGTCCGGGCGTGTCGTGAAGACCGGGATGTCGCGGTCGAGCTCGTCGACTCGGAAGAGGATCTCGGCGCCAACGCTGCGGCCGATCCAGTTGCGCTGGATCGTGATCGTCCGCTCGGGCCACGAGCCGCCGGGCGGCAGCTCGTAGCGGAGCAGCTCGTCCGCGTAGGCGGTGATCTTGAAGAACCACTGCTCGAGGTTGCGCAGCTCCACCGGGTTGCCGCAACGCTCGCAGCGTCCGTCGATCACGTATTCGTTCGCGACCACGGTCTGATCGAACGGGCACCAGTTCACGGGTGCCGCCTTGCGGTACGCGAGGCCGCGCTCGAAGAAGCGGATGAACAGCCACTGCGTCCAGCGGTAGTAGCTCGGCTCGTGCGCGCCGACCTCGCGCTTCCAGTCGATCACCCAGCCGAGCCGTTTCATCTGCTTGCGGATCTCGCGAATGTTCTCCTCGACGATCTCCCGCGGATGGCCGCCCTCGCGGATCGCCGCGTTCTCGGCCGGCAGGCCGAACGAGTCCCAGCCCATCGGTCGCAGCACGGTCAGCCCGTGCCGGCGGTGGAAGTGCGTGAGGACGTCTCCCATCGTGTAGTTGAGGACGTGGCCCATATGCAGCGTCCCGGACGGGTACGGCAGCATCTCGAGCTGATACCAGTGGTTGGGCGGCTCCTCGCCGCGCGCAGGGTCGGGGGTGTGG
>JBKPRD010000078.1:0-4488 GCA_046734415.1 Actinomycetota bacterium | reverse complement strand
GACCTCGAGCTCGCCGTTCGCGTCCTTGTGCACGGCCAGAGCGTCGATGACCCGGATGGTGTCGCTCTCGCGCAGCCGCTCCAGCTCCTCGATGATCTCGCCGTGGAACTCGGGATGGTCGAACCCGAGGACGATCAGTTGGACTGGTCCTATGGCCATGCGGATCCCTTCCGTCGAAGATTCCGGCCCGGTGGCCGATCTGGCGAGACGATGTCCACGTCCCGCGGCCTGCGCATCGCCCGAACTGGATGAAGAGCGGGCCCGCTCACGGAAGCCGCCTCGACGACGCGGGCGGCCGTGTGGCCGCCCGCCTCGCGGTTCGGTAAGGACTTCAGACGGAGGCCAGGTCTCCCTTTGGCCTCGCGATCATGTAGACGAGAACGCCGAGCAGAGGGACGAAGATGACGAAGAGCGTCCAGCCCGCCTTCGCCCATCCGGAATGGTCCTGCCGCCGGAAGTTGTCCACGAGCACCAGGATGAGAAGCGAGATCCAGATCAGCCACGCGAAGAAGATGAACATCGTCCACATGATGTCGAGGAACGGGTAATCCGCAGCGAGTGCGAACATCAGGTGACCTCCGGGTCGCTTGCTTTCGGGCCCACGATAGATACCGTGGTGGCACGTCATCCTAACTGGATGAGGCGACGACGCACCCTCGCCTCGGCGCTCGCTCACCGGCCCGGTCGCGCGCCGTCGCCGTGGTTCGCGAGGTAGGCGAGGACGGCGAGGAGGCGAAAAATTGCCCTCCGCGGGCCGCCGATGCGCCCTGCAGGCGTACGGCGTTCACCAGTCGGTTTTCCGAACTACGGCGGTATGTTTCCCCAGGCGGCTTTCAACACAGGCGGCGTCGGACGGAGGTACGATTGCCAGTGCGGCTGAAGGGAGAAAGCGTGTCAGGTGCCCCGGACCCAAGGCATTCGACCTGTGCCGCCGCGTCCGCAGCGGAGCGTAGTTGAGCACGGGTCCGACCAGGGTCGTCGTCGCCGACGGCGGCGTGTTGTACCGACCGTCGGGTCCGCAGGCGTCGATGGCTGGACGCCGGGCCGCCGTGTGCGCTCGCCGAGCTGCGCCAAAGGCGCGCGTGCCCGCGCGGGCCATCGCGCAGCGGACCGCCCTCGTCAATCGCCTCCGAGCGGCGCGCGGTTGCTCGCTCGTCGCGCTCGTTGCCCCTGCGGGCTACGGAAAGACGACGCTGATCTCCCAGTGGGCGGAGCGAGACGAGCGATCGTTCGTCTGGATCGCACCGGACCCGGCGTCCCGCGCGCTTGCGCCGAGCGTCGCGTGCGTGCTGCGCGAGCTGGCCGGCGAGGAGGGCATCCCGGACCTGCCCACGCCCGAGCGGCTCGCCCCGTCCTGGGCGCGCACCGGAAGAGCGTCGGTGCTCGTCTTCGACGATGCCCACCTCCTCGCCGCCGAGGCGGCCGCTCTCGTCTCTCGCCTCGTCGCTGCAACGCCGGCCGGCTCGCTCGTCGTGCTGGCCGGGCGTGCGTTACCGCGACTGGCCGACCCATCGTTGCCGCTCCTCCGGGCGACCGGCAGGCTGCTCGAGCTCGGTGCAGGCGACCTCGCGATGAGCCGCCGCGAGGCGGGCACGACGCTCAAGGCGCTGGGGGTCTCCGTCGCGGATACCGAGCTGACCACGCTCCTCGAGCAGACCGAAGGCTGGGCAAGGGGAATCCAGGCGGCCGCGGACAGTGAGGCGATCGCCGACTTCTTCCGCCAGGAGTGCCTCGACGCGCTTGGACCGGAGGCGCGCACGTTCCTGCGACGCACGTCGGTGCTCGAGACGCTGTGCGGGCCGCTCTGCGACGCGACGATGGGCACGAGCGGGTCAGGGGGGCTGCTCGAGTCGCTCGCCGCGATGAACGTGTTCCTCGTCTCGCTCGACCGGCGCGGCGAATGGTATCGCTACCACCATCTGCTGCGCGACAGTCTCCGGCAGGAGCTCGACGAGCACGAGCCGGAGCTGGTCGCCGAGCTCCACCAGCGTGCCGCGGCGTGGCTCGAGCAGCACGGCGACTCCGGCGCGGCGCTGAGCCATGCCCACGCGGGCGGCATCAGGAAGGACTTCATGCGGATCTTCGGCGCGGCGGCGCTGTCGCAATACAACCGCGGCAGGTCGCGCGAGGTCTACGCGTGGCTCGACGACCTCGGGAACGACGACCTCCTCGCGACGGACCCGCAGGCAGCGGTCGTCGCAGCCCGTCTGCACGCGCACGCGGGCCGGCCGGACGAGGCGAAGCGGTGGCTCGCGGCGGCCTCCGCTCGAGGCGCAGACGACCCCGCGACCGACGCGGCCGTCACGCTCGTCCGAGCCGCGATGTGCACCCGCGGGGCGAGGGCGATGCTGGCCGACGCCGAGCACGCCCTCGAGGCGATGCCCGGCGACCACGGGTGGCGCCCGTACGGGCTCCTGCTCCAGGGGACGGCCTGCGCCCTGCTCGGCGAACACGAGCGCAGCGGGGCGATCCTCGGCCGCGCTGTCACGGCCGCGGAGCGGCTCGAGGCCCACGACACACGCGTGCTCGCGCTCGCAGAGCGCTCGTTGCTGGCGGCGGCGTCGGGGTCGCGGGTCGAAGCCGACGATTGCGCACTTCGAGCACGTGCCACGGGCGAGGAGCACGGCCTCGAAGGGCACCCCGGCTTCGCGCTCGCCCTCGCGCTCTGCGCACGAATGCATCTGCGCAACGGCGACTGGCATGCTGCTCAGACGGCATTCGGTCGCGCGCAGCGGCTCCTCCCTGAGCTGACCTGCGCGCTGCCGTGGCTCTCGATCCAGGCGCGCCTCGAGCTCGTCGCCGCGTTCGTGATGCTGCGCGACGGCCCGTCTGCGACTGCCCTCCTCGCCGAGGTCGACCTGATCCTGTCGGCACGGCCGAGAGTCGGGCGGCTACGACGGGACCGGGACCGCGCCGCCGCCGACATCGCCGCGATTCCGGCCGCGCTCGGCGGCCAGACGGTCAGACTGAGCCGCGCCGAGCTGCGGTTGCTGCCGCTGCTCGGAACACATCTGTCGTTCCGGGAGATCGGCGCGCACCTCTTCCTCTCGCGACACACCGTCAAGACGCAGGCGATCTCCGTGTACCGGAAGCTCGGCGCCTCGAGCCGCCGGGAGGCGGTCGTCGAAGCCGCGCGACTCGCGCTGATCGAGCCCCCGAGAGACCTCGGGGCCTTCTCGTCCTGAGCCGCGACGCCACGGGGGCAGAGAGGCGCATGTTGCCCATCACCGTCGCCGATTCAAAGCTGCGCACGCCTGCGCCACGCGACGGATCGGTCAGCCGCACCGCGCTGCTGGAGACCCTGCGGGCGGCGGCGGTTCCGACGATCGGACTCGTCGCAGCGCCCGCGGGCTACGGGAAGACCACGGTGCTCGCGGAGGTGGCGGCCGACGGCCGACGGCCGTTCGCGTGGGTGACGATCGACGAGCAGGACAACGAGCCGATGTGCCTGGTCGCAGCACTCGCCGTCGCGCTCGCCGGCGCGGGCAGCCTGGACGAGTCGATGGTCGAGGAGGTGGTGAAGCCGCGTGCGTCGCCCGCCGCCGCCGTCAAACGGCTGGCCGCGGCGCTCGGCGCCGGCGGTCCGGTCGCGCTCGCGGTCGACGATCTGCACCTGCTCTCGTCCGAAAGCAGCGTCGGAGTGATCGAGGTGATCGCGGCGCACCTGCCGCCGAGATCGCGGTTGCTGCTCGCGAGCCGCACCCGACCGCCCGATGGTCTGCGCGAGCCTCGCGACGGCACGCGCGTGCTCGAGCTCGGGCGAGAGGAACTGCAGATGTCGGACGAAGAGGCGGCCGTGCTGCTCCGGCGGGCGGGGGCCGAGGTCTCGGACGATCAACGTGCCATCCTGATGGAGCGGCTGGAGGGCTGGCCGGCGGGTCTCTACCTCGCCGCCCTCGTCGTCGCGGCGGACGCGAGCGCGGCGGCGTCGTTCGACGGATCCGACCGGTTCGTGACGGAGTACTTCCGCGAGGAGTGTCTGGGCGCCCTCGACGACGCGGACATCCGCTTTCTCGAGCGCGCCTCCGTGCTCGAGCGTCTCTCCGGCGCCTTGTGCGACAGCGCCCTACGCATGTCGGGGTCGGCAGGCCGGCTGAAGCGGCTCGCCCGGTCGACGCTGTTCCTCATCCCGCTCGCGGACGGCCCGTCGCGCACCTACCGTCTCCATACCGCCCTTCGCGACGCGCTGCGGGGCGAGCTCAGACGCTGCGAGCCGGAAGTCGCCGAAGCGATCGCGGGGCGCGCAACAGAGTGGGCGACTCGGCAAGGAGATCTCGAGGAAGCGGTCACGTATGCCTGGGGCGCGGGCAGGGTCGACGAGTTCGCAGCGCTCGTCGAGCGCTTGGCGCCCGCTCTCTACCACGCCGGTGGGCTCGCGACGATCGAGCGGTGGCTGACGTGGCCGAACGAGGCCGTGTTCGCGCAGCACCCGGCGCTGTCGCTCTGGCGGGCGCTCGTCTCCCTGCTGCGCGGCGATGACGAGGAGGC
>JBKPRD010000077.1:0-9824 GCA_046734415.1 Actinomycetota bacterium | reverse complement strand
GGCGAGACTCGCCTCGAAGAGGCTCGCAGAGAGCATGGGCGGGCCGAGGCCGACGCCGAGTGCCGCGAGTGCAGTCGTCGAGCCTGGCGGCTTCGCCTGGGGCGACGCACTGATCGGCGCGGCAGTGACTTCCGGGGTCCTGCTGCTCGGCGCGGCGGGAGCGCTCGCGCTCCACCGTCGACGCGGTGTTGCGCATCCGTAACGGCACCACCGAGAAGCCGTGAGCGGGCCCCGCTCTCCGAGGCTCGCTCACGGCTACTGAAAAGCGAGCCGGATCGATAATGGGCAAAGAGGACGGCTTTCGAACCTCCCGGGCACTCTCCGACGGGCCAACCTTCTACACCGTTGTCGGTGGAGGCAAAAGGCCGAACCGTGAGAAGGTCGGCAAGGATCGGCAGGCTGCCGATCGCAGGCTGCGGGAGATCTGGACGCAGGTCGACGCCGGCTCCTGCATCCCGCCGCGGCGCATCCGCTGCGAGCAATGGGCCGAGCGGTGGCTCGCGGCCACGAGGTGAACCACACGACCCGCCGCACCTACGCGCAGCGCTGGTACGCAAGCAGGAACCCGGTCGGTGACCTTCTCGCCGGTACATCACCCCCGACGTCGTCGTCGAGTTCGGAGAGTGGTGGGGCGAGCTCGGCCGACCGGACGACGACAAGCTCGTCTTCCCGGGCGGCTCGAAGACCGGATACATCCCCGGCTCGAACGTCGTGCTCCGCGAGCTGTACGCGGCGATGGAGCGCGCCGGCGTCCCCCGAGGCGTCCGACACGCAAGCGGCAGACGCAATTGCTCGAGGGCGCGTTCACTGTTTGAGCGCTCAACCGTACTACCACGGTACGCGCAGGCTCTCTTGTGTAGCCGGGAAGAAGACGAAAAGCCCGTCTTGCGGGGCTTTTCTCAGAGGCGCCTGGCGGATTCGAACCGCCGTACGAGGCTTTGCAGGCCTCTGCCTAACCACTCGGCCAAGGCGCCGGCAGAGGGGAATGGTATCCGCGCCCTCGGGAATAGCCCTATCCGTGACCGCTGCCGCTTTCCTTCCCGACCGGAAGAGCCTCCCTGCGCTGCGCGAGGCAGTGCAGGGGTGCCGCGGGTGCGACCTGTACAAGAACGCCACGCAGGCGGTGTTCGGCGAGGGAGCCGCACACGCCGAGGTCGTCCTCGTCGGCGAGCAGCCGGGAGACAAGGAAGACCTCGCCGGCAGGCCGTTCGTCGGCCCGGCGGGCCAGCTCCTCGACCGGGCGCTCGAGGAGGCCAGGATCGACCGGACACAGACCTACGTCACGAATGCAGTCAAGCACTTCAAGTGGCAGGCCCGCGGCAAGCGGCGGATCCACCAGAAACCGAGCTGGTCCGAGTCGGTGGCCTGCCGGCCGTGGCTGCAGGCGGAGCTCGCGGTGGTGCAGCCGCGCGTGGTCGTCTGCCTCGGCGCGACCGCGGCGCAGTCGCTGCTCGGCAGAGACTTTCGCGTCACTCAGCATCGCGGCGAGCTGCTCGACTCCGACCTCGCCGAGCACGTGACCGCGACGATCCACCCCTCGGCGATCCTCCGCCAGCAGGACGACGAGTCACGGAACGCCGAGTTCACGGCCTTCGTCGACGACCTCCGGGTCGTCGCCCGCGTGCTCGAGGCTACGGGCGCGAGACCGTGAGCGAGAACGACCCTGAGCCGCGAACGCGCCTCACCTGGACCTGGAGCGCCCGCTCGCCGCAGAGCTGGAACGAGACTGACTTCGTCCGGGTCGCACCCGCCGAGTAGGCCAGCTGGCGACCCGTCGAAGAGTCGACCACACGCAGCGTCAGCCGAGAGCCGCTCGACGCCGTCAGCGTGGCGGTGAACGCGCCGTCGAGCGGCGTCTGGATCCGGAAACCGCGGCCGGTGGCGCGCGCACCGAGCGCGCCGCCCATCGTGGAGGCCGTCGGCCCGGCCCACGGGCTGGCGATGTCCTGCGCGACCAGGTCGAGCGCCGCCTGGTCCGGGTAGAGACTCGAGTCGACGACCTGCCACGGCAGCTCCGGAAGGCCGGCCCTCCGCTCGTTCAGGACGCGGTAGGTCTCGGCGAAGTCCTCGCCCGGGTTGAGCTGGTAGTTCCGCTCCTCGTCGCCGGGGAAGAGCTCACCCGCCCTGGAGCGCTTGCAGACGTTCTCGTACGACGCCCACCGCTTCGTCCCCCAGTCGATCGCCGGCCACGGGTCGTTGGAGCGGTTGCTCGCGATGTGGTGGCCGTACTCGTGCGTGACGATCGCGCGCGCCGAGATCTCCAGCAGATCCTGCGCGGGTGCGACCATCGTCATCGCCCGGGGGCTGTAGCAGCCGAGAGCACTGGTGCCGCAGATCTGCCGGACGCGGTCGAGCGTGCCCAGATCCAGCGTGAGCCTGGAGAGCTCGGGCCCGTGGAGCAGGCCCGTGAGCAGATCGGCGAATCGCTGCGGAATTGCAGGATCGGCGGCGAGCAGCTCGTCCTGCACGTAGACGGTGACGGTCTCCCCGTCGGCGGCAGTGACGGGGCCGCCCGTGAACCCGGGCAGGGCCTGGCCCTGCCTGAGCGCGATCGCCGGACGCTCCGAACCCGCGCCGAACGAGTACGTGGTCGCCGCCGGAGAAGCCGCGCCTGCGCTGCCCGCCGGGGGCGCCACCAGGACGGCGAGGATGACCAGCGCGCGCCGCAAGGGAGCAGTAGAGCAGGAATCTCGAAGAGACCGTGTTAAGGCTCGGTCGACCGTCAGCGCGGCGGGACGACGTAGAGGTGCACGGCCAGGGGCGCGAACGAGTCGGAGAGCGCGCCGCCGGAGAGCGCGACGGACCGGCTCTCTCCCACCACGTTCGCAGAGTCACCCGCGAGCCCGGTCGCGCGGATCGTCGCCTTGACCCTCTGACGGGTCGGGTTGACAGCGACGACGTAGAACGCGCCACCGTACGAGCGGGCGCCGACGACGACGGGCGCGCTCGCCGACACGGGCGCGTCGGGTGCGAGCAGCGCGGGGCCGAGCGCCGTCGTCTCCGCGACGACGGCGGCGATCCCCGGCGCCACCTCCGGAGGCCAGTCCGCCGGGAAAAAGCCCAGGCCGCGTGCGCCGCCCGCGATCGCGAGCCAGCTCTCCGCCCTGACCGTCGCGGGCGTCACGACGAGGCCCGGCCGCCGACAGCGCCACGTCCTCGCCTCGATCCATTGGAACGTCGGCCGCGAGCCCGCGAGCGCCACGAGCTCACGCTGGGCGGCGGCGACGTCCGGGAGCCACGCCGCGTCGCACGACTCCTGCAGCGGGTAGAGGTCGAAGCCGACGAGGTCGCTGCTCGCCACCAGCCCCGGATAGACGGCGCGCCCCGCGGGCAGCGGCGCGGTGCGCGAGTAGACGTGGTTGCTGAGCGTGAGCACGCGCAGGCGGCCGGTCGCCTCGAGCGACGGAAACTGTGGCAGCCCCTCGGCAGCGATCCCCTTCAGGTCCGGCTCGTCCGGGTAGTACCAGCCGATCACGCCGGGCCCGCCGATCCCCGCCTCCTCGGCCGAGGTCAGGGAGAGTGCGCGGCCCGCGAGTGCGGACGACTGTGCGGCGATCCCGCCGCACCCGTTCTCCACGAAGACCGAGATCCCGGCCTGGAGGCCGGCGTCGTAGTTCTGCCCGCACTGGGCGAGGACGAGCAGCGGGAAGAAGGGCTGACCGTCCAGGAGGACCGCCCCGCCCTGCACGGCGGCGCTCGGGGAAGCGGGCGCCGGCGCCGTCGTCAGGTCGACGGAGGCATCGCCTGCCCACACGCGGTACGTGGTCCCGAAGCGCAGGCCGCCGAGCTCCGCGCTCCCTGCGCGCAGCGGCGCCCACAGCGTCGGGCCGAGCGCCGGCAGGCCGTACGCCACCTGCGCGGGGGGGTCGGCGCCATGCCACTGGACGGTGGCCGAGAACGGGCCGACCGCCGCAACGCTGAGCGGCCCAGGCGGCGCGGGCGGCGGCACGGTCGTCGCCGGCGGCGCCGGTCTGGTTGTCTGATTAGACAACGACTCACCGCGAGTGGAAGTCGACGGCGCGGCGCTGCCGCCGCCGCCCGGGAGCAGCACGGCGAGCAGCACGCCCGCAAGCAGCAGCGCGCCGAGCGAGATCAGCGCCAGGAACGCGAGTGCCGTCCGGTCGCGAGGGAGACGGGCCACTCTGCCCCAGCCTAGGGCCTAGACTCGCCTGCTGTGGCGGTGCCCGTCATCGACCTCTCCGCCGAGCGCGCCCGCGTCGTCGGCGAGGTCGGTCGGGCATGCCGTGAGATCGGGTTCCTGACCGTCGTCGGGCACGGCGTACCGGAGGAGCTCGTTGCGGAGACAGGAGCCGCGGCGCGTGCCTTCTTCGACCTCCCGGAGGACGAGAAGCTCGCCCTCGCCCAGGGCGAGCAGACCCTCGGGCTCCCTGCCTACCGGCCGCTGTGCAGCGAACGGCTCGCGGCGAGCCTCGGCAGGGCGACGCCCGGCGACCTGAAGGAGTCGCTCGACTGGGGGCCGGCAGTGCCGGGCCACGGCTGGCCGACCGCCCACTGGAGCTCCGGCGCCTCTTCGAGGACTATTTCGACGCCCTCTCCGGTCTCGGCGAGCGGCTGCGCCGCCTGGTCGCCCTCGCGCTCGACCTGCCCGAGGACTGGTTCGAGGACGCGTTCCGCGGCCACTCGTCGAGCATGCGGGTGATCAACTACCCCGCGCCCGAAGTCGAGCCTGAGCCGGGGCAGCTCCGTGCCGGCGCCCACACCGACTACGGGTGCATGACGATCCTCCGTACCGAGGAGGCCGCCGGCGGCCTGCAGGTGCAGACGAGGGGCGGCGAATGGCTCGACGTCCACGCCGTGCCCGGCTCGTTCGTCGTCAACCTCGGCGACATGATGGCGCGCTGGACGAACGACCGCTGGACCGCGACGCTCCACCGGGTCGCGATCCCCCCTGCGGGGCTTCGGAGAGGGAGCCGGCGGCAGACGATCGTCTTCTTCCACGACCCGCGGGCGGACGCCGTGATCGAGTGCATTCCGGGCTGTGCGGACGAGACGAACCCGCCTCGCTACGAGCCCGTGACCGCGCTCGAGCACGTGAACGCGAAGGCGGCCGCAGCCCAAGCGACCTGAATGCGAGTCGACGAGAACATCGAGCCGCGCTGGGAGAGCATGCTCGCAGGGATCAGGCAGCAGCCTGCGTGGCTCGCCCACGGGCCGCGCGCGCTGCTGGAGCGGGCGCGCGAGCTGCTCGCGGGACCTGACCCACCCCGGGTCTACCTGACCGGGTGCGGAGACTCACACTATGCCGGCCTCTCCGTCCGCCACGCGTTCGAAGCCTGGAGCGGAATCCCGACGCAGGCCTACCAGCACCTCCACGCGGACTGGGCGCGGGTGCTACGGGGCGCCGAGCCCTCACTAATGGCCACGCCGCAGCGCCGGCACACGGCTCGTCCCGCGCGGCATGAGAACGCTCTCCTCCGTCGTTTCGTCGGCCGGCGCCACCGTCGGTAGGTCGGCACGAACCGGCGAGGGCTCGTCCGGGGCTATCGCGGGAGCCGTGTAACTCCTCGCGGCCGAGATCAGCTCGTCGAGCAGGCGGATCTCCGACCGTGCGCGCTCGAACCCACGATCTTCGCCGTTCAGCGCTGCGCATCCGGTGCTGTAGATCACGGCCGCGCGGCGCACGTAGAGACGGCGCAACAGCACCATCGAGCGCAGGTATTCGCGCCCCGACCTCGCGCTCAGCACGACGATCTCGACCGCGAGCCGGGCAAGTTCGCGAAGCGCTGCGAGGAGCTCCCGTGCCCGAACGTCGAGCCGCCCGCGCAACGAGCGCGCCGACCCCGAGACGCGATGCCGAACCTCGTGCGCGGCGTGCGTCACGCCTTCGAACGGCCGGCGGGCAGAGGCGCCGACACTACGCCACGGCACCTGCCGTGGCGCCCGGCGCGCCCGAGGCTGCAGCTCGAGCGGCGGACCGAACTCGTCGGTCGGGTGGCCGCAACCCGGGCAGAACCGAAACACCCCCGTCAGCGGACTGCCGCAGCGAATGCAGGGCCGAAGATCCACTGGTCTTGTTGTACGAACCTTCTGCGCTCGTTCCTTCCTTGGATTTGGACGTGCGTAAGGTGAACGCGATGGATGTGAGTTCCGACAGCACCGGCGTCAGCACGGTCCTCGTCGAAGGTGTGAGCGATCAGGTCGCGATCACGACCTTGGCGAAGCGGCGCGGCCTCGATCTCGGGGCGGCGGGGATCCGGATCGTTCGGCTCGGAGGCGCCCATCGGATCGGACGCGTCCTCGCCCAGCTCGGCCTACGGGGTGACGGCCGCCGACTCGCCGGTCTCTGCGACGCCGGCGAGGAGCCGGTGTTCCGGCGGGCGCTCGAGCGGGCCGGTCTCGGGTCCGACCTCACTCGCGCGAAAATGGAGCAGCTCGGGTTCTACGTGTGCGTGGTGGATCTCGAGGACGAGCTCATCCGGGCGCTCGGCGCGTCAGCCGTCGAGGAAGTCCTGCGCGAGAAAGGTGATCTCCACCGCTTCCGAACGCTCCAGCGGATGCCGGCGTGGCGCGGCCGCCCAACCGAGGAGCAGCTTCGGAGGTTCATGGGCAGCGGCGGAAGCCGCAAGATCCGCTACGCCCGCTTCCTCATCGACGCACTCGATCTCGAGAATGTCCCTCGGCCACTCGACCGAGTGCTCGCCCACGCAACGGGTCAGGGAGGAGGGCGCGAGAATGCCTGAGGTGGACGGGCGAGAGCGCCAACGGATCCTGCGCGGCGTGCGCAGGCTCTGCCTGGCGCTTCCGGAGACGAGCGAGCGGCTGTCCCACGGCGCGCCGACGTTCTTCATCCGCGAGAAGCGCGCCTTCCTGATGGTGCTGACGAACTTCCACGGCGACGGGCGGTTCGCGATCTGGTGCGCGGCGCCGGCGGGCCTGCAGGCGATGCTCGTCGATGCCGATCCGGAGCGGTTCTTCGTCCCGCCGTACGTCGGCCACCGCGGCTGGCTCGGAATGCGGCTCGACCGGGCGCTGGACTGGGACGAATTGGCCGGGATCGTCGAGGATGCCTACGCCGAGGTCGCCCCGCCGAAACTGCTCCAGGTCGCAAACACCGCCGACGCGCCCCGAATGCACGAACAATGACCGCTGACTTGCGGGTCCGACCGACGATCATCCATGGCGACGCCGTCAGAGTCGGGGCAGCGCGGCCAAGCGGTGGGCGATCGCGGTCGCCTCGCGCCTGTTCGGGGCGTCGAGCTTGCGCTGGATGTGCGAGACGTAGACGCTGGCTGTCTTCGTGCTGATCACGACCGCCGCGCGACGACCAGCGGGGGCAGTACCACCCTTTCGCTCGCCAGCGTTTCCGTTCTGTCGCCTCGGTCTTGTAGTCGTTCGTGTCGCTTGTTACGGTCTGATGTGCAGGCCCTCACCTGCGGCAACGACCTTCCGATCGGGAGAGGAGGAGTCAGTTTGAGGCGCTGTACCTTTATCTGTGCATTCGTTGTGGCGTTCGCCCTTGTTACTGGATCTGCCGTTGCGGGCGGGAACGGAGCGACGAGCGTAACGTTTCCGGTCAGCTTCGTGATGACCTCGCTGACATGCCCGAACCTGGCGCCGGGGACGGTGCTCACCGGGTCCGGGACCGAGAAATCGACCACCGTGAGCCACACCAAAAACGGCGTCACTCGGATCCACAACACGTCGCACGCGAACGGGACCGCGACCGATCAGGCCGGCAATACGTATGTCTTCAACTACAGCAACGACTTCACCGTGGAGAACTCTGCCGCGAGCCCCGGCGTGTTCTCGGGGATGATGAATGACCACTTCTCGCTTGCAGGCAACGGGCCGGCCCATCTCAACAACGGCTTCCAGGCCCTGATCACGACGGACTTCTCGACCTTCTTCACGTTCGATCCGCGCAAATCGCAAGGCGACCCGCTCGACTTCGCGACCGGGGACGCTCACTGCGACCCGCTGTAGACGAGACGATTGGGCGGCGAGGATGCGCGCAGTGCGGATCGGCATCCTCGCCGTCGTCCTCGTTCTGCTCGTTTTCGTCGCCGCGCAGGCGCTCGGCGGCGGTGATTCGCGTCCACTCGATACGCAACTGACGGAACGCCTCCGCGAGCTCGGCTTCAGCGGCCGGATCGAATCGACGCTCGCCTCGCGGCTGGGCCGTCCGCTCGATCCGAAGCTGGCCAATATCGGCCGGCTGCTGTGGTTCGACACGATCACCGGTCTCAATGACGACAACACGTGTGCGGGTTGCCACTCGCCAACGAACGGCTTTGGCGACGCCCAGCCAATCGCGATCGGCATCGACAACAACGGAGTCGTCGGACCCGACCGCAGTGGGCCGCGGAACATGCGCCGCGCCCCCATGGTCCTGAACACCGCCTTCTACCCCGACCTGATGTGGAACTCACGCTTCTCCTCCGCCAGCGGCGACCCGTTCGATAACTCGCTGGGATTTCTGTTTCCGCCGCCGGAAAGCACCTCGCTCTCGTATTTCCAGCACCTCCTTCAGGCACAGGCATTCATCCCGCCGACCGAGAGAACCGAAGTAGCCGGATTCGAGTTCCCAGGCGACAACGACGCGATCAGGGCTGAAGTCCTCCGACGCCTCAACGCCGTCCCGGCCTACCGCAAGCTCTTCGCGCAAGTGTTCCCCGCCGTGCGACACGGAGGGCCGATCACCTTCGACGACTTCGCCCGCGCTATCGCCGAGTTCGAGTTCTCACTCACATTCGCAAACGCGCCGATCGACCAGTTCGCACGCGGCCAGCCGAACGCAATGAGCGCGGCCGAAAAGCGTGGGGCGGTTCTC
Source organism: Actinomycetota bacterium (assembly GCA_046734415.1). GTDB lineage: Bacteria > Actinomycetota > Thermoleophilia > Gaiellales > Gaiellaceae > DATBLE01. The sequence goes on along the minus strand of JBKPRD010000077.1, from coordinate 1,033 downwards.
TTCTTCGGCGCAGCAGGATGCGTCTCGTGCCACGCGGTCTCCGGCCGCTCGAACGAAATGTTCAGCGACTTCCGGCAGCACGTGATCGGCGTCCCCCAGTTGATCCCGAGCGACACCAACAACACGTTCTCAGGACCCGCGGCGAACGAAGATTTCGGCCGCGAGGATTTCACCGGCGACTCGACCGATCGCTACGCCTTCCGCACAGCCCCGTTACGGAACCTCGCGCTCGCACCGGCGTTCATGCACGACGGCGCCTTCACGACCCTCAGGGCAGCCGTCCGCCACCACCTGAACGTCGTCCAGTCGGCACGCTCCTACGATCCCGCCGCGCAGGGGCTGCCACCAGATCTGCAGCACCTCGCGCCAATCGACCCGATACTCGCGCGCCTCGACCCACGCATCGCCACGCCAACGCTGCTCACAGATGCCCAACTCGACGACCTCGTCACCTTCCTCCGGGTCGGCCTCCTCGACCCGCGCGCGGCCGCTGACAACCTCCGACGCCTCGTTCCCAACAACGTCCCGAGCGGACGCCCCACGCTCCACTTCCAGTTCCCGTCAGAAGATTGAGGCGTGCGCTGGCATGCGCAACTAGGACGAACGCGCCTCGAGAATGTCTTTCAGCGTGGCGAAGTTGGCCTCCATCTCACGCCGGATGGCGCGCTCGACGAGCGGCTCGGCGAGCTTGAAGAAGCCGCCCGGCTCACCTTCCATGACGATGTTGATACGCGCCCCCGCGCCCTCGGGCTCGTAGGTTTGGTGGACGTGGAACTGCACCGGACCGGATGTCGACTCGATGGCGAACTTCCGCGGCGGCTCGTACTCGTCGAACCTCACCGTCGACTCCATGCGTCGGCCGAGGAACTTGCGCACTATGGCACCCGTGGCGCCGGCTTGCATCGGCCCGTCGACGCGTGCCTCGAGCGCGCTCGTCTGCCACTCGGGCACATTCGAGACATCCGTCGCGTAGGCGAAGACCTCCTCCACCGGACGGTCGACGACAACTGAGTGCTCGATCTTGATCATCTTT
>JBKPRD010000076.1:0-16670 GCA_046734415.1 Actinomycetota bacterium | reverse complement strand
TCGCCCCCGGCGCCGGTTGCGCCGTCCCGTTGAACGCGAGCCAGAGGTTGTAGGCGAGCTTGTTCCAGTCGCCCTCGCCGATCGTCTTCGACTGGATGTGCTTGCGCCACGGACGCTCGCTCGCCGAGGCGGAGTACGGGTGGAACCCGACGGTGTCCAGCAGCCGCTTCGTCCGCCCGCTCGCACGGTACGCATCGCCGACGCCGCGGATGAACGCGCCGGGCGATGTCGACGCGCCGTCGTCGTTTCCGCTCGACGAGAGCGCGAACCCGATCACGTTCACGCGCGAGAACGCGCTGTGGAGGACGTCGAAGCAGCGCGCAAGCACCGCCTCGTACAGCGCCGGCGCGTTCGCCTGCGGGTTCCAGAACAGCCGCTTGTTCGGCTCGTTCCAGATCACGACGTCTCGGATCGACGAGTAGCGCGTCAGGACGTTGCGGATGTACGTGCAGTACGTGTCACGCGAGGCCGAGTCGGCGGGCGCGTTCAGCCCCGCGGTCGAGTAGACCGCGAGGACGAGCTTCAGCCCCGCCGCGGCGCGCGTCACCCGATCGAGATCGCCCATCTCCGCCGGATCGGGCTGGGTCTGGCCAGGCTGCCACATCAGCGTGATCCGGAACGCCTTCGCGCCGAGAGCGGTTGCGGGTCCGACCGCGACCGCACCCTGGTTCTTGACGAGGTCGTCGGTGAACCCGACGAAGAAGGGCGCACTGTTGTCGGCGCAGGCGGCCGGAAGGGCAACCAGCACCGCCGTCAAGGCACCGGCGGCGATCGCGAGCGCTCGAGCCACAGACCCTCTCCCTGGGACGGGTGTCCGGGAGAGGGTAGCGCCTACGCCGGCAAGCCGGATGCGTCCGAGCGCGCGCGGCGTCTGCGGTAGCCGACCGCCGCGAACGCACCGGCAGCTACCGCGGTGAGCCCGGCGGCAAGCCCGACGGGGAACGCGGACATGGGCTCGGGAACGGTCAGCTGGAACGTCCGCGTGTCGATCGCGAACCGCCGTCCTCCGGCGGTGATCAGCAGCTTCCCTCTGTCGAGGCGAAGCTGAGCCCGGCTGAGCGGATCCTGATCCCCCTGCCACGGGATCCCGATACACACGGCGCTTCGCCCGGCGGCGTTCAGCGCGTGGACAAAGGGGTAGCCGCCGTCGCGGCGATAGAGCGTGTAGACCCAGCGTCCGTCGCCGTTCTCGACGCGCGCCATCGGGTACCCACTCATCAGCCACCCCTGCTGCCGCTTGTCGGCGATCGGCTGCGGCAACAGACGATCGGCATGGAGGTCGTAGGCGCGGACGCGGTACCGGAACTGGTTGCTCATCGACAGGTTCTCGACCAGGTAGAGGGTCTTGCCGTCGGGCGAGAGCGCGTCGAAGGCAAAGTCGCCGCGGAGCGAGATGCGGCCGCGCGTGTGCAGCGTGGCGGTGTCGATGAGCTGGAAGTCCGAGGTCGCACGCAGCCCGTCGTCGCCGGGCGAAACGAAGTCGGCGAGGACGAGCGCCGACCCGTCGCGGGAGAGGCCGCCGGCCATGCCTCCGAATGTGACCGCGGGAATGCCCCACTCGCCGCCGAGCGCCCGCCACTTGACGACGCGCCCGGTCGCCCGCTCGATCGACTCGAGCATCGTCAGGCCCGAGCCGGCGAGTGTGACGAAGCGGAGCGGCTGCCCCGGCCGCGTGGCCCCTTCGGATCCCTGGACGAGCCCGGGAGAGGGGCCCGCGGCGCGGGCAACGGGGGCGAGAAGGGCAGCGGACAGGACGAGAGCGGCGACGAGCCGGGCCATGCTTCCTCCTTCGAGCGGGTGGCTCTCTCTCTACACCGCCCGGCCGGAAACGGTTCCTAGGTCAGCTGCCAGGCGTCGTCGCGCAGGATCGGCGTCGCCGCGCCGCGCTGGTCCAGCCCGTCGACCTCGACCTCGGGACCGCCGATCATGAAGTCGGTGTGGGCGCGCGAGCGGTTCACGCCCATCGCGATGAGCTTGTCGTCGCTCGGCAGCTGCTCGAGGCCGAGCACCTTCGGCCAGGCACTGCCGTAGGCAATGTGGGACGCCGCGTTCTCGTCGAAGAGCGTGCTCCAGAACGTGATGCCGCTCCGCCCGACCAGCGACGTCTTGTCGACGAGCGCGACCTCGCCGAGGAACGACGCGTTCTCGTCGACCGAGAGCTCTCCGCGCACCTCGTCGGCTCCGGTCGTTGCCTTGACCTCGCTGATTCGTCCGTTCACGAAGGTCATCTCGAGGTCGCGGACGACCGTCCCGCCGACCAGGACGAGCGGCTGCGTCGCGCGGACGGTTCCCTGCGTGCGGCGGTAGTCCGGCGCCGTGAAAACCTCTTCGGTCGGGAGGTTCGGGATGTAGAACTGGCCCCACGCCGTCTCCAGGCCGGCGGCGGTCCAGTCGGCCTGCGGGAGCAGCCCGACGGTCAGGTCGGTGCCGGGGCCCCGGAAGCGAACGGCGTCGAAGCGGCGCTCGTTCAGCCGCGTCGCACGATCCTTCAGGATCGTGACGTGCTCGTGCCAGGCGGCGACCGGGTCCGCCTCGGACAGGCGGACGGTCCCTCGCACCGCGTCCCAGAGCCGCGCCAGGTCCGGCTTGCCGAAGACCTGCGTCGCCCAGCCGGGGGTCGGGAAGGCGACGATCGTCCAGGGCATCCGGCCCTGGTCGAACACGCTCCAGACCGCACGTCGGAGATCGGGCTGCACCGCGTTCGCCACGCGCTTCGGGTCGATCCCGGCAAAGAGATCCGGGTGCGGATCGCCGACGGTGTTGACGACGGCGGTGCGACGCTGCGCCTCCTCCTCGACCCGCTGCAGCTGCCAGGGCGGAGTCCAGCCGACGACCTCCTCGGCGGCGTGCACGGCGGTCTCTCGGCGCACGTACAGGTCGACGTACCAGGGGTCGACGCGCCTCGCTCCCTCCTCGTACGCCACGCGAGCGATCGCGCGGACGAGCGGCGCATGCTCGACGTACGAGAAGAGCGTCAGGTCCTGCCCGCGCCGGAGACCGACCCCGACCCGGAGCGCCAGGCGGGCATACTCCTCGAGCTCGCTCTCGCGCCCCGCCCAGAAACCGTCCGTGTCCACCGCGCGACGGTACCACCGTAGAATCGGCGGGTGACGAGCGAGCCCGCGGGCACCTCTCAGGCCGCGCCGGCACGCGAGCGGATGAGCTGGGACGAGCTCGGGCTCGCGGCACGTGAGCTCGCGGGACAGGTCGTCTGCGATGACTACCACCCCGACCTGATCCTCGGCATCGCGCGCGGAGGGCTGCTCGTCGCCGGCGCCCTCTCCTACGCGCTCGACGTCAAGAACGTCTTCACGATGAACGTCGAGTTCTACACCGGGATCGACGAGCGCCTGCCGGTCCCGATGCTGCTGCCGCCGGTGCCGCCGCTCGTCGACCTCCACGACTCGCGGATGCTGATCGCCGACGACGTCGCCGACACCGGCCAGACGCTCGCGCTCGTGAAAGGGTTCTGCGCCGGGCAGGTCGGCGAGGTGCGCGTCGCGGTGCTCTACGAGAAGCCGCGCTCGATCGTCGACTGCGAGTACGTCTGGAGGCGCACCGACCGCTGGATCGTCTTCCCGTGGTCGGCCGAGCCGCCGGTCACAAACGGAGCAGGAGCCTAGTCAGGAACCCGGGCCGGGCCGCCGCCGGCCGGGAGACCCAGAACGTCCGCGTGTCGATCGCGAACAGCGCGCGGCCCGTGCGCGTCTCGAGGAGCAGCCTGGGCGCCGAGCGATCGACCTGCAGGTGCAGCGTCGGGAGGATGTCCTGGTTCCCGCGCCAGGGAATGCCGACGCAGACCGCGGTCCGGCCCACGGCGTCGAGCGCGTGCACGAAGGGAGAGCCACCCGGCTGCTGGTAGAGCGTGTAGACCCACCGCGCGTCGCGGCTCGAGGTGCGCGTGACCGGGTAGCCCTGCATCGTCCAGCCTGCCTGACGCCGGTCGGCGATCACGCGCGGCAGCAGCCTCCTGGCAACGAGGTCGTACGCGCGCACGCGGTAGCGCGTCAGGTCGGTTGCCGACACGCGCTCGATCAGGAATAGCGTCCGGGCACCCGGCGACAGCGCGTCGAAGTCGAAGTCTCCCTTCAGCGTGACCCGCCGCCAGATGTGAAGCGTCCTCGGATTGAGCACGAGGAAGCGAGATCTGGCCCGGAGCCCGCCGCGCAGGTTCCAGTCGGCGAGCACGAGCAGGCGACCGTCACGGCTGAGGCCGCCGGCGGTCCCGTCGTTCGCGACGCGCGGCACGCCCCAGAGCCCTCTGAGCGTGCGGAAGCCCCACACGCGGCCGCTCGACCGCCGGACCATCGCGAGCACGGTGCTCGAGCCGGCCGGCAGGGTGACGTAGCGGAACGGAAGGCCGGGAGCGGTGACGCCGGTCCAGCCCTGGATCACCCCCGGACTGGCCTGAGGACCGTCGGCGCGCGCGACCGGAGCGAGGAACACGGCAAGCGCGACGACGCAGATGAGATGGCGGGACATCGGTGCCTCCTTCGGGTCGATACCGCCTCTACGAGCCGACGCGGCCGAGAGGTCCGGCGGACCTCTCAGGCGCCTCCGGCCGTATCTGAGGCGATGGACCTTTGGGCGAAGCGCGCTCGTATAGTCGGCGCGGGATGGGTAGCGCCGGGCGGGAGCGCACCTGGGTTCGCGGAGCCCAGGGGGGCGACGCCTCGAGCCTCGAGGCGCTGTTCCGGCACCACTGGCCCGGCGCCTATCGCGCCGCCTACCTCGTCGTCCACGACGCGGCCGCCGCGGAGGACATCGCCCAGGAGGCGTTCCTCGCCGCCATCCGCAACCTCGACCGCTTCGACCGACGCCGCCCCTTCGGACCGTGGCTGCACCGAATCGTCGTCAACCGCGCGATCGACTGGGCACGGATGCGCTCACTGCGACCGGAGGCCGGCGGTGACGCGCTCGCCGGTTCTGCGGCCGTCGCCGACGCGCCGGCCCCCGCCGAAGACGTGCTCGAGGCGATCCGGTCGCTGCCGCTGGAGCACCGCGCCGTGATCGTGCTTCGCTACCTGCTCGAGTACACGCCGGGCGAGATCGCCCGGCTGCTCGAGCTCCCGCGCGGGACGGTGAACTCGCGGCTGCGCAGAGCCCTCGACTCGCTTGCCGGCCGGCTGGAGGAGCTGCGGTGACCGAGCGCAGCCTCACCGAGCTCCTGCGCGAGGCGCCGGTGCCTCCGGCTGACCGCGATCGCGCGTTCGCTGTCGTCCGGCAGGCATTCGACGAGCGCGACCGTGTGTCGTGGCCCCGGCGGCATGCACGCGCTCTCGTGCTCTCGGCCGCGGCGGCCGCGGTCGTGGCGGCGTTCGCGAGCCCACCGGGACGCGCCGTGCTCGGCTCGCTACGCGATGCGGTCGGGCGCGAGGGCGTGAAGCACGCGCAGCCGGCGCTCGTCTCGCTCCCGGCGCCCGGGAGGCTGCTCGTCCAGTCGGCGAAGGGGCCGTGGGTCGTCCAGGCCGACGGCTCGCGGCGCCTGCTCGGCCGCTACCACGAGGCGTCGTGGTCGCCGCACGGCCTCTTCCTCACCGTCACGCGGCCGAACCAGCTGCTCGCGGTCGACCCGAAAGGCCGTGTGCGCTGGGCGCTCGCGAGGAGCGACGTGCGCTTCCCGCGCTGGACGGGCACGAGGACGAACACGCAGATCGCCTACCTGACGACGAGCCGCCTGCACGTCGTCGCCGGCGACGGTAGCCACGACGTCGAGCTCTGCGGCGAGCCGGCCGCCGCGCGGGTGGCGCCGGCCTGGCGGCCGGGAGCCGGCTGGACGCTCGCCTACGCGACCACCCGCGGGCGCGTCTACGTTCTCGACGCCGGCCGTTGCTCGCTGCTGTGGCGCTCTGCGCCGCACCCGCGACCGCGGCTGCTCCAGTGGTCGGCGGACGGACGCCGCCTCGCCCTCGTCACCGACGGGAAGCTCGTCGTCTTCGCCGGACCTCGCTCGACCGTCCGCTTCATGCCCGGAATCACGTCCGCAGCGTTCGCGCCGCGCGGTCATGCGCTGGCGGTCGTCCAGCGTGGGAGCGTGCTGCTCCTCGACGGCGACGATCTGCGGGCGAAGCCGAGGCGGGTCTTCGCGGCCGCGGGCCGGCTCGGCCAGCTCGTGTGGTCGCCGGACGGTCGCTGGCTGCTCGCAACCTGGCCGCGGGCTGACCAGTGGCTCTTCGTCCGCGCGAGCGGTGGGAAGCTGCTCGCCAACTCGCACATCACGGAGCAGTTCGGCGGCGGGCCGTTCCCGTCGCTGGGCGGATGGTGCTGCAGCGGCTAGACGAGGCAGGCGTCATGCGAGGAGCGGGCGACGGAGTGGCTGTGCAGCACGCGGCCGGCTTCGTCGAGGATCGTCACCGTCCCGTCCCGGAGCGACGGCGTCACGACGCGGCCGAGCCCGTGCTGGACGTTGTAGGAGCCGACCGGCACCGACACCTGGCGGAGCGGCCGGCCGTCCAGCCGGTGCAGGCGCAGCGTCCCGCTCCACCCACTGGTGACGTATGCGGTGTCGCGCGCGAAGGTGACGTGCTGGGGGGGCCAGTCGCCGGAGGGTCGCCGGAGCAGTCGGCCCCGGCGGAGGTCGTAGACCGCCAGCTCGAAGCGGTTCCCCGAGCTGACCCAGAGGTACCGACCGTCCGGAGCGCACGCGACGTCATGCGCGAGGAACGGCGGCCGGAACCGTTCGACGAGGAGCGGCCTTCCCGGCTTTCGGACGTCGACGACTGCGACCTCCTCGGCCTCCGAGCCGAGCGCGACCCAGACGGTCTCCCCGCGCGGGTCGATCGTCACGTGACGAGCGCGCGCCCCGACCGGGACGTGCGCGAGCACGCGCCCGCGGCGCACGTCGACCGCGCTCAGCCCGCCGCGCGCGGCATCGGTGACGAATGCGTGCCGCCCGTCCGGGTGCGCGGCGGTGTACCGCGGCTCGCCGAAACCCCGCAGGACGTGGGCCACGCGCAGCGTGCGGGCGTCGACGAGGCTCAAGGCGCCGAGCTCTGAATGGGCGACGACGGCGACGGCGCCCGCCGTCTCGATGCTGCGCGGGTCGGCCTGGGTGGGGATCGCCTTCCGCACCGCGCCGTTCTCCGCGTCGACGGCGAGGACGCGCGACTCGAGGTCGGCCGTCACGAGCACGAGGGACGCGCCCGGGGCGACACCTGCGAGCGCACGCCGCGGCACGGCGGCGGTCAGAGCGACGGCGAGCAGGAACTCGCGCCGGTTCACAGGGTGGATACGGGCGGACGGCCCGGAGAGGTCCCGCTAGCGTCGGAGCAGCCCGAGCACCTCGCCCGGCTCCGCGTGACGGCCGACCTGCTGCTTCGAGAAGACGAGCTTCCCGTCCGCGATCACGTCGAACTGGCTCTTCTCGCCCTCGCGGGCGACGGCGTCGAACCCGTTGGCGTTCAACTCGGCCGCGAGACTCGCGGCCCGTTCGTCGTAACCTCCTCAGACGGGGCAGTAGTAGATCTCGACCTTCACTCCGGCGACTCTAGTGATTCGGGCCCCACCTCCGAAACCGACGTGTGCCCGGAGAGCCCGAGGGTGAGGTCGAAGTCGGCGCGGAAGTTCCGGATCACCTCGCGCACGCCCTGCTCACCGGCGAGTCCGAGGCCGTAGACGTAGGGCCGCCCGATCAGCACCGCCGTCGCGCCGAGCGCGAGCGCCTTGAGCAAATCGGCGCCGCCACGCACGCCGCTGTCGAGCAGGATCGGCGCGCGGCCTCGGACCTCCGCGGCGACCGCCGGCAGCGCGTCGAGGCTCGCGATCGCGCCGTCGACCTGGCGGCCGCCGTGGTTGGAGACGACGATCGCGTCGACGCCGTGCTCGAGCGCGAGCCGCGCGTCCGCCGGGTGGAGGATGCCCTTGAGCACGATCGGCAGCCGCGTCAGCCTGCGGAGCGACGGGAGGTCCGCCCACGTCAGCGACGGCCGGGAGTACGTCTCGAGGAACGCCCGCACGGCGGCGATCCCCATGCCGGAGCGCAGGTTCGAGCTGAACCGGCCCGGGTAGCTGCGCGTCGCCTGGATCAGGGAGCGTACGGCCTTCGGCGTCGGCGGCCCCGAGCGCTCGAGCTTCGCCGGCCGGAGGCTTGCCGTGAAGACGGGGTCGCTCGTGTACTGGGCGATCCCCTTCCCGAGCGCGAACGGGAGGTGGGCTAGATCGAGGTCGCGGCATCGCCAGCCGAGCATCGTCGTGTCGAGCGTGACGACGATCGCATCGCACCCGCAGGCCTCTGCGCGGCGGACGAAGCTCGCGACGAGCTCGTCGGAGGTGCTCCAGTAGAGCTGGAACCATCGTGGCGAGTCGCCCATCGCCTCCGCGCACTCCTCCATCGGCCTGGACGCCTGGCTGGAGAAGATCATCGGCACGCCCTCCGCGGCCGCGGCGCGGGCAACGGCGAGGTCGGCGTCACGATGGACGAGCTCCAGCGCGCCGATCGGGGCGAGCAGGAACGGCGCCGGCAGACGGCGGCCGAAGAGCTCCACGGAGGTGTCGCGTACCGAGACGTCGCGGAGCATCCGGGGCACGATCCGGCGGCACTCGAACGCAGCACGGTTGGCGGCGACCGTGCTCTCCAGCCCCGCGCCGCCGGCGACGTACGCGTAGGCCTCCCGCGTCAAGCGCCGTCGTGCCGCGCGCTCGAGCTCCGCGGCGTCGAACGGGACGGGCGCGCGGCGGCCGCGGAGGCCGGCGAGGTACACGTCGGACTGGCGGCGTCGCCCGAACTGCTCGGCCGGCGAGCTCACCGCCCGATGCTAAGGCACGCGAAGGCGGTAGAGGACCCCCTTTTCGTAGTCGGTCGCCCAGAGGCCCGACGGTCCGGCGGCGAGCGACGGCGGCCTGTTGCTCAGCAGCCAGACGGCGCCGCCGGTGTAGACGATCCCGGAGCCGGCCGTGCCGGCGACCGTGAACACGCGCCTGGCGCCGCTCGCCTCGTGGATCCGCGTGACCTCCGACCCGAGGAAGTGGAAGGCCCAGACGTAGCCCCCACCGGCAGGCCCGAGCTGACCGGCTACGTGGGCTGGCGGCTGCTACGCGACGACCGCGTGCAGGTGGCGCGCGGTACCGACCAGGATCTCCGGCCGCTCGCGCAAGATCGACTCGAGCGCGTCGAGCGCGAGCGGGCAGAACTGCGTGCCAGCGTGGGCGCGCAGCTCCGCGATCGCGGCCGGGATCGAGTGGGCCATCCGGTACGGGCGGTCGGTCGCGAGCGCGTCGAACGCGTCGGCGACGAGGACGATGCGCGCCGGCATCGGGATCTCGTCGCCCTGCAACCCGTCCGGGTAGCCGCAACCGTCGATCCGCTCGTGACTCGAACGCACGATGTGGCGGACGAACGGGTGCAGCTCGATCCCGGCGAGGATGTAGCCCGAGGCGTCCGGGTGCCGCTTCATCTCCTTCCACTCCTCGTCGGAGAGTGGGCCGGGCTTGTTCAGGATGTGCCCGGGAACGCCGATCTTGCCGATGTCGTGCAGGAGCGCGCCGACCTCGATCGCCTCGAGGTCGGCGCCTTCGTAGCCGAGGCGGCGCGCGATCTCCACCGACAGCGCGCCCACGCGCTCGACGTGGTCGCCGCTGTAGACGTCCTTCGCCTCCATCGACCGCGAGAGCGCGGCGATCGTCGAGAGGTAGGTGCGGTGAACCCGCTCGTTGCTCGCCTTCAGCTCGTGGTTCATCGCCTGCACCTCCTCGACCGACACCCGCGTCCGGGCGAGGTACCGGCGGACTGTCAACCCGAGCAGGATCGGCGGGATTGCGAAGGTGCCGAGCCCGAGCAGCCCCATGCGGTCGTAGGCGAGAGCCGCGGCGTAGGCGAGCGGACCGAAGGTCAGGTAGTGGGGCGCCGCCCAGCCGAACCGTTCGGTCCAGGTGTCGCGGACGCGCGTCCCCTCCTCCATGCTCATCGCCACGCACAGGAGCCCGACGCTGATCGCCTCGAAGACGAAGCCGGCCGCGAACCCGGCCGCGAACCCGGCCGCAACCGACGATGGGCCGCCGAGAGCATGGAACACGTAGGCCGAGGCCGCGGCGGAGAGCGCAGAGTCGGCGAGGTCGAAGGCCGTTCGGTACGGCTTCCCGCGCCGCCGCAGACACTGCGTGCCGGCAGCCGCGAGCGCGATCGCCACTGCGGCGCCGGTGCCGAGCACGAAGCCGCCGGCGATGATCCCGATCGTGGAGACGGCGTCGGTGCCGCGGCCGTTGACGCTCGTGCCCAGCAGCTGCAGGCCGATCGAGAGGGCGAGGAACGCCGCGAAGGCGGACGGGTCCGCGCGGACGGCGTCCGGGAGCCCGCGGAGGGCCACGGCCCCGACGACGCCGGCGAAGAGCGCAAGGAGGCCGACGAACTCGACGACGCGAAGGTCCCGCGCCGCGACGGGCTCGCGCTCGGGCTCGGGGACGGCGAGCGCCGGCGCCTCGGTCGCAGCGGCGGGACCGTGGAGGGGCCTGGGCTCCGGATCGACCACCGCAAGCGTGGCCGAGCCGGAGACCCGGTTCCGGCCGAGGGCCTTCGACCGGTAGAGCGCGAGGTCAGCCTGGTGGATCAGCTCGTCGACCGTCTCGTTCTCGGGATACGTCGCGACGCCGATCGAGATCGTCGCGCGGACCTCGCCGCCGTCCCCCGGCAGACGAAAGCCGGTGCCAGCGACGGCCTTGCGGATCCGATCGGCGATCGCCAGGGCTTCGTCGTGGTCCGCCTCCGGGAGCGCGACCGAGAACTCCTCGCCTCCGAACCTGCCGGCGACGTCGAAGGGTCGGAGCTCCTCGCGCATGACGTCCGCGACGCCGCGCAGCACCGCATCTCCCGCGAGGTGGCCGTACGTGTTGTTCACCTCGCGGAGCAGGTCGAGGTCGGCGAGGAGGATCGAGAGCGGGCGGCCGAAGCGCTTGGCCCGGTCCAGCTCCTCGGCCAGCGCACTCGAGAAGTAGCGTGCGTTGAAGAGCTCCGTCTTCGGATCGAGCCGCGCCGCGCGCTCCAGACTCGGGAGCCGAAGCGAGCGGTAGGCGACGACGAGCGGCGCGAGCACGAACGGCACGAGCGGCGGCGCGATCATCCAGACGGCGGCGAGCGCGACGCCGAGCGCCGCGAGCACGATCTCGGTCGAGAGGCTGCCGAAGGTGAACAGGCCGGTCTCACCGTAGGACTTGCCGCGCGCGAGCCAGAGGATCTGTGCGAGCAGGACGTGATTCACGAGCGCGCACGCGACCGCCGCGGCCGCGCCGGCGGCCGCGAGCGCGCCGAGCTCGCTGCTGAGCTGGTTCCGGTCGAGGATCGCCGCGACGACGTAGTACGCTGCCGAGCTCGCGCAGATCCAGTTCGCGATGTTGAAGGTCTGGATGTACCAGGGGTAGCGATGGCGCACCCACTCCGGGATGTGCGCGAGGACGCACATCAGCGCGACGAGGTGCAGCGGTAGCAGGAGCGCGCCGGCGACGAAGAAGACGCTCGTCGTGCAGCGGGACTGGTGACCCGGCTCGAGCACGACGAAGAACTGCGCCGCCATCGCGCACGTCGTGAGCACGGCGAAGACGAGCCAGTCGCTGCCGTCGGCGCTCCGGAGGTGGAACGGGACGGCGATCGCGGCCGCCGCGGCGACGAGGACGAGGAAGACCGCGGCTGCAGGCGCAAGCTCGCCCCCCTGCCTGCCCCGCGTGAGCCGCAGAGCGGAAGCGAAGCTCGCTGTGCCCTGTGTCACCCGAACTCTCCTAGACGAGGTCGGCGGCCGAGCTCCAGTTGGCGCTGCTCCAGTTCGCGCTGCTCCAGTTCGAGCTCGACCAGTTCGCGCTGCTCCAGCTCGAGCTCGACCAGTTCGAGCTACTCCAGCTCGAGCTCGACCAGTTCGAGCTACTCCAGCTCGAGCTCGACCAGTTCGAGCTGCTCCAGCTCGAGCTCGACCAGTTCGAGCTGCTCCAGTTCGAGCTGCACCAGCTCGAGCGGTTGGCGCTCGCCCAGTTCGGGTCGATCTGGGCGGTGCCCATCCATGCGTCCGCGTCGAAGACGGTCGCACCGGATGCGTCCGTCGTCAGGAACTGCTCGAGCGCGGCGTTCGGGTTCGGCGGATCGGTCACGCCGATCGCGCCGATCGCGTCGATCTCCCCGATCCCGAGCGAGAACGGCTGCGCCGACGTCGCCAGGGAGCTCGCCATCAGGGCGCCCTTCACCTGGTCGGGTGTGTAGGCGGGATGCGCGGCAAGGATGTGCGCCGCGGTTCCCGAGACGACCGCACTCGCCATCGAGGTGCCCGAGAGCTGCATGTAGCCCGGCGCCGTGACGCGGTCGGGCCTTTGGAGCGGAAGCGACGCCGTCGGGGGAATGGGACCGACGATGTAGCGCCCTGCCGCGCCGACGTCCGGCTTCCGGAACCCGTCGTAGGTGAACCCATACACCGACCACGGCGCCGCGAAGTCGTCGCTCGCGGCGGAGGTGCCGGCGAGGTCGGCGGCCCCGACGCTGATCGCGAACGGGTCGTTGCCCGGTGAGGCAACGACGGGCTGCTCGCTCCCGGCGCCGTAGTTTCCGACCGCCGCGACGACCGTGATGCCGGCGAACCAGAGTTGCTCGACCGCCTTGTCCAGCGGGTCGTACATGAACGAGCTGTTGTCCGAGCCGGTCAGCGAGAGGTTCGCGACGCGGATGCCGTACCTGTTCTTGTTCTGGATGATCCAGTCGATGCCGGCGACGATGTCGCTCGTGTACCCCATCCCGTCGTCGTTGAGGACGTCCACGGAGACGAGCTTGGCGCCTGGAGCGGCGCCCGTGTAGCCGGGAGCCGCGCCCGCGGCCAGGCCGGCGACGAAGGTTCCGTGGCCGAGGCCGTCGCCGGGGGAGTTCGGGGCTGCGGTCGCGAAGGTGGCGGTCGCAATCACACGACCGGCGACGTCAGGGCGGGTCGCATCGACTCCGGAGTCGATGATGGCGATCGCCGGCATGTTCGCCGAGCCGAGGAGATCGAGGGAGGCCCAGTAGCTGGCGTTGCCCGACTGGAACGGCCAGAGCTGCTTCGACGAGAACCCCTTCACTGGGCCGAGCCCCGTCACTCCGAGCGGCAGATCGGGCGTGACGATCAGTCCCGCCTCGTCGGCGAGCTTGGCAATGTGCTTCGCCTTCATCTGCGCGGCGACGCCCTGGACGAGGGCAAGCTTGCGCCCGAGCCTGTCTCCGTCGCCGCTGTCGCCGGTATCGAGAACCGCGCTCTGCGCGTCGCTGGTCGAGTCCGCCTGGACGATCACGCGGACGAGCGCGTCCGGGTCCTGATTCGCCTTCGCGAGCAGCGACGGTTCGACGTAGCTGTCCGGCTTGCGGTGGCTCGCTGCGGCCGGGGCCACACCGGCCGCCGAGCCCGCGAGCAGAGCTCCGGCCATCGTCGCCACCAAGAGGCGAACCGCCGCTGGTCTTCCGAGCCTTCGGAGTCTCACACCCATCCCTTGGCCGCACCGTAGGAGCGGCTTCTCGGGCCGAACTCCCCCCGACGGGGGATTCGCCGTCACCCGGACGGGCTAGGTCCTGCGCGAGCTACCCGCGAGCTTCGAAGCGCCTGGCGACCTCCGGCCAGTTGACGACGTTCCACCAGGCCGCCAGGTAGTCGGGGCGCCGGTTCTGGTAGTTCAGGTAGTAGGCGTGCTCCCAGACGTCGATCCCGAGGAGCGGCACGTCGCCCTGCAGGATCGGGCTGTCCTGGTTCGCCGTCGAGTAGACGGAGAGGCCGGTGCCGTCCCAGACGAGCCAGCTCCAGCCGCTGCCGAACCGCTTGACCCCGGCGTCGTTGATCGCCTCCTTGAGCGGTTCCACGCCGCCGAACACGTCGTCGATCGCCGCTGCGACGTCGCCCTCCGGCTCGCCGCCGCCGTCCGGGCCCATGATCGTCCAGAACAGCGAGTGGTTCGCGTGACCGCCGGCGTTGTTGCGCACGGCTGCGCGGATCCCCTCGGGCATGATCTCGATCGAGGTCAGCACGTCCTCGACCGAGCGGTCCGCCCACTCGGTGCCCTCGAGCGCCTTGTTCGCGTTGTCGACGTACGCCTGGTGGTGCTTTCCGTGGTGGATCTCCATCGTGCGCGCGTCGATGTGCGGCTCGAGCGCGGCGTGGTCGTACGGCAGGTCGGGCAGCTGGAACGGCATCGTTCTCTCCTCCTAGGTGGCTGGCTCGTCGCGATTATGCCGCTATGGAGGTCGTGCTCGGCTGCGGCAACTTCGGCGGGATCGGTTCCGCCCCCGAGTTCTTCGGCCAGGGCGAAAGCCGGGAGGAGGCGTTCGCGATCATGGACGCCGCCTGGGAGCTCGGCCTGCGCTGGTTCGACACCGCCGACGCTTACGGAGGCGGGCGGAGCGAGAGCTGGATCGGCGAGTGGATCCGCGCGAGCGGGAACCGGCCGCGGATCACGTCGAAGACGTTCAACGCGATGGAGGACGGCGCCGACTTCGGGCTCGCGCGCGAGCGGGTGCTGCGCCAGGTCGAGACGAGCCTGGAGCGGCTCGGCATCGATCGGATCGACCTCTACCTGACGCACGAGCCCGATCCGAGCACGCCCGTCGAGGAGACGTTCGCCACGTTCCAGGCGCTCCTCGAGCGCGGGACGATCGGTACCTGGGGCGTGAGCAACGTCGGCGCCGAGGATCTGCGCGCATGGTTTCGGCTCGGGACGCCCAGCCTCGTCCAGAACTCGTACTCGCTGCTCGAGCGCGGCGACGAGGCCGAGGTGATCCCGCTCTGCGCCGAGCACGGCGTCCGGTACCAGGGGTTCAGCCCGCTCGCCGGGGGCTGGCTGACCGGCAAGTACAGGCGCGGCGAGCCGCCGCCGCCGGGCTCGCGGATGACGATGCGCCCCGAGCCGTACCGGGGGTACGAGGACGACGCGGTGTTCGACGGGCTCGAGACATTGGAGCGGGCGGCGGCCGAGCGCGGGGTGAGCACGGCGGGTCTCGCGCTCGCGTGGGCGCTCGGAGGCGCGTCGTCGATCGTCGTCGGGCCGCGCCGCCCCGCGCAGCTCGAGCCGGTGCGCGAGGCGCTCGGCCGCCCGCTCTCGGACTCCGAGCGCGAGCAAGTAGGCTCGCTCATTCCATGCTGATCCTCAGCGGCGAAGAGGTCGTCCGGCTCCTCGACATGCCCGGGTGCATGCAGGCGATGGAGGAGGCGCTCGTCACGCTCGCGCGCGGTGAGTTCCACCTGCCTCTTCGTCCGGTCGTCAGGCCGCCCGGCGAGTCGCACCTGCTCGGGCTGATGCCCACCTACCGCTCGGGCGGCCGTCCGCTCTACGCGCTGAAGACCGTGGCGATCTTTCCGGACAACCCGTCCCGCGGCCTCGATCCCCACCAGGGAACGGTGACGCTCTACGACGGCACGACCGGCGAGGTCCTGGCGGTGATGAACGCGAGCCCGATCACGGCGATCCGCACGGCGGCCGTCTCCGGCGTCGCCACCCGCGCACTCGCGCGCGAGGACGCGCGCGTGCTGGCGGTCGTCGGCGCCGGGCACCAGGCGCGCCCGCACATTGCAGCGATGGTGGAGGCTCGGCCGCTCGAGGAGGTGCGCATCTCGTCGCGCTCGTACGAGAGTGCAGAGGGCCTCGCGGCCGAGTGGCCGCTCGCGCGCGCCGTCGAGTCGAACGAGGACGCGGTCCGCGGCGCCGACGTGATCTGCACCGTGACGCAGTCCGCCGAGCCCGTGCTCAGCCACGAGTGGCTTGCGCCGGGCGTGCACATCAACGCCGTCGGCGCATGCTTCCCGCACACGCGGGAGCTGGACACGGAGACGGTGGTGCGGTCGTCGTTCTTCACCGACCGACGTGAGTCGTGCGAGAACGAGGCGGGCGACTACGTCATCCCGCTGCAGGAGGGAGCGATCTCGGACGGCCACATCAGGGCCGAGCTCGGCGAGGTGCTCGCGGGGACGGCGCCGGGCCGCACGTCGCCGCAGGAGATCACGGTGTTCGAGTCGCTCGGGCTCGCCGTCGAGGACCTCGCCGCCGCCGAGTATCTGATGCGCCGGGCCCGGGAGACCGGCGCCGGCACGACGGTCGAGTTTTGATCCCGCTCGCGGAGATCGAGGCCGCGCGGCAGCGGATCGCGGGCGCGGCGGTGCGGACGCCTCTCGTTCGGCTGCCGGACGCGAACCTCTGGCTCAAGCTGGAGAACCTCCAGCCGGTCGCGTCGTTCAAGATCCGCGGCGCGACGAACGCAGTGCGGGCGGCGACGCCGGAGGAGCTCGCGGGAGGGGTCGTCACCGCAAGCGCGGGCAACATGGCACAGGGGCTCGCCTGGGCGGCACGCGAGGCGGGCGTGCCCGCGACGATCGTCTGTCCCGACCACGCGCCGCAGACGAAGCTCGAGCGGATCGAGCGACTGGGTGGCCGCGTGATCTCCGTGCCGTTCGACGAGTGGTGGCGGACGCTCGAGGAGTCGCGGTACGAGGGCGTCGACGGCCTGTTCGTCAACCCGGCCGACAACGAGCAGGTGATGGCCGGCAACGGGACGATCGGCCTCGAGCTGGTCGAGGACCTGCCGGACGTGGAGACGGTGATCGTGCCGTACGGCGGCGGCGGCCTGATCAGCGGGATCGCGAGCGCCGTCAAGCAGCTGCGGCCGGGCGTTCGCGTCTACGCGGCCGAGCCGGAGACGGCGGCGGCGGTGACCGCCGCGCTCGCGGCCGGTGAGCCGACCCAGGTCGAGTACACGC
>JBKPRD010000075.1:0-10292 GCA_046734415.1 Actinomycetota bacterium | reverse complement strand
GCGTTCGCAGCCGAGCCGAAGGCGGCGGCAATGTTCGCGCTTCTCACCAGCCAGAACCGCTACGCAATCCTCTACCGACTCGCCACCGCAAAGCGGCCGGACACACGCTCGCGCCGCCTTACGAAGTTCGTCGAAATGCTGGCGCGCGGCGAAACGATCCACCCACAGCAGCGTCGGCCTGAATGACCACATGGATATCCTTTCGAAGCCGGACGCGTAGCCAGTCGCGGCGGCTGTGCGACGATCAGGCTCGACGACCGCCACCGTCGAGAGGAACTCGATGTTCCCGTCGCGGTCGCTTCCCCTCGGGCGTCATTCCGGAACACTCGCACAGGCGAGGGTTCTCTCTCCAACTACAGAAGTGCTTTAATCCCCGACTGGCTTCTCGAGCGACAGTACGCTCGCCCATCCCGGCGTGCCTTCGCAGGTTTGCTGGTGCCCGGGCTACTCGGGACCCAGTCACTCGCAGGGCCGAACCGACGCAGCGGGAGACTGAAACCATGGAGGCGCCGGGTGTCCGCTACCCGGGCAGCGGTCCGTTCACGATCAGCATCGTCTTCAGGACAGCAGGTGCTGCCCGAACGGGAACGAAACGGGGACCTTGCTCGATCGGCGAGCCTGCGATGGTGCTAGCGGGCCGCCTACGGAGAGAGATTCACGCAGATACTGCCGGTAACCGTCTCCGTGAACTGGCCTGTCGCAAAATCCTCAACGCCGGAGAGCGTCAGCGAGCCGGTCGCTCCTTCCAGCTTGCCGGTGGCAGCGGTGACCGGGCCGGAGGCGCTGAAGGCGCCCGTCGACACATCGAACGTTCCCGAGACACCAACGGCTAGCGTCGCCTGGTTGGTGGTGAACACGACGGAGCCCTGGATCGCGACCACTGGCGGTGCGCCACCGACGGTGAACGTTCCCGCGGTCGTCCCCTGCAGCAGACCCCCACCGATGATTCGGGCCGTGGTATGCCCACCACCCAAGTCCTGCCCGACGCCCTTGGCATTGATCCTGTGACATGACTCGCCGCCCGTCCCAGCCTGCACGGAGCCTGCGAGCAGCAGCATCCCCGCCAAAGCGCAAAGTCCGGCCCGAAGCGCTCTCATCCCGTACTCCTCTCATTGCCAGCAGCTTCCGGTGCACCCGCGCCTAGAGGAACGGAGAAGAACACCGGACCTGCTTCCCCCGGGTTACGGGTTACCCCTCTGCCGTAGCTGGTCCACGAGTCTTGCACGGAACTGTTCCGATCGTCAACAACCACGGAGCCCGAGAGAGGACAGCCTGCAAACCCATCGGGGCGGCCTCGCGAACTGCTGCTTTGCTAGTGCTCGACGCGGGCAAGCGGCTCCGGACATGCCGGACGCTGTACGCGCGCGCGCGAGAGCGTCCGGCATGTCCGGTTTCTAGACAGGTTCATCTCGAGCCTCGAACCACGGGGGACGGTTCGCGACATCTGTTTCGAATTGTGGTAGCACGGAGCCCCCAGGGAGCGGGGCGAGAGTCTCTGCCGATACTGCGCGGAAGCTCCCGCTTGAAGCAGCCAAAGGTCGCGTAAGCCGTGACGGGCAGAGCGCGCTCAGACGGCCCGCTCGAACTTCGGCTCTGCCTCCGCCCCCACAACGTCGGGCGAGTAGCGACGATTGCGGCCGCGGCCGCCATGTCGGGCGCGGAGGAGGCAGCTTCAGTTGTCGCAGGTGGTCGCCTCCACGAAAACGGGATAGTTGTCTCGGTAGCTCTCGGTGAAGGTGCGCATCGGATCGAGCGCAGCCCGACAGTGCATCGCCTGTGCGTCCTCGTCGAGGATCCCGACCGCCTTCACATAGTCGTCGAGCTTCTTGTCGAATGCCTTCAGGTAGCTGTTGGCGTTCGTGAATCCGAGCTGTGCGAACGACTTGACCTGGTCGTACGTGCCGAGGAAGTCGTCGCCGAAGAAACGCGCCTCGCCTAGTTCGACGAACGGCAGACGTGCAACGCGCTTTCCGCGAGCGTCGACGACGATCGAGTTGCCGTTCGCGTCGTGAACCAGGCCGCCGCCATCGGTCAGCAGATGCGTGCTCGGCGGAGGGCTCTTGCCCTCGGTCACCCAGAGATGGCCCTGGATGAAATGCGCCCGCAGCTCCGGCTGGTAGCTGGCCGGCGTCGTCATGCTCCAAAAGTCGGGCGGAACGAGAAAGTCGGAAACGTGCGGCGCCCCGGCTACCTGATAGAAGCGGTACTGGCGCGGAGCGACGCCCCGATCGAGCAGGTCTGCCGACGACTCGACCTGCCACTCGGAGTTGAGGATGACCACCTTCCCGGAGTAGCCATGGTTGGCGATCACGACCTGCGGATCGGCGCCGAAGGCGATGAATGGTGCGATCAGGTCGAAGACGCTCTCAGCCTGGCCCGAGTTGACGATGTCGAGCACGGGCACCGAGGAGTCCGAGAAGCCCGTGAGGTATCGCCACTTCAGGGATTTGAGAATGGATTTCGCCACCGGGTCGCTCTTGAGCGCGCGGCCGAAGTCGACGACGATCTCTTCGTCCGTCTGGCCGCCGACATCGGGGTTGGTATAGCCGCCGTTGATGAAGACGCCGGGCACCGACGGATCGAGGATCTCCAGGTTCCCAGGCGGGCCGCCCGGCTCGGTGAAGTCGGCCGTGCTCCAGCCGACTCCGGCGTGGGCGAAGCCCCGGCTGAGGAGAAAGTCGCGGCCGAGGTCGACGTCGAGCGTACCGAGCCCTAGGATGGGATGGGGGACCTCCACCAGCACAGCCCCGTTGCCCTTCTTCCAGTTCGAAGGTGCGAAGATCCGATAGGGGACGCGGTACGTACCCGTCGAGGTCTGGCCTGCAAAGACACCGTCGTACTGGACGAACTGGATCCCGCCATAGGTCCCGGCTGGGCTGGCGGCCGGAGACCCCAGGGTGCCGTTCGCCAGTGCGGGTGAGGCGAGGAGAGCCGCTCCGAGAACCGAGAGTGCCGTTGCTGCCGCATACCTGAGCTTCATCGTCTGCCTCCTTGTTTGTGCCAAACGATTCAACCACGTCGCCGACTGTTCGCCTAGACGGGGCTTGCCCGGGCCGCGGCACGGCGCCTACACATCAGCGATGGAGCTTGCCCTCCGTGGCATTCGTGGCGCGGGCGGGGTGCCTGCCCGATGGGTATTGCGCTGCTTTCAACCCTCATTAGTAGATCGTCAACGCGGCCGCAGCACCCTCGGCTCGACGTTCGCCGTGTGCAACGCGCAGGCGAGCGCGAGCAACTGGGAGACCGGTTCGGCCCTTCCTGGCGCGCGCAGTGGCGCGCACCGACCTCAAACGGCTCTGTTGAGCGGAAAGACTGGAGTTAACGCAACTCGAACAGCGTTCTCAGCTGGCTTTCAGGTTCGGCGCGCACCGTGGACCCTGCACAGCCCCCTCCTCCTCAGCCACCGGCCGCCGCGGTCGCGCCGCTCCCGTCAACTTCCAGGCGCATCGTGGCGGCCGGCCCCATTTGCAGCGGGTTATGCTTTTCGACCCGTGCTGAGCTTCGGCGTCACCGTCCTTCCCGACCCGCCCTGGCAGCGGCTCGTCGAGCTGATGCAGCTCGCCGAGCAGAACGGGTTCGACTACGGCTGGACGTACGACTCGCACGTCCTTTGGCAGGAGCCGTACCCGCTGCTCACGCTCGCGGCGATGAGCACAGAACGGCTGAAGCTCGGCCTCAACGTCACGAACCCAGGGACGCGCGAGCCGACCGTGACCGCGAGCGCGTTCGCGACGCTGCAGGACGTCTCGAACGGGCGGATGGTCGTCGGGATCGGCCGCGGCGACTCCGCCCGCCGCGTGATCGGCCTGCAGCCCGTGAAGGTGGCCGAGTTCGAGCGGGCCTGCCGGGTGATCCGCGACCTGATGAACGGCCGCCCGGTCGAGTGGAACGACACCGAGATCGAGCTGAAGTGGGCGAAGGACCGCCCGCAGATCCCGCTCTACGTCGCGGGCTACGGGCCCAAGGTGCTTGCGATCGCGGGGCGCGTCGGTGACGGGGTGATCATCCAGCTGGCCGACCCCGAGATCGTGGAGTGGATGGTGGGCCAGGTACGGCGCGCAGCGGAGGACGCCGGGCGCGACCCGCTCGACGTGAAGGTGATGTGCTGCGCTCCCGCACACGTCAGTGACGACCTCGCGGACAGCTGCGAGCAGGTCCGCTGGTTCCCGGCGATGGTCTCGAACCACGTCTTCGACGTCCTCTCGAAGCACGACCCGGCCGACCTGCCGCCGGCGCTGACGGAGTACGTCTCCCGGATGAAGCGCGAGACGTACGACTACTCCGAGCACAGCCGTGTCGGCGCGAAGCACGGCGAGCAGATCACGGACGAGACGTGCGAGCGCTTCTGCATCCTCGGGACCCCCGAGGCCCACGTGGAGAAGCTGCGCCGCCTGGAGGCGGCCGGCGTCGACCAGTGGAACATCTATCTGATGACCCACGGTCAGGAGGAGACGCTCGCCTCCTACGGCGTGCAGATCATCCCAGCACTGCGGGCGCAGGCGCCTGCGGGCGCCTAAACCGCAGGGTTTTCCGCGCCGATAACAGCAGGATGGCATCGTCGACGGCGCTTCAGGCTGCCCCGGTGGAGCCGCGGCTTGCCCGCGTGTGGTACCTCACGGCCGCGATCGGACTCGGCCTGTTCGTCGCCCACACCGTGCTCGGCGCGAGTCTGGGCTTCGACGACTTCTTCAACCGCTACGTCTACAACGCGCTGATCCTGCTCGCCCTCGCCGCCTGCGTCCATCGCGCGAGGCTCCCGGGGCTCGAGCGGGGCGCGTGGGTGGTGCTCAGCGTCGGCGTCGCGGCGTGGGCCCTCGCGGAGCTCGTCTTCGACTTTGCCTACGCCGGCGACCCGCCGTACCCGTCCGTCGCCGACGCCTTCTACCTGGCGTTCTACCCGCTCTGCTACGTCGGCCTGATGCTGCTCGTCCGCACCAGGCTCTCCGGGTTCGGCCGCGTCCTCTGGCTCGACGGCGCGATGGCGGCGCTGGCCTCGGCGGCCCTCGGTGCGGCCGTGCTGTTCGAGGTGGTGCTCGGCAGCACCGACGGCAGCACCGCCGTCATCGTCACGAACCTCGCGTACCCGCTCGGGGACATCCTGCTGCTCTCGGGCGTGGTCGGCATCTTCGGTCTGATCAGCTGGAGGTCCGACCGCACGTGGGCGCTGATCGGGGCGGGGCTCGCGGCGACGGCGATCGCGGACGCGATCTTCCTCTTCCAGACCGCCACCTCGACCTACTCGGAGGGGACGATCCTCGATGCGCTCTGGCCCGCGTCGATGCTGCTCTTCGCGGCGGCGGCGTGGCAGCCGGCCACGCGCACCCAGGTGACGCTCGAAGGACGCCCGCTGCTGGCGACGCCGCTCGTCTGCGGGCTGACCGGCCTCGTGATCCTCACGTACGACCACTTCCACCACCTGAACGTCCTGGCCGTCGCCCTCGCCGGCGCGACGATCGGCGCCGTGATCGTTCGCACCGGCCTGACCTTCCGCGAGAACACGCGGATGCTCGAGCTGATGCGGACCCATGCCGTCACCGATGCGCTGACGGGGCTGGGCAACCGGCGCCGTCTCGTCACCGACCTCGGCCGCGTCCTCGAGGCCGGCCACGACGCAGAGCCTCGGTTGCTCGCGGTCTACGACCTGGACGGTTTCAAGCTCTACAACGACTCCTTCGGCCACCCTGCCGGCGACGCGCTGCTCGCGCGAGTGGCCGACTCGCTCGCGAAGGTCACTGCGCCGTTCGGCGGCGCCTACCGGCTCGGCGGCGACGAGTTCTGCGTGCTCGTCGACGTCGCGGCGGTCGACGCCGCGACGTTCCTGGACGCGACCGTCGCGGCCCTCACCGAGACCGGGGAGGGCTTCACCGTGTCGAGCTCCTACGGAGCCGTCCGTCTTCCCGACGAGGCGGTCACGCCGAGCGACGCGCTGCGCGTCGCCGACCAGCGCCTGTACGTCCAGAAGCGCGAGCGCTCCAGGCGGCCGGCGAGGCACGAGGTGCTGCTCGAGGCGCTGTTCGCGCGCTCGCCGGACCTCCGCGACCACGTCGAGAACGTCGCCGCCTCGGCGGTTGCCGTCGGGGCGGCGCTCGGGATGGGGAGCGAGGAGCTGGAGGAGCTCCGGCTCGCCGCCCGCCTGCACGACGTCGGCAAGATCGCGATTCCGGATGCGCTGCTCCACAAGCCGGGCCCGCTCGACGTCGCCGAGTGGGCGTTCGTCAAGGAGCACACGGTGATCGGGGAGCGCATCCTGGGCGCGGCCCCCGGCTGGAAGCGCATCGGCGCGATCGTCCGCACAACGCACGAGCGCTGGGACGGCGCGGGCTACACCGACGGCCTCGCCGAGACCGAGATCCCGCTGGCCGCACGGATCATCGCAGTCTGCGACGCGTTTTCGGCGATGACCTCGGCCCGCTCGTACCGGCTTCCGCTGGGGCGAGAGCAGGCGCTCGATGAGCTCCGCCGCGGCTCGGGGACACAATTCGACCCGGCCGTCGTCGAGGCGTTCTGCGCCACCGTCCGCGCATCGCGCGACGAGCCCTGGGGCGCAGCGGCGGCCGCCTGAAAATCCGCGGCCGCGGCTGGTTTCCAGGGAACAACCGGTGCCAGGCACCGGTCGAGACGCCGCGCGCTGCGGCGGGTACGGTAACGCGGTGCTCCGCCGGCTCACTCTGGCCGCGCTCGCGCTCGTGCTCGCGGCGACGGCTGCCGGGTCGTCACGAAAGGACGAGCGGCGCCTCGATCTTGTTGCCTTTCCAGGCTACGCCGAGGCCGGCGGCGACGACCCGAGGGTGAACTGGGTGACGCCGTTCGTGCAGCGCACGGGCTGCAAGGTGCACGTCCGCACCGTACGTAGTTCGACCGAGCTCTTCGATGCCGTCTCGGGCGGTCATTACGACGGCGTCGCCGCGTTCGGGGACGTGACCCAGGTGCTGACGGGCGGTCACGAGGTCGAGCCGATCGACGTCTCGCGGATCCCGCACTACCGCGAGGTCTTTCCGGCCCTCAGGCGCCTGCCGCAGAACCACGACGGCCGAGACGTCGTTGGGATCCCGCACGGGCGCGGACCGAACCTCCTGCTGTGGCGAACCGACCTCGTCCGCCGGCCGCCGACGAGCTGGAACGTGCTGTACGACCATCGCTACGCGGGCCGCGTCGGCCTCTACGACGCCGCCGTGTCGCTCGCGCCCACGGCGATCCACCTCGGCTTCCGCAGTCCGTACGAGCTCGACCGGAAGCACTTCCGCGCGGTCGTCCGCGCGGCCGCCGAGCAGTCCGCCGACGCCGGCTTCTACTGGCAGGACCTGACGAACGCGCTCGCCGGCTACACGGGTGGCAACGCGATCGTCGGGGAGGCGAGCCCGAGGCTCGCCGAGCTGCTGAAGGCGGATCAGGTCCCGGTCGCGACGGCGCTCCCGCCGCGCTCCACGGCCCGTTCGGCTTCCTGGATGCTGCTCGCCGGCGCGCGCCACCCGAACTGCATGTACCGCTGGTTCGACTACATCCTCTCGCCGAAGGCGAACGCGGCCTCGGCGCGCTACCTCGCCGAGGCCCCGGCGACGCCGGCCGCGTGCACGTACATGAACTGCAAGGCGGTCCACGCCGCCGACGAGAGCTACTGGCGGCGCCTCTCCTTCTGGCGGACGCCGCAGCACGACTGCGACGACCGGCGTGGCGTGGCCTGCGCCGACTGGTTCGACTGGTCGGACGCCTGGGCGCTGATCCGGTCGTGACGAGGCGCCCGCTCGCCCTCCTGGCGCTGCTCGCCGCGCTCGTCGCACCTGCGGCCGCGGGCACTGCCGCTCGACCGTCCGGCGGCGAGGGGAAGCTCGACCTCCTGACCTGGGAGGGGTACGCGCAGAAGGCGTGGGTCGTCCCCTTCGAGCGCTCCACGCACTGCTCCGTCTCGGCGAGCTACGCGCGCTCGCCCGCCGACATGGCTCGAGCGATGGAAGCGAAGGAGCGCTTCGACCTCGTCTCGGCGGGCGGAGAGATCGCGGGCCGCCTGATCCGCGAGCGCCTCGTCCGTCCGCTCGAGCTGCGGAGCGTCCCGCAGTCCCGCCGGCTCCTCGCGCCGCTCCGCGAGCTGTCTTCCACCACCGTCGGCGGCGACCACTACGGCGTCGCAACCCTCTGGGGCGCGAACGTGCTGCTCTACGACCCCGCGAAGGTCGTGCCGGCGCCGCGCAGCTGGTCGGCCGT
This sequence comes from Actinomycetota bacterium, assembly GCA_046734415.1. Taxonomy (GTDB): domain Bacteria; phylum Actinomycetota; class Thermoleophilia; order Gaiellales; family Gaiellaceae; genus DATBLE01. The sequence goes on along the minus strand of JBKPRD010000075.1, from coordinate 2,093 downwards.
CTACGCCGAGCGCTACCACGGACGTGTCGCCGTGCCGGACAACCCGCTGCAGATCGCCGACGCGGCGCTCTACCTCGCGGCGACCAGGCCGGCCCTCGGAATCCGCGACCCCTACCTGCTGACCCGCCGCCAGCTCGCCGCGGCCGTCGCCCTGCTGAAGCGGCAGCGCCCGCTCGTCGCGTCGTACTGGCAGTACGCGTCCGACGAGGTCGGCCTGTTCGAGCACGGCCGTGCCTGGCTCGGCTCGGGGTGGCAGTGGCAGGCGGACAGGCTCGCCGCGCGCGACGTCGGCATCCGGACAGCGGTTCCTCGCGAGGGCGCCACGGGCTGGGCCGACTCGTGGATGCTCGCCGCGCAGGCGCGGCATCCGCGCTGCGCCTACGCCTGGCTCCGCTGGATCTCGAGGTCCGATGTCCAGGCGGAGCTCGCAGCCGACTTCGGGGCGCAGCCCGCGAACCGTGTCGCGTGCCGGCGCACGGCTTCGTGCGTCGCGACCGACCTCCGGTCGATCCACTTCTGGCAGACGCCCGGCGCCGGCTGTGCGGCCTGTGCGGGCGAGGACGACTGGCAGCGCGCCTGGGCTGAGGTCAGGCGCTGACGGCGTCCAGCGCCTCTCCGAGCACCCGCCCTGTCGTCTCCAGCTCCTCCTCGGTGATCACGAACGGGGGGGAGATCTGGAGCGCGACGCCGCGGATCCCGCGGACGAGCACGCCGCGCTCGTAGGCCGCGTCGATCACCGCCTGGAGCTTCGACCAGTCCCCGACCTCGACCGCGCCCAGCAGCCCGACGCCGGCACGCACCTCGGCGACGGCGGGGTGCGACTCGAGCGGGCGCAGAGCCGCCTCGAGCTTCGGTTCGAGGTCGTGGACGCGCCCCACGAGCCCCTCGCGCTCGATCAGGTCGAGGTTCGCCAGAGCGACCGCGCACGCGGTCGCGTGACCCGCGTACGTGTAGCCGTGGCGGAAGACGTCCTGCGTCCCCGCCGCCCAGAACGGCTCCGCCACCCGCGGCGACGCGATCACGCCGCCAAGCTGGATGTAGCCGGAGGTGATGCCCTTCGCGACCGTGACGAGATCGGGCGCGAGCCCGAAGCGCTCCGTCGCGAACCACTTGCCGAGGCGACCGAAGCCCGTGATCACCTCGTCGAGGACGAACAGCACCTCCCGCTCGCGGCAGATCTCCTGCACGCGGGCGAGGTAGCCCTCGGGCGGGATCAGGACGCCCCCCGCGCCGATGATCGGCTCGGCGAGGAAGGCGCAGACGTGCTCCGCCCCGATCCGGTCGATCGCCTCTGCGAGCGCCTCGGCGTCGTCCCAGGCGACCTGCTCGACGTCCGGCACGAGCCGGCCGTAGCCTTCGACGAGCGCCTGCAGTCCGGTCAGCGAGGTCCCGTAGGCGTTCGAGCCGTGGTAGGCGTACTGGCGCGAGACGACGACGTGCTTGTCGGGCTTGCCGACCGCGACCCAGTACGCGCGCGCGAGCTTGGCGGCCGTGTCGATCGACTCGCCGCCGCCGGACGTGAAGAAGATCTTCGCGCCGTCGAACGGCAGGAGCCCCGCGACCCGTGCCGCGAGCTCCTCGGTGCGCGGCGACGTGAAGCCGTCGTACGTCTTGTACGACCCGAGCTCGCGCATCTGCACAGCCGCCGCGTCGGCGAGCTCCGTGCGCCCATAGCCGACGTTGCAGTACCAGAGCGCCGCCGATACGTCGAGCAGGGCGTTGCCGGCGTCGTCCCACACCGTCGAGCCCTGGCCGCGGACGATCGTGATCCCGCGCTCGCGGAACGCTCCGAGGTTCGTCATCGGGTTCCAGAACGAGCGCTCGGCCATCCGAGGCGATGCTAACCGGATCCGCGACGCGTTAGTGAGAGTTAGGGCGGGTCCGGATCATCCAGGGGCGAGATTACGATGAAGGGGGCAAGAGTGGACACACGGTACGACCGACGCGAGATCTTGCGTCGTGCAGCGCAGGGAGCGGTGGGCCTCGGAGCCACCGGCGTCCTCTGGCCGCTCGCGCCGGCCCGGGCGGCCGCAGATCCGCGACTCGCCGCGCTCGCTCGACGGCTCGACGGCGATCTCGTCCCGCGAGGCGGG
>JBKPRD010000074.1:0-14260 GCA_046734415.1 Actinomycetota bacterium | reverse complement strand
TTGCGGAGCTGACCGTCGGCTCATCGGCGGAGCTTGTCGCCTGGTCGGGCTCACTCGAGCCGGAGCGGCTGTGGGCGGTTGAGGATTGCCGGCAGCTGACCGGTGCGCTCGAGCGGCGCCTGGTTGCTGCAGGCGAGTCGTGGTGCGGGTGCCGCCGAAACTGATGGCGGCCGAGCGGCGCGCCGGGCGTGCGCGCGGCAAGTCCGACCCGATCGACGCGCTGGCCGTCGCTAGGGCGGCTTGCGTGAGCCGCGGCTCGATCGTCCACGGCCGGGTGAGGCGGCGCTGCGCGAGCTGAAGCTGCTCGTCGATCATCGCGACGATTTGGTCGACGAGCGTCGGCGGGCCCAGCAGCGGCTGCGCTGGCAGTTGCACGACCTCGACCCGCAGCTCGCGGTCCCGCCGGGCGCGCTCGACCGTCCGCTCTGGCTCGACCGTGTCGCCCGTCGGCTGCGTCGCGCCGAGCAGACGGTGCAGGTCAGGATCGCCCGCGAGCTCGTCGGCCGCTGCGGCAGCCTGACGCGCACGATCCTCGCCCTCGACCGCGAACTGCAGTCGCGCATCGACGTCGCCGCCCCGGCACTGCTCGCGCTGCCCGGCTGCGGCCCACTCAGCGCCGCGAAGCTGCTCGGGGAGATCGGCCCGATCGAACGCTTCCAGACCGACGCGCAGCTGGCCCGCCACGCCGGCGTCGCACCACTCGAAGCGAGCTCCGGCAAATACCAGCGCCACCGGCTCGACCGCGGCGGCAACCGCCAACTCAACAGCGCGCTACACCGGATCGCCATCACCCAGGCGCGCCTCCACCCGCCAGCGCGCGCCTACCTCGAGCGCAAGCAGAGCGAGGGCAAGAGCCGACGAGAAGCGCCCCGCTGCCTCAAAAGACAACTCACACGCACCTTTTACACCACGCTCAAGAGCGAGTCAGCATTGACATAGGAGCAACACTGGCCCACGCGAATGTCCCATCGCCCGGCTCTCCGTGGCGGGATCCGAGATGTAACTACTACAGAGTTGTCTTTATCCCTGACTACCTTGGGACAGTACGCTCGCCCAGACGAATACGTCGACGTGCCGATCAGTTTCCGACGGCCGGGTCGGGCATGAACTCCCGGACTTCTTGCGCGCAGCGGCAGGCGACGGCGGTCTTGGCGGCCCACTCCAGCGCCTCCTCGCGTGAGGGCACGTCGACGACGCAGAACCCACCGATGGCCTCCGGGTACGGGCCCTCGGAGACCGTCCCGTCGGTGGACACGACAGTCGCTTTCTGGTTCTCCAGTCCGCCGCCGAAGACCCACACCCCCGCGTTCAGGGCCTCCTGGACTACCTCGTGCGCGGCCTTGGCCACGGCGGGCATGTCCTCATCGGGGATGTGGTCCATCGCGTGGGCATCGAACGAGATCAGGTATCGCGTCATCTGGTGGCTCCTTGTTCCGGGCGAATTGCTCCGAGCCGGAGCGTGCCGTTCAGGAGCGTGCCCCGCCCCGACGCCCGCGTCCTCGTCCGAGCCGAGTGCGGCACCGGGTTCATCCGAAACCCTGCTGAGCGGCGACCGTCAGCTCAACCGCGTGCGGGAAGGGTCTGACCGGCCGGCACTGGCTCGAGCTCGCCGAAGGCCAGCGAATCCGACCGCCGAGTAGGCGCGTCTTTAGTCGCGGCTCGCTCGTCAGCGTCAGCTCGTTTACTTCGCTAGGTCCGCGCAGAGCTCTATCCGGGCGATGTAGTCGTCGACCGACGTGACGGTCGCATCGAACGTGGGGTCGAAGATGAGCTGGCTCGCCCCGATCTCCTTCGTCGCCGCAATGTCGGCCGAGATCTGCTCGGTCGTGCCGGTGAAGGGACCGCGGTCGTCGCCGAGCAGCTCGTCCGTCACCTCGACGTTGCCGCGCATGACGAGCTCGAGCTCGGAGGGGTCTCGGCCGGCCTCCTGGGCCTGCGCCTTGATCCCCTCGAACATCTGGCCCACGGCTGCAGGCGGGATCCCGGCCGGGTGCCAGCCGTCCGAGTAGCGGGCCACGCGCTCGAGCGCGGACGGCGTGTACGCGGCCATGTAGATGGGCGGGTGGGGCTTCTGCACCGGCTTCGGGCCGATCGTGGAGCGGGGGATGGTGAAGAACTCGCCCTTGAACTCGACCGGGTCGGTCGTCCAGATCGTCTTCAGCGCCTCGAGCGCTTCCGTGGAGCGCTTGCCGCGGGTGTGCCAGTCGCTGCCGACGGCCTGGTACTCGTCGGTCGACCAGCCGATCCCGAAACCGACACGGAGGCGGCCGTTCGAGAGCACGTCGATCGTCGACAGGCGCCGCGCAAGCAGCGCCGGGTTGTACCAGGGCAAGTTGAGCACGCTTGTTCCCAGGCCGATCCGGCTCGTCTGGGCGGCAACGAACGTCAGCGAGTCGAGCGGGTCGAGGTCCGTCTTGTAGACGTCGGGAATCGTGCCGTCGCCACCCGGATACGGGGCGGTGGGGTGGACGGCGACGAGCAGGCGCTCGGTGGTCCAAACGCTGTCGAGGCCGATTTCTTCAGCCCGGGAAGCGACCCGCGAAAGGGCGTCCGGGCCCGCCCAGGAGCCGACGTTAGGCAGGAAGATACCGAGACGCATTTTCGAACCTCCCGGAGAAAGAGGGGTGCAGGCGCCCGTATCCTTTCAAACTGCGTGCCTGGGGCTCGGCTGCCGGCGGCGAGGACAGCTGGTCGTCGGCGAAGAGCCGCTGGACCTGCTGGACGACGATCGAGCCCTCTCCCATGGCTGCGACGACGCGCTTCGGACGTGTCCCACTTTGCCGTCTAGCCAGCTGGGCGCTTCGGTCGTACTCTCGACGTGAGGGCCGAGCCTGCGGCAGCGGCAAGGAGCGTTCGGCTCGCTCGCCCGGCCCCAAAACGTTGTCGGGCGAGAAGAGGACGCGGGACCGGTCAGGGCTTCTTTGGTGGACGCCCTTGAGCGCAACTGAGCTAAACCGGCGTCGGCAGGCATTCGACCCAATCCATGGTCGCCACAGGCTGGACGGTTACTCAGCGACTACAGAGTTGTCTTTATCCCTGACTACCTCTAGCGACAGTACGCTCGCACAAGCGGCACGGGTGTCTCCTATCAGCCTGTCAGTCTGTTTGAGCGAGCGGGTGGTCGCGAGGTACCTCAACCGTGTCGGTGTTGTGCGAGGAGACGATCTCGGCGAGCCCGCCTCGGTCGCGAACCACCCACGACCAGATCCCCGTGCGCGGCTCGGAGGTTTGGTCGGGTCCACCGAACTCATGCCCGACCATCCGCCACCGGACGTGGGCGAGGACAACGCCCGGGCAGACCTCTCTGGTCGACGCCAACTCGAGGCTCATGTTGCTTTCAGCGAACATCGTTTCGTGCAGGAGGGCGTGGCGGCGTTCGATCTCGTCTCGACCCCGCCACCACCACCCACGGACGTTGATGAAGTCGGCATCCTCGGCGAACCGCGCGGCGAACCTACCCATGTCGTGGGCGTTCCAGGCGCCCTCCACGTCGGCGACCAGCTCCGCCAGCGCCGTCTCCTGAGAGCCGGACATGTTCGTAACGGTTGCAAAACTCCGCGCGGTCGCGCACAACAGGCTTTAGGTGACATCCGGCACGCTGCCCATGCGAGCATGTCGTCTGATTAAGAACTCGAACCGAAATGAAGGGACCCGTTCCCTGACGACGGACGCCGTCGACAGTCTTGTCGTGACTCGCTCTCAGCGAGGGCGAACACGTTGGGGCGCGGCCACACAGTGCCGGCCGACCCGGCGCTGCACGGCATGCTGATCGCGTGGGTGTGGCGCGCGGCGCTGCGATGAGCGCGCACGCGGCCGCGCTGCTCGACTGGCTCGCGTGCGCGTACGGCGGCCGTGCGGAGCGCGCCGCACGCGTGGCGCGTACGGCCGGCGGCGGGCTGCTCGAGACGGTCGCCTGGCTGGGTGCCGCCGGCCATGTGCTCGACTTCGACGACACGTATCTGCCGGGCATGGCGCACCTGAGCGCGCCGACCGCGCCGGCCGCCGTCGCCGTCGCCGCCGACCGGGAGCGCAGCGTCGGCGATGCCCTCGACGGCCACGCCGCCGGCTTCGAGGCGATGGGGCAGCTGTCGCGCTCGCACCGGCTCTACGAGGGCGGCTGGCACCCGACCGCGGTTTGCGGCGCCGCCGGGGCAGCGGTCGCGACCGCGACGCTGCTCGGCCTTGACGAGGAGCGCACCGACACGGCCATGCGCCTGGCGCTGCTGCAGGCCGGCGGCCTGCGCGCGGCGTTCGGGTCGGACGGCAAGTCGCTGCAGGTCGGGATGGCCGCCGCTGCCGGCGTGCACGCGGCGCGGCTGGCGAGCGCGGGCGCATCGATCAGCGCCGACGTCGTGGACGCGCCAGACGGATTCACCGCCGCGTTCGGGCCAAGCGTCGACGGCAACGACCGGCGCGCGGTCGACGAGAACTGGATCAAGCCGTGGCCATGCTGCCTGATGAGCCACAGCGCGATCGAGGCGGCGACGCGCGCCGATCTCAGCGGCTCGGCGCCGATCAACGTGACCGTGCATCCGGTCGCCCGCCGGGCGGCGATGTATGACGACGTCGCAGACGGCCTGCAGGCGAAGTTCTCGATCCCCTACCTCGTCGCCTACGTCGCGCTGCGCGGCGAGCCCGAGCCCGCGAGCTTCGACAGCGTCGACGCCGAGGTGCGGGAGCTCGCGCGCGCGCGCGTGCGGCTGACCACCGATGCGTCGCTGGCCGAAGCCGAGGCGGTGATCGCGCTCGGCGGCGAGGAGGTCGCGCGCGTCGAAGCGGCGCGGGGGTCGCCGCTGCGGCCGATGAGCGCGGACGAGCTCGCGGCCAAGTGCCGCATGCTCGCCGGCGAGGCGCTCGACGGCCTGCTCGACGACCGCGACGCGCCGGCTCGTACGCTGCTCGACGCGCTCGATGCGGCGACGGGCACTTAAGAGAACCTGTGGATCGAGCCCGCAACTACAGAGTTGTTTTTATCCCTGACTACCTACCGCCATCAGCGGATCGTCCTGAAGGCGGCCCGCAGCTCTTGACTAAAGAGCTGTGGCTCCTCCCAGCCGGCGAAGTGGCCGCCCCGGTCGACCTCGTTGAAGTAGACGAGCGTCGGGTAGGCCTGCTCGACCCAGCTTCGCGGTGCCCGGAAGAGCTCGCCGGGGAAGGTGGTGAAGCCGACCGGGATCGAGACCGCAGGAGGAGCCTGACCGGCGGCAAGCGCCCCGGCTCGTCCACCCTCCCAGTACGACCGCGCTGCCGACGCGCCGGTGCCCGTGAGCCAGTACAGCGTGACGTTGTCGAGGATGTGATCGCGGGTGAGGTTGCCGGAGGGCTGGCCATCGACGAAGGCGCGGGAGATCTTGTCGTAGCTGTCCGTATCGTGGTCGAGCATCCAGGCCGCCAGCCCGAGCGGTGAATCGAGCAGGGCGTAGCCGATCGTCTGCGGCCGCGTGGCCTGTTCGAGGAAGTAGCCGGAGCCGGTCTTCTTGAAGCTGGCGATCGCCTCCGCCGCCGTCCGTTCCTCGTCCGACTTCACCGGTCCTGTTTCGCCGCTGATCGCGGTCCGGAGGAAATTGAGGTGGATGCCGACGAGCCCGTCGGGCGCCTCGCGGGCCATGGCGTCGGTGACGGCGGCGCCCTGATCACCCCCCTGCGCGACGTAGCGCGTGTAGCCGAGACGATGCATCAGCTCCGCCCAGGCGCGCGCGATGCGCCCGGGGTCCCAGCCGATCTCGGTCGGCTCGCTCGAGAAGCCGTAACCGGGCAGGGAGGGTAGGACGAGGTGGAACGCGTCCTCGGTGCGCCCGCTGTGCGCGGTCGGGTCGGTGAGCGGCCCCACGACATCGAGTAGCTCCATCACCGAGCCGGGCCAGCCGTGCGTGATGACCAGCGGCAAGGCGTTCTCGTGCTCCGACCGGATGTGAATGAAGTGGATGTCCACGCCGTCGATCTGGCTGGTGAACTGCGGAAGCGCGTTCAGTCTGGCCGCGATGCGGCCGAGGTCGTAGTCGCTGCTCCAGTAGCGCGCGAGCTCCTGGAGCGTCGCCAGCTGCACGCCCTGTGACCGATCCGGTACGAGCTCCTTGCTCGGCCAGCGTGTCGCCGCGATGCGCCCGAGCAGGTCGTCGATCTCTTCTTGCCGAACCTCGACGCGGAAGGGCTGGATCTCGGTTGTCGACTCGACGGTGGTGCTCACTTTCTACCTCCCTCCAGATAGCCCGACGCGGGTGGGCGCCTCGCGCACGGGCTGCGGCTTGCAGGCAACGCGAACAAGGGCTTACGAGCCGCGTCCCCGACCAGCCGCAGGCGCCGCCAACGTTCCATCTCTCTCGTGCAATGCCGCTCAATCCTCGGCCAAGACGATGAAGGGTTTGCCCTTCTCGATGACGTAGGTCGCAAGCTCGGTCCCGTTGCCCTCGCCCACGTTCCTGACCGCGTGAACCGTCTCCGCCGGGACGATCAGAGCCTCGCCGGCGCTATAGGTCTTCGCGGGCATTCCGTCGATCTGATACTCGAGCGACCCCTCGAGGACGTAGATGATCTCCTCACCCGGATGCTTGTGCCGGATCGGCCGCGCTTCGTCGCTGATCTCGACGCGGTTCTGGATGACCTCCCGTCCCGGAGCGCTCAGATCGTGCCGCTGCAGATCGATCCGGTTGATCCCCGGTACCTGCGCTTGCTCTGCTGTCGCGGCTTCCCGTCCCGTTGTGCTCATCACGAGCCTCCTTGAGCAGTTGCCGTCGAATCCAGTATTCCGCACCGGCGAGCGCCAGGCGAGCCCGCCAGGTCCTCACGGCCACATTCCCGGACACTCGCGCAGGCGAGATTCCTCCGCCTAACGACGTGCCCGATACCGGCCTGCACCCCATCAGTAGGGATCTAGACGGCGGGACTGGCCGTTCTGTGAAGCGTGTGTTGCTAGCCGGATGGCAACGTCATGCGCCTGATGGACTGCCCGAGCCTCCTCGTTCTTGACTGTCGGCTGGACGACTCGCTCACTGGCCCGCGCTACCGGCGCGCCAGCTCCGTGAGCAGCTTCGCCGCTCGTCCCCGCTTCCCGGCCTGAAGCTCAGACAACGCCGAAGCCATCCCCGTCCTGGTGTCTGCCGGCAGCGTTACGGTGACGACGAGGCCACCACCTTCGCGCGCTGCACTGCCGCCTCGCCGCCATCGGCGGCGGCCACCGCCGCGTTCTCCACGAGGTTCGCGACTAGACGCTCCACGAGCGGTCGATCGCCGCGGCAGGACACCGGCTGACAGGCTGTTTCGATGCCGATGCCTTGCGCTGCCGCGGCCCGGAGCGATGCCGGGGCGATGGCCGCCGTCTACTGGGACGACGCCGACTTCGTGCCGCCGAACGCGGAGCCGTTGCGAGGCTCGCACGCAATCGATGGCTTTTGGCACGACGGCATCGAAATGGGGATCACGAGGGTGGAATTCGAAACGTCGGTCAAAGCCAGCCCTTCTCGTTCGCCCGCTCGATCGCCTCGCGGCGGTTGCGCACGCCCAGCTTGCGGATTGCGGCGCTGAGGTAGTTCCGCACGGTTCCTTCGGCGAGGTGGAGTTCCGCGGCGATGGCCGAGGCGGTGTCGTGGCTCGCGGCGGCAGCGAGCACCTCATGCTCCCGCGGCGTCAGCGGGCTCTCCCCCTCCGTGATCGCGGCCGCTGCGAGTGTCGGATCGACCGCTGAGCGGCCGGCGGCGACTGCGCGAATGGCCGCGGCCAGCTCGCTTGCCGGCGCGTCCTTGAGGAGGAAGCCGCCTGCGCCGGTCGCGAGGGCGCGGCGCATGTAGCCGGGACGGCCGAACGTGGTCAGGATCAGAGAGCGCGTCTCCGGCAGCTCGCGGGCCAGCTCGCCGGCAACCGAGATTCCGTCCAGCCCGGGCATCTCGATGTCGAGGAGCGCGACATCCGGCCGGGTCCGGCTCGCGGCGGCGAGAACACGGTCTCCCCGATCCACCTCGGCCACGACCTCGATGTCCTGCTCGAGCCCGAGCAGGCTCGCGAGCGCTCCACGGACCATTGCCTGATCCTCGGCGATGAGGACGCGGATCATGTTCCGGCCAGCGGGACGGTCAGCCGGAGCCGGAAGCCTCCCTCCGGCAGGGTGCCGGCGTCGAGCTCCCCGCGCAGGCGCTGCGCCCGCTCGCGCAGTCCGTTCAGTCCGCTTCCGCGTTCCGTCGAATGAGCCGCACTGCCGTCGTCCTCGATCTCGACCGCAGCGCGGTCGGCGTCGGCCCGGACGCGAATTGCGCAGTGCAGCGCGCCGCTGTGGCGGATGACGTTGGTCGTCCCCTCGCGTACCGCCCAGGCGAGGACGGAGTCGACGTCGGCGGGGAGAGCCACGTCCGCGTCGGCAAGCTCGCAGTCGATGCCTGCCGCGGCAAGCGCGGCCTGCGCGCTCTCGAGCGCCTCGGCAAGCGCGAGCCGTCGGTAGCCCTGAACCGCCTCTCGCACCTCTGCCAGCGCCGTCCGGGTGACGGACTGGATGTCGTCGAGCTCAGCCGCGGCTCGCTTCGGTTCGCGCTCGAGGAGCTTGCGGGCGAGCTCGCTCTTGAGCGCGATCACGGACAGGCTGTGACCGAGCAAGTCGTGAAGGTCGCGCGCGATTCGCAGTCGCTCTTCCGACACCGCGAGGCGGGCGAGCTCCTCCCGCGTCGTCCGCAGCTCGCGGTTCGCGCGGGCAATCCTGCCGAAGGCGGTCATCAGGACGCCGATCGAGACGATGGTCAGCACCGTGGCGGCAACCGCGCCGCGGCTGTCGCCGTGCAGCCAGCCGGCGATCCCGGTGCCGAGCCCGGTCAGAAGGGTCACCGCCACTCCGACGCGGGGAGGCAGGCGCAGGCCGGCGGCCGCGACGAAGTAGACGAACAGCGCCGCAAAAGAGGACGGTGCCCCCGCGAGCAGCAACACGATCGCGATCACCGGCAGCAGGCCGAGGGCGACCATGGTCGCCTCGGGCCCCAGCCGAGACAGCCAGGCGCTCGGAGGCAGCAGCGAGAGGTAGAGCGCGACGAACACCGCGAGACCGAGCACCAGGGCCGCCTTGTGCGCAGCGCCGAGCGATCCGTTCAGGAGATCGAGGAGCGGGCCGGTGAGGAAGAGCAGGCCGAGCAGGACTCCCACCCGTGCCTGCGCGACGTTCATGGCCGGGGCATCCGAGAGCTCAAGCGGTCTCATGCGCAGATCGTGCCCGAACAGCGCCGACAGCCGGTTATGCACGTCTCGTATCGCGCCGGTACGCATACGCGGCCAGCAGAGTAAGCGCGGCCGTCCACCCGGCGACGACGAGCCAGCCGGTCGCGCTCCACCCGGGCCCGCCGAGCGAGACGTGGCTTGCCTGGACGAGCCAGAACGCCGGCAGCGCCTGCGCGATGTCACGCATGGCGCCGTCACCGAGCGGGAACCAGACGCCGCCGAGGAAGCCGAGCAGCCCGCTCAGCCCGCCGATCGTCGGTCCAACTGCATCAACACCGAGCAGATGGCCGAGCATGATCCCGAGCGCGGCGAACGGCAAGAGGCCGACGAGCAGCAAGCCCGTCATCTGCAGCCAGCTGCCGGCCGACAGGCTCACGCCGAGCGCGATCCCGGCCGCATAGAGCACCGCGATCGTGACCAGCGCCGTCAGGTAGGCTGCCGCAACCTTCGTGCCGATGTAGGCGGCCGGGCTCAGCGGGGACAACCGCAGCTGCCGGGTCCAGCCGAGGAAGCGCTCGACCGCGATCCGCGCGCCGCCGCCGACGACGGCGTTCATCGTCCCGAGAGCGGCCAGCCCGACCATGAAGTAGAGCGGCGCGGAGATGCCCGATCCGCCGAGATCGTCCTCGTGCCTGTTCGGCGTCGCGATCAGCAGGTAGAGCGCGAGCGGGAAGCCGACCGTGAACACGAAGAAACGCCGGTTCCGGAAGTTGCGGATCAGCTCGTACCGGAAGTACGTGGACGGCCTCATCGAAGTATCTCCTCCGGGACGAGCTCCGAGCCTCCGTTCACGCTCGTCAGCTCGAGGAAGGCCTGCTCGAGACCGGTCGTCGCGAGCTCGATCCCTCGAGCCTGCGGAAACTCCTCCAGAAGAGCTCGCAACGCCATGTCGGCATCCGAGCACCTGAGAATCACCGTCTCGCCGTGCCGGTCGACGCTCTCGACTCCGGGGAGCATCAGGGCAGCGAGCGGGACGCCGCCGAGAGTCGCGCGGATCGTGCGCCGCCCGACCATCGCCTTGAGCTCGTTCGTCGGCGCGTCGGCGACGACGCAGCCGTCGGTCATCAACACCGCCCGATCTGCATTGGCGTCGGCTTCCTCGAGATGGTGCGTCGCGAACAGGATCGTCCTTCCGTGGGCCGCGAATGCCCGCATCGTCGTCCAGAACGCGTGGCGGCCCTCGACGTCCATCGCCGCCGTCGGCTCGTCGAGGACGAGCAGCTCCGGATTGCACACCAGCGCGAGCGCAAGGCGGGCCCGCTGCGTTTCTCCCCCCGAGAGCTTCTGCGTGCGCCGACCGGCGATCTGCTCGATCCCGACCAGCCGGAGCACCTCGTCGACGTCGAGGGGGCGCGGGTACAGCGAAGCCATCATCGACAGCAGCTCCCGCACGGACAGGTCTCGGAGCAGCGAGCCCGTCTGGAGCATCACGCCGACATCGCCTGCGCCGGTCGCCTCCACGGGCGTCCGCCCGAGCAAACGGACGGTGCCCGCCTCCGGCTCCGTCAGCCCGAGCAGCATGTCGATCGTGGTCGACTTCCCGGCGCCGTTCGGACCGAGCAGCGCGACGATCTCTCCGGCGTGAATCGAGAGGTCCACGCCGCGCACCGCGCGAACGACTCCCTTCGACGTTGGGAAGGATTTCGCGAGGCCACTGAGCTCGATGGCGATCGACCGGGGCATCGACTCCATCCTGCGGGCTCGAGGCCTCAGTCCGCTAGAGACCCTCGTCATGACTTCGGCATGACGTTCGTCACGTACGCCGAGCCGGTCGAGCGGCGGACAGGCAGGGTCCCGGCGAATCCGGCGATCACGATCACGCCCGTGACGAAGTGCAGCGCGACCAGCGCGACCCCCGTCGCGCCGTCCGCGAGCCAGGAGGGGCCGATGGTGGAGGCCGAGAGCACGGTGGTGCCGACGAACGTCCACACCGGCCGCGGCCGCCGGCTGTGCTGCTCGATCCAGCGCGCGACGACCCAGCCGGCGAGCGCGCCGACCAGCGCAGCCGCGACAACCTGACCGGGGCCGATGGTGCGGCCGGACTTCAAGACGAGATCGGCCCCGATCAACCGAACGACTGCCCAGGCGGCGAGCGCGGCAACCGGGGCGACGACGACGGTTGCGAAGCGGCTGTTGCGAGCGGTCATGGTTCGCATGACTCCATGTTCCGGGCCGCTCGGTCGCTCCGGTAGAGCAGCGCGTCACGAATCCGCGATGACGGACGTCACGTCTTCGCGTCGGGGAGAGCGGATGCCCGCGCACCCACCCGCTCCCCAGCACGTCAGGCAGCCGGCGCCTTGTCGATGAAGCCGACGACGCTGCGGATTCGTCCGTCGTCGTCCGTTACCGCGACGTCGAACCCCTCGGCAATCGACTCGCCGCCCCCGCCGGGAACCAGCTCCCACGAGAAGCGGGCGACGTCGTGGTGGGCGTCCACGCCGCCGAGGAGGCGAAAGACGTGACCGGGCATCTGCTGGTGGACCGCGTCGACCAGGGCCGAGATCTCGTCGTGGCCCTCCACCTCCGTAAGGGGATCGACGTACCGGCCGTCGTCCGCCCAGACGTCCTCGATCGCGGCGCGGCGTGCGTCGGGGTCGCTCTCGTTCCAGACCGCGAGATAGCGACTGACCAGATCGGTTGCTTCACTCATGGCGGGCTCCTTTCCGGGGTCGTTGACCAGCGAGGGTGCACGGCGGGCTCGCTGCTGTCCATGACCTCGGAGGTAACGCTTCAGCGGCGAGGGCGATCTACGATCGGCGCGATGGCAACGGCCGCGACGAGGCCTCCGGTCGGCGCGCTGCTACGCGAATGGCGCCTGCGCCGCCGGCTGAGCCAGTTCGAACTCGGCCTCGAGGCGGGCGTCTCGAGCCGCCACATCAGTTTCGTCGAAAACGGGCGCTCGCAACCGAGCGCGCGGATGGTGCTCCACCTCGCCGAGCACCTCGACGTGCCGCTGCGCCACCGCAACGGCCTGCTGGTCGCCGCCGGCTACGCACCGGCGTTCGCGCAACGCGATCTCGACGCGCCCGAGATGGGGCCGGTGCGCGACGCGATCGAGCAGCTCCTGCGCGCGCACGAGCCCTGCCCGGCGCTCGTGATCGACGCGCACTGGGGCCTCGTCGCTGCGAACCGTGCACTCGGCCCGCTGATCGAGGGCGTGGCCGGCCACCTGCTCGAGCCGCCCGTGAACGTCCTGCGGCTCAGCCTCCACCCGGAGGGGATCGCTCCGCGCATCGTCAACCTCCACGAGTGGCGATCGCATCTGCTCGAGCGGCTCGCCCGCGACGCGATCGCGACGGGCGACCCGGCGCTGACCGCGCTGCACGACGAGCTCGCCGGATACCCCGGGGACGAGCCTGGACCGGCGGTCGATCCCGCCTTCGCCGACATCGCCGTCCCGCTCCGCCTCAGACAGGGCGACCGCGAGCTTTCCTTCGTCAGCACGCGCACCACCTTCGGCACCGCGCTGGACGTCACGGTCGCCGAGCTGTCGATCGAGTCGTTCTTCGCCACCGACGCGGTGACCGGTGAGGTGATGCGGTCGCTTCTGGGATCAGTGCAGTAGCTCGCCCGCGAAGAGGGCGTAGACCGCGGCGCACCGGCGCATTGCGGCTTCCTCGATGAACTCGTCCGGCCCGTGCGAGACGTCGAGCCGGCCGGCGCCGTAGCCGAACGCCGGGATCCCGAGCTGGGCGTACCAGCGGGTCTCGAGGACGCCGGGGCAGAGCTCGAACCGCGGCGGCACACCTTCCACCTGCTCGACGGCGCGTGCGAGCGCCAGGGACACCGGATGCTCCGCGTCTGTGGCGGCCGGGCGAGCTTGCTGGAGCACGTGGACGGTCACCTCGGCGTCGGCGCGAGCGGCCGCGTCGGTGATCGTGGCGGTCAGGCGCTCGAGCTCCTCGTCGAGGTCCTCCTCCGGGTTGAAGCGGCGATCGACCGAGAACCAGGCCGATCCCGGCACGACGTTGAAGTTCACGCCGCTGCCGGCCGAGCCGCCGACCACGAGCATCGATCCGCCGGCTGGCTCGCTGTCCGTCGGAAAAGCGGTGCGCCGCGCGAGCAACTCCTGCGCGAGCGTTCCGAGCGGCTCGGCGATCCGGATCATCTTCTCGAACGCGTTCACGCCGAGATGCGCATGGCCGACATGCGCCTCCTTTCCGCGCACTTCGACGCGGAGGGTGATCGCGCCACGGCTCGCGTGCCAGACGACGCTGCCGGTGGGCTCGGCAGTGAGCATCGCGAGCGCATCGGGCTGGATCAGGCCCTCGTCGCGCAGGTACCTCGAGCCGGCCGCGCTCCCGGTCTCCTCGTCACAGACGAAGTGAAAGACGATGCGCCCGCCGGGGAGGAGCCCGGCCGAAGCCGCTGCGGCGGCCCCGTAGAGCATGCTGACGAGCCCGCCCTTCATGTCGGCGCTCCCGCGACCGATGATCTTTCCCTCCCGTCGTTGCGGGTGGAACTGGGCCGGCCCCTGCGCCGGCACGACGTCGAAGTGGCCGTGGAAGTAGATCGTCCGCGTCCCCTCGCCGACGCTGCCGCGCACGATGCACGGATCCTCCAGGTCACCGGTGGGCGCGAGCTCGATGAGCTCCGGCGAGAAGCCCAGCCTTGCCATCACGTCGTACAGCACCCGCCCACAGGCGGCGAGCCCGCGACCGGGCGGATTCTCGGTGTCGACCGCCACGAGCTCCTCGACGAGCGAGGCCATCGAGTCCGCGTGGGGCTCGAGCCGGGAGAGCAGCCCGGACGCTCGAGTCATCCGCCCGGGGGCGCAGTCAGAGCGAGGTCGAGGAGTCCGGGAAACCGCGCCTCGAGGTCTTCGCGCCGGAGAGAGACGAGCCGCTGCGTCCCGACGAGCCTGGTCGCGGTGATGCCGGCGTCGCGGAGGATCTTGAGATGGTGAGAGCGGGTCGAGTCGCTCACCGGCAGCGGGAAGCTGCCGCACGGTCGCTCACCGTCGGCGAGGGCAGCGACGATCTCGAGCCGGACCGGGTCGGCGAACGCCTCGAACACCGTCGAGAGCTGCAGCTCGTCCCGGCCGGGCATCGCGAGGTAGCGCTCGGCTTCT
>JBKPRD010000073.1:0-4657 GCA_046734415.1 Actinomycetota bacterium | reverse complement strand
AGCCTGCTCAACGCGCTCCTCGGCGAGGACCGCGTGATCGTCTCGGAGCAGCCGGGGACGACGCGCGACTCGATCGACACCGTGCTGCGGCGCGGCGAGCGGACGTTCGTCCTCGTCGACACCGCGGGCCTCCGCCGGAAGCGCAGGCAGCGCCAGGGAATCGAGTACTACTCGGAGCTGCGCGCGCTCCAGGCCGCCGAGCGGGCCGACGTCGCGCTCGTGCTCGTGGACTCGAGTGAAGGAGTGGTCGAGCAGGACCTGTCGATCGCGGACGTCGCCCGCAAGTCGATGTCCTCGACGCTGGTCGTCCTCTCGAAGTGGGACATCGCCGAGGTCGGGATCGAGGACGTGCGCGAGCGGCTCGCGCCGCGCCTCAGGCAGCGCCCGCCGGTCGTCGCTGCCTCCGCGAAGACGATGCGCGGGGTCGGCAAGGTGCTCGACCGCGTCGAGGAGCTCTACGGCAAGTACACGTCCCGCGTCCCGACCGGCGAGCTGAACCGCTTCCTGAACGAGCTGCGGCAGGTGCGACAGCCGCCGTCCCGAAACGGAAAGAGCCTCAACCTCCTGTACGGAACCCAGACCACCGTGCGCCCGCCGCGCTTCCGTTTCTTCGTCAACGACCCCGGCCTGATCACGCGGGACTACGGCTACTGGGTCGAGAACCAGCTGAGAGACCGGTTCGAGCTCGAGGGCGTGCCGGTGGCAATCGACTTCGTGCGCCGGGCCTGAATCGTCCGACTCACTCTGTAGCGTTTGCCTCAAGTTCGCGGCCCTACCGGCCGAAAAGAGACTGATGAACACACCCTCGAGTCTGGAGCAGAGCAGCTGATGGACATCGGCGTTCCGGAAACCGAGCACGAGATCGAAGTCGTCCCGCTCGAAGAGCCCGTCCCGGCCCCCGCGCCGGTCGAAGCGCCGGCCGACGAGCCGGTGCCGGCGTGACCCAGACTTCGACCGACCCGATTCTCGCCTGGCGTCTCTGGCACGTGCGGCTCCATGCCGGCGAGCATCGGCTCGAGTCGTTCACGATGCACCACGTGAGCTGGCCCGCCGGAGCCCGCTTCGAGGCGAGGTGCGCCGTCCACCGTGACCATGCTCCCGTCTGCGACCACGAGTGCGGTATCTACGCGTTCAAGACGCGTGCACTCGCAGAGGAGCTGCTCCGTCGTTACACGGGCGTCAGGCATCGCTATGGACGCGAGTATCAGGAGCTGCCTCCGGTCAGGCAGGGACGTCCGATCGCCCTCGGCTCCGTTTCGCTCTGGGGGAGGATCCTCGCTCGTGAACGAGGCTACCGGGCCCAGTACGCCTATCCGTATGAGCTGTTCGTGATCGGCGGCGACGAGCAGATTGTGCGCGAATTGCGCGCTCGCTACCTCGTCGACGTGTCACTTTTGTAAACGCTCCCGACGCGTAGGCGCGTTGACTTCGCGTCCGCGGTCCGAGATCTTCAGCGGCGAAATTCGGCTCTCTACGTGAAGGGGGTGTTCATGGACATCTTCACAGCCGAACTGATCGGGACGGCGATCCTCATCCTGTTGGGAGACGGGGTCGTCGCCGGAGTCCTGCTCGCTCACTCGAAGGCGCAGAACGCGGGTTGGATCGTGATCACGTTTGGATGGGGGATGGCGGTCGCCATCGCGATCTACGCGGTCGGCCAGTTCAGCGGTGCGCAGATCAATCCGGCGGTAACGATCAGCTTCGCGCTGGTTGACATCACGCCGTGGTCCGACGTGCCCAAGTACATTGCCGGCCAGTTCGCCGGGGCGGGGATAGGGGCAATCCTGGTCTACCTCGCATACCTGCCGCACTGGCGGCCGACGGATGACCCAGGGTTGAAGCTCGCCGTCTTCTCGACAGCGCCGGCGATCCGCAACTACGGGCAGAACCTGGTGACGGAGATCATTGGCACGTTCATTCTCGTCTTTGGCGTGCTCGCGATCGTCGGGCACTTCGCGGCGTCTCTCACGGGCGCCGTCGGGCAAACAGCACTGGCGACGGCTTTCGGTACATCCTTCGTGCCGCTCCTGATCGGTCTGCTCGTGTTCGGGATCGGCCTTTCGCTCGGAGGCCCCACCGGGTACGCGATCAACCCGGCCCGCGACCTCGGACCGCGGATCATCCACGCGATCCTGCCGATCCCCGGCAAGCGGGACTCGGACTGGGGTTACTCGTGGGTTCCCGTCGTCGGCCCCATCATCGGCGGGTCGCTCGGCGCTTTGGCCTACGAGGCGCTCTTCGCACCTGGCGCGGGCAACCTCGAAGTGCTGGGTGCCATCAGAGGGCTAGTGGGGTGGTGAGATGAAGAAGCTGATCAACAAGCCCGAGGACGTCGTCACCGAGGCGCTCCAGGGCATGGCCGCGGCTCACCCCGATCTCTTACGGGTGAACTTCGGCCCCAACTACATCGTCCGGGCCGATGCTCCGGTCCAGGGCAAAGTGGCCCTTGTTTCGGGAGGCGGCTCCGGGCACGAGCCGATGCACGGCGGCTTCGTCGGGATGGGCATGCTCGACGCCGCCTGCCCCGGAGAGGTGTTCACGTCGCCGACGCCGGATCAGATGATCGATGCAACGAAGGCAGTCGACGGTGGCGCCGGCGTCGTGCACATCGTCAAGAACTACACGGGCGATGTGATGAACTTCGAGATGGCCGCCGAGCTCGCCCGCGGTGAGGGCATCGAGGTCGAGGCGGTCGTGATCGACGACGACGTCGCCGTGCAGGACAGCTTGTACACCGCCGGCCGACGGGGCGTGGGCGCGACGGTCCTCGCTGAGAAGATCTGCGGCGCCGCGGCCGAAGAGAAACAGTCCTTGCAGCAGGTCGCCGAGCTCTGCCGCAAGGTAAACGCGAACGGCCGTAGCATGGGAATGGCCCTCACGTCGTGCATCGTCCCGGCCGCAGGGACGCCCACCTTCGAGCTCGGCGACGACGAGATCGAAATCGGCATCGGCATCCACGGAGAGCCCGGCCGTCAGCGGAGGAAGCTGGCCCCGGCGAGTGAGATCGTCGAGAGCCTGGCGACTCCGATCGTCGAGGACCTCCCGTACGAGCAAGGCGACGAGGTCCTCGCTTTCGTGAACGGCATGGGAGGGACTCCCGCGATCGAGCTCTACATCGTCTACAACGAGCTCCACAAGCTGCTCGAAGAACGCGGGATCAAGATCGCACGCAACCTGATCGGGTCCTACATCACGTCGCTCGAGATGGCGGGCACGTCGATCACCCTGCTCAAACTGGACGATGAGCTCACTCGCTTGTGGGACGCACCCGTCCGCACGCCGGGCCTCAGGTGGGGCACGTAGTGCGGTGGAGGCTGTGCGGGTGACTGTTCCTTATGCCCAGGTCGTGGGCTGGATCGAGGAGTTCGGCTCGACCGTGGTCGAGAACAGGGAGTACCTCACACAGCTCGATTCCGCGATCGGGGACGCCGACCACGGCATCAACATGGATCGTGGGATGAAAGCGGTCCTCGCCAAGCTCGAGGGCTTGGAGGGGGACGACGTCGGCGGCCTGCTCAAGACCGTCGGCATGACGCTCGTGTCCAGCGTCGGCGGCGCCGGCGGTCCACTGTACGGAACGCTTTTCCTGCAGATGGGCACCGCGACCGCGGGCAAGAGCGAGCTCGAGCCAGAGGACTGGGCGGCCGCCCTCGACGGGGCGGTCGACGGCGTGCAGATGCGCGGGAAGGCGGAGCTCGGCGACAAGACGATGATCGACGCCTTGATCCCGGCACGAGACGCCTTCCATTCGGCCCTGGCCGACGGGGCGTCATTCGCGGACGCCCTGAACAGGTCGGCCGGGGCCGCGGAGGAGGGGATGCAGTCGACGATTCCCCTCGTCGCCCGGAAGGGACGCGCGAGCTACCTCGGCGAGCGCAGCGCAGGGCACCAGGACCCCGGGGCGACGTCCTCGTACCTGTTGCTCAAGACTGCCGCCGAGACCTGGTCTGGAGCGGGATAGGGGAAGACGATTCGATAGGAGGAGGTGCCGCGGATGGCTCAGTACGCAGCAGCGATCGACCAGGGAACGACCAGCACACGCTTCATGGTCTTCGACCACGGCGGTCAGGTCGTCTCGGTCGATCAGAAAGAGCACGAGCAGATCTATCCGAAACCGGGATGGGTCGAGCACGACGCGATGGAGATCTGGGAACGGACGCAGGAGGTCGTTCGCGCCGGTCTCGACAAGGTTCAGGCATCCGACATCGCGGCTGTCGGAGTGACGAACCAGCGCGAGACGGCCGTCGTCTGGGATCGCTCGACCGGACAACCCGTCCACAACGCCATCGTCTGGCAGGACACTCGGACGGACCAGATCTGCAACGAGCTGTCGGCTGACGGCGGGCAGGACCGGTTCCGGGCGAAGACCGGACTGCCGATCGCGACGTACTTCTCCGGTCCGAAGATCAAGTGGATCCTCGACAACGTCGACGGGGTCCGCGCTCGGGCGGAGAGCGGCGACGTGGTGTTCGGGAACATCGACACGTGGGTGATCTGGCTGCTCACCGGCGGGACTGACGGCGGAGCTCACGTCACGGACGTGACCAACGCCAGCCGCACGATGATGATGAACCTCGAGACGCTCGACTGGGACGACGAGATCCTCGGGATCCTGGGCGTTCCACGCACGATGCTGCCCGAGATCCGGGCCTCGAGC
>JBKPRD010000072.1:0-7449 GCA_046734415.1 Actinomycetota bacterium | reverse complement strand
GCGCTCAGGACGGAGACCTGGCCCGGGTCGTGGTCGTGAACATGCTGGACCGGGAGCGGGCGGACTTCTTCCGCGTGCTCGAGGCGCTGCGCAGCCAGCTCTCCGACCGCTGCGTGGCGGTGCACATCCCGATCGGGGCCGAGCACGAGCTGACCGGAATCGTCGACGTCCTGCACATGTGCGCCTACGCGAGCCCCGAGGGGCAGCGCCAGGGGGAGCGCACCGAGATCCCGTCCGAGGTCGCCGACCAGGCGGCCGAGTACCGGGAGAAGCTCCTCGACGCGGTCGTCGAGACCGACGAGGGCCTGATGGAGCGCTATCTCGACGGGCAGGAGCTCTCCGACGAGGAGGTCGCGACGGCGCTGAAAGACGCCGTCACGCGCGGCGAGGTCTTCCCGGTCGCGGCCGCGGTCGCGACGAAGAACCTCGGCACGACCGCGCTCCTCGACCTGATCGTCGAGGGCGTGCCGAGCCCGGCGAAAAGAGGGGAGACGGTCGACCTCGACGGCGCGAACACCGGCGTCTTCGTGTTCAAGACGATCGCCGACCCGTTCGCCGGCCGGATCAACGTCTTCCGCGTGCTCAAGGGCACCGTCACCTCCGACACGACGCTGACCGACACACGCACGCACGGCAAGGAGCGGTTCGGCTCGCTGATGCGGCTGCAGGGCAAGGAGCACGTCCAGGCCGACGCGTTGGGCGAGGGCGACCTCGGCGCCGTCGCGAAGTTGAAGGACGCCGCCACCGGCGACCTGCTCCTCGACAAGGAGACCGCAGTCGAGCCGCCGCAGTTCGACTTCCCGGAGCCGGTGATGAGCTTCGCGATCACGCCGAAGACGAAGGGCGAGGAGGAGAAGCTCGGCCAGGCGCTGCGGCGCCTGACGGAGGAGGACCCGACGCTCACGATGCGTCGCGACCAGCAGACCGGCGAGCAGCTCCTCGCCGGTCTCTCGCAGATGCACGTCGAGGTCGCGGTCGAGCGGCTCAAGCGGCGCTTCGGGGTCGAGGTCGACCTGCACCAGCCGCGCGTGCCATACCTGGAGACGATCCGCAGCGAGTCGCGGGCGCAGGGGAAGTACAAGAAGCAGACCGGCGGGCGCGGCCAGTACGGTGACGCGACGATCGTCCTCGAGCCGATCGAGGAGGGCGTCGGCTACGAGTTCGTCGACAAGATCGTCGGCGGCGTGATCCCGCAGAGCTTCCGGCCCGCCGTCGACAAGGGGATCCAGGAGGCAATGCAGCACGGCGAGCTTGCCGGCGCACCGGTGCAAGGCGTCCGCGTGCTGCTCGTGGACGGCTCGCACCATACGGTCGACTCCTCCGAGATGGCGTTCAAGATCGCCGGCTCGATGGCGTTCAAGGCCGCCTACGAGAAGGCGAATCCGGTGCTGCTCGAGCCGATCATGGAGGTCGACGTGTCGGTGCCGGACGACGCCGTCGGCGCCGTCAACGGCGACCTCAACTCACGGCGCGGACGACTGCTCGGCATGGAGCCCACCGGCGGGATGACGACGATCAAGGCCGAAGTCCCGATGGCGGAGATCCTCACGTACTCGCAGGCGCTGACCTCGCTGACGGGCGGCCGCGGCGACTACCACATGCACTTCCTGCGCTACGACGAGGTGCCGAGCCACATCGCGCAGAAGATCATCGACGAGACGAAGCGCTCGCGCGAGGAGGAGAAGGCGGGCGCGCACTAGCCCGAAAACTCCCTGCAGTTGGCATATAGTCTGCGTCCCGTGAGGACGATGCGGGTCATGGAGGTGAACCGCTGCGCCGTCTGCGAGCGCACGCTGCTGCTCGGCGAGCGGTCGTACCGGTTCGCACCCGACGGCGTCGACGAGTTCGTCGACGTCTGCGAGCTCTGCCAGGAGACCGCCCTCGGCCACGGATGGGTGCGGGAGGGAGGCCCGGTCGGTCCGGCCGTCCGCCACTCGCGGAGGCGCAGGACGCTCAGCCTCGCCGGCATCTTCGGCGGGCATCGCCGGCCGGCGCAGACGATCGTCGCCGAGCCTCAGCTGAGGCGGCTGAACGACGAGGAGCACGCAATGGTCCAGGCGGCAGCCGTGTTCAACTCGAGCGACGGCCTGCGGACGATGGAGGGGATCACCCGAAGCCTCGGGTCGCCCCGGGTCAGCATCGTGGTGCTCTCGGGGTCCAACCCCGACGTCGTCCTGACCTTCGTGTGGGACCTCGCCTGGTACCAGTACCGGATCAACCGGGAGGCGACGCAGCCGATCCGCCTGACGGACCGCGGCACCGAGCCGGAGGAGGTCGAGGCGACGTTCACCTCGTGGAATGCGCGTTTCGAGCCCGGGAGCGGCGTGATCCCCGAGCTCGAGAACGTGGACTAGATTCCGTCCGCTCCATCCATACAATGAGAGGTGGGAGAGGGGATGATGCGGCGTTGGAGAGGGAATGAGGCGGCGTTGATCTACTGCGTGATTCCGCGGGAGCTCGAGGATGAGCTCTTCGAGAAGCTGACCGCGTACTACCGGGACAACCCGAACGTCAGCGTGATCGTCGACCGCCGCCTGGGCCCCGACCGCCGCCGCGCGCGAGCCTTCGGCGGCATGCGCGCGCTCCGCGACCGCCGGCGGCAGCGCCCGATCGGCAGCTTCCCGACGATCGACCTCGCCTAGGCCTGTGTCAGACTTCGGTGCCAGAACTGGCAACGAGGCGCGCGTGCACGGGCAGCAGCAAGTGCCACCTTGGTGATGGACTCCGACAAGAGCACAGCCTGAGCTGGATCGGTCTGAATGCAGCCCGCCGCTAGAGTGGCGGCGCGGTGGCGACCGGGACCAGGACCTACAAGAACTTCGTCGGCGGGGAGTGGGTCGATGCCGCCTCCGGCGAGACGTTCGAGTCGACGAGCCCCGCGACCGGCGAGCTGATCGGCGTCTTCCCCCGCTCCGGCGCCGAGGACGTCGACCGCGCCGTCGTCGCCGCGCGCGCCGCCTACGAGGAGTGGCGGCTCGTCCCCGCGCCTGCCCGCGGCGAGATCCTCTACCGCTTCGGCGCGCTCGTCCGGGAGCACAAGGACGAGCTTTCGCTGCTGATGTCGCGCGAGATGGGGAAGGTGCTCCCGGAGGCGGGCGGCGACGTCCAGGAGGCGATCGACATGAGCTTCTACATGGCTGGAGAGGGCAGGCGCCTCTTCGGTCAGACGACGCCCTCGGAGCTCCGCGACAAGTTCAACATGAGCGTCCGGATGCCGATCGGCGTGGTCGGCGTGATTACGCCGTGGAACTTCCCGATCGCGATCCCGTCCTGGAAGATCGCGCCGGCGCTCGTCTGCGGGAACACGATCGTCTTCAAGCCGGCGACCGACACGCCGGCGTTGGGTGAGCGCTTCGTCGAGCTGCTCGTCGAGGCCGGTGTTCCGGCGGGGGTCGTCAACGTGGTGCACGGGGGTGGGGGAGCGGTGGGCCAACGGCTCGTCCAGCACCCGGACGTCCCTGTGATCACGCTGACCGGCTCTCGCGAGACCGGCATCGCGGTGATGAAGGCCGCCGCGGAAAACCTCAAGCGCGTCCATCTCGAGCTCGGCGGGAAGAACGCCGTGATCGTGCTCGACGACGCCGACCTCGACCTCGCGACCGATGGGATCATCTGGTCGGCGTTCGGCACCTCGGGGCAGCGCTGCACCGCGGCGAGCCGCGTCGTCGTCCACGAGAAGGTCTACGACGCCCTCCAGTCGAAGCTCGTCGCCGCGGCCGAGAGGATGCGGCTCGGGCCTGGGTGGGAGGAGGACACCGACGTCGGCCCCGTCATCAACGAGGGCGCGCTCGAGAAGATCCACTCGTACACCGGGATCGGCCGGGACGAGGGCGCCAAGCTGCTGACGGGCGGCGAGGTCGCGAGCGGCAACGGCCTGGAGCACGGCTTCTACTACCGGCCGACGATCTTCGCGGACGTCGAGCCGGGGATGCGCGTCGCCCAGGAGGAGATCTTCGGGCCGACCACGTCCCTGATCCCGGTGAGGGACTTCGACGAGGCGATCCGCGTCGCGAACGGCGTCCGCTACGGGCTCTCGTCGTCGATCTTCACCCGTGACGTCAACCGTGCCTTCCGCGCGATGCGCGACCTCGAGACAGGGATCACGTACGTGAACGCAGGCACGATCGGCGCGGAGGTGCACCTCCCGTTCGGCGGGATGAAGGAGACGGGCAACGGCCACCGCGAGGCGGGCCAGGCGGCGCTCGACGTCTTCACCGAGTGGAAGTCGCTCTACGTCGACTATTCCGGGCGGCTGCAGAAGGCCCAGATCGATGTCGCCGAGTAGCGGCGGCAATCCGAACATCGCCTCTTCGCGTACCTAGCGGCACCGACTACATCGGAGGGATGTTGATGAAGCGATTCGCCTTGCTCATGGCAGCGCTCGCGGCCCTTGCGGTCGCGCTGACGAGCGCGAACGCTCGAACTGGCGCCACGCGGTCGGTCTGTCACCGCACGTCGTCAGCGACCAGGCCGTACGTGAAGCTGAGCGTCACGGCGCGCCAGCTTCGCGCGCACCTGAAGCACCCGGCTGACATCATCCCGGCGCCTTCCGGGCCCTGCCCGAGGACGCTGCTCGCCGGCAACGGCGGCACGGCCTTCAACATCAGTATGGTGGGCGAGGCCGAGAGCCCGGCCGGCGATCCCGTCGCCACCGGAACGGCGACCGTTCGGCTCCGGAAGGGCCAGGGCCAGCTCTGTTACAAGCTGGCCGCGAACAACCTGGGCGGACCCGCCGTGGCAGCGCACATCCACAAGGGCGACGCGGGCGCGCCTGGGCCGGTGGTAATCCCGCTCGCGACGCCCGGCGCCGAGGGCAAGTCCGGCGGATGTGTACCTGTGGCGCGGACGCTCGTCGCGCAGGTCCTCGTGGATCCGGCGTCCTACTACGTGAACGTCCACACGGCAGAGTTCCCGGCCGGTGCGATCCGCGGCCAGCTCACCGGAACCTCGCCGGCGATCGCCGGGACGACGATCTCGCTCGATCTGAAGGGCACGAGCGAGCCGAACGCGACGGGTACGGCCGTGCTGCGGATCCGCAAGGACGCCGGCCAGGTCTGCTATCGGCTGCACGCCGCGAACGTCACGCTCCCGACGGTCGCCGCACACATCCACAAGGGCGGGGCCGGCGTCAACGGCCCGGTCGTCGTCCCGTTCAACGCTCCGGGCGCCGACGGCAACTCGAGCGGCTGCGCGACCGCTGCGGCGTCGCTGATCGACGAGATCCTCGGGAGCCCGAGCGGGTTCTACGTCAACGTGCACACGAAGGAGCATCCGGCGGGCGCGATCCGCGCCCAGCTCGGCTGAGAGACAGGGTCAGCCTTCAGCCTGACCCGGCCCTTCCGGTGCGACCCGGAGGGCGTCGGGACAGGCTGAAGCCTGTCCCTCAGGCGTAGACCCGCGCCAGCGCGCGGTGCAGCTCGGTCTGGTCGACGACGGCCAGGGTGACTGCACCGCCGAGCTTCGCCCGCAGCTCGTCGGAGGCGCCGACGTCGGTCGGGTCGGCGACGCCGACGAGCAGGTGGTCGTCGGCGAGGAAGCGAACCGGGATCGCGCCGTATTGGCGTGCGTCCCGCGGGGCGAGCAACTCGACGGCTCTGGGATCGAGGTCTGCCGTGTCCAGGTCGAGGAACTCGATCTCGTACTGCTCTGCAACCGCACGGGAGATGGACTCCGACGAGACCCACCCCCACTGGACGAGCAGCTCGCCGAGGCGAAGGCCCGTGCCCTGCTGGTCGATCAGCGCCGTCTCGAGCTGCTCATTCGTGATCAGCTCCTCGCGCACGAGCAGAGTGCCGAGCGGAAGCCACGCTGGTTTCTGCGCCGGAAGCATGTCGTTCCTCTATCGGCGTCCCGGGCGCCGCACTGAAGGCCCTTTGTTCGAGGGATTTCGTCCGCTCCTGTTAGGACGATGTCAGACACATGGGGCTCGGATCTGAGCCGATCGATGCCGCGCGGATCGACCGCGCGCTCGACCGTCTGGCCGAGCACTGTGACGCGATCGGCCGGATGACTGCGGCAATCGAGGAGCGTCGCCCCCAGGTGCGGGCGCAGCTCGAGCGCGAGCTCGGACCGGAGCTCGCCCGAACGCTGCTGGCGGGCCTCTCCGCCCGCGGCTAGCGGCTCTAGGTAAAGGTGAGGATGTGGAAGAGCTCCACGTCCACGCCGAACGACGTCAGGCGCACGAGCTTCGCGATGCCGTCCGGCTCCTCGAAGCGGAGCACGAGCTCCTCTCCTGTGTCGTCGGCAGCGGTCAGCTGCTCCAGACGGAACTGGAGCGACGAGGTCTGCTCGCCCGCTGCGAACAGGAGCTCCGCCTCGACGTTGTTCGGCCGGCCGAACTCGAGGCCCTCGCGCAGCGTGAACGTCCAGGCCCGGCGCGGCTCGATCCAGTCCTCGATGATCGTCGCGTGGTCGCTGAACGTCTCGTCGACTTCCACCTCCACGGACGTGTCGGCCCGCTCGGCCGGCGTCTCCCGCGGTTGGACCTCGATCGTTGCCATGGGCGGCCGGTTCCCGACGGCGGGTCGAGCAAGACGTGAAGGCCCGGCTCTCCACGGACGGGGGCGCGCGCGGGAACCCAGGGCCGGCCGCGTACGCCTACGTACTGGAGGCCGAGGACGGGACGGTGCTCGACGCGCGTGGCCAGGCGATCGGGGTCGCGACGAACAACGTCGCCGAGTACCGCGCCCTCGTCGAGGGCCTGCGCCGCGCGGTCGAGACGGGTATCGACGAGGTCGAGGTCGTCTCCGACTCGGAGCTGATCGTCAAGCAGATGCGCGGGGAGTACCGGATCAAGAACGAGACGCTGCGGGTCCTTGCGCGCGAAGCGGAGGAACTCGCGCGGCAGATCGGCCGCGTCACCTACACCGCCGTGCGCCGTGAGCACAACGAGCTCGCCGACCGCCTCGTCAACGAGGCTCTCGACGCCCTCTAGCTCAGTCCCACTTGATGTTGGCCAGCGCCGGCAGGCGGCGGACCCAGGTCTTCGGGTGCTGCCAGGCGTGTGCCGGCGCGGCGCCAAGCGCGGCGATCCCAAATAGGAGCGCGCACACGCGCGGGGCAGAATGCTGTCCAGTTCAGTGGTGGTGTGTGTCCTCGGACCCGTCCTGCGAGGCGGCAGTAGCACCGGTCCGGGACGACCGGCGGCCCCCGAGGGCAGGACGAAACCCGGGCTATACTGGGGTCGCGTGCGGATGTAGCTCAGTTGGCTAGAGCGTCTGCTTGCCATGCAGAAGGTCGTGGGTTCGAGCCCCATCATCCGCTTCTCGGAAAAGCCCCGCTAGACGGGGCTTTTTGTTGCGCGCGGGAGGAGGGATTGACTTCGCCGCTTCCTCGGCAATACTGAGAAGGCTCGGGAGGCAACGAAGCAAGGGAGGAATTTTGATGCGGGGTCTGGCACTTCTTGGCGCCTGCTTGGCTGGCGTTTTGGCGCTGGCGGCGGGGGCCGGA
>JBKPRD010000071.1:0-24199 GCA_046734415.1 Actinomycetota bacterium | reverse complement strand
TCGCGGTGGCGGCCTGGCTCGGGCACCGCCGGCTCGTCGCGCCGGCGCTCGTCGCGATCGGGCTGTTCGGCGTCGCGGCGCTGCTGACGGCGCCGGGCGTGCATCTGGCGGCCGCGGCAGCCGCGTTCGCGGCGACGCTCGCACTGACGGCGCTCGTCCATCGCGGCTCGGCGGTGCCGCTGGGTTCCTTGCGCGACTACCTGACGCTGACGAAGCCGCGGATCATGACCCTGCTCCTGCTGACCGGCATCTGCGGGATGTTCGTCGGCGCCCGCGGCGTCCCACCGATCTGGGACCTCGCGGCGATGACGGTCGGGCTCGCGCTGGCGTGCGGCGGCGCGAGCGCGCTCAACCACGTCCTCGACCGGGACATCGATTCGCTGATGGGCGAGCGGACTCGTGCGCGGCCGGTCGCATCGGGACGTGTGCCCGCCGCCTACGCCCTCGAGTTCGGGCTCGCCCTCTCGGCGTTCTCGTTCGTCCTGCTCGCGGGGGTCGTCAACGTCCTGACCGCGACGCTCGCGCTCGTCGGCAACCTCTTCTACGTGCTCGTCTACACGCGCTGGCTGAAGCGCTCGACGCCGCAGAACATCGTCATCGGCGGCGCGGCCGGGGCGGTGCCTCCGCTGGTCGGGTGGGCCGCGGCGACCGGCAACCTGACCGTCCCGGCGCTGCTCCTGTTCGCGATCGTCTTCTTCTGGACGCCCCCGCACTTCTGGGCGCTCGCGCTCCTGATCAAGCGCGACTACGCCGCGGCCGGGATCCCGATGCTGCCCGTGGTGCGCGGCGAGCGCGAGACCGTGCGGCAGATCGTGCTCTACTCGTTCGTGCTGGTCGGCGTCACCGTCGTGCCGTTCCTCTGGGGCACGCTCGGACTCGCCTACCTCGTCGCCGCGCTCGTGCTCGGCGGCGGGTTCGTCTGGCTCGCGCTCGGCCTGGCGCGCCGAACGACCCCGCGCCGTGCCGCACTGCTCTTCCACTCGTCGCTCCTCTACCTCGCGCTGCTCTTCGTCGCCGCAGCCGCGGACGCGGTCGTCTGATGCTCGATCCCGAGACCGAACACAAGAACATGCTGTGGGGCTGGGGCCTCTTCGTCCTCTTCTGCCTGATCGCCGCCGGCACCGTCGCCATCGCGTTCATTTACCTCTCGGTGGACTGAGGCGCCGCAGGGCGAGAGCGCCTGTGGACAAGAAGGCGCACTCTCGGCGCAACCCCGGTCTCAGAGACTGGGTTGCAACCGCTACGAAGGTAGCCACGGCTGAACGGGCCACGGCTTGATCGGCCGATCGACGAAGATCGGCTGATGGAGGAGCTTCCCGGCATCTTCCTCGCGCGTCCCGAGGCGGTCGCCGAGGGGATCCCGCTCGGCGTCAAGGACCTGTTCGACACGGCCAGGCTCGTGACGACGTACGGATCGGCGATCTTCGCCGAGCACGTGCCGGCGGATTCGGCCGAGGCCGTGCGGCGGCTGGAGGCGGCCGGGTACGCGAACGTCGGCAAGACGAACTTGCACGAGTTCGCCTACGGGACGACTTCCGAGAACCCCCACTTCGGGAACGTGCCGAACCCGATCGCGCGGGACCGGATCGCCGGAGGCTCGAGCGGCGGCTCGGCGGCTGCGCTCGCCGCCGGGCTCGTCGAGGCGGCGCTCGGCTCGGACACCGGCGGCTCGATCCGGATCCCGGCGGCGTGCTGCGGCATCGTCGGCTTCAAGCCGACCTACGGGCTCGTTCCGCTGGAGGGCTGCTTTCCACTCGCGCCGAGCCTCGACCACGGCGGGCCGATGGCCCGGACAGTGGCCGGATGCGCGGAGATGCTCGAGGCCCTCGTCCCCGGCTTCGCGCCGACCGGGCTCGAGTCGCTGGAGGAGGTGGACGTCGGGATCGTCTGGACCGACGTCGTGCAGCCGCTCGTCCGAGCCCGCGTCGAGGACGCGGCCGCGCGCTTCCCCCGCTCGCGCGGGATCGAGCTCCCGTTCGCCGAGGACGTCCGCAGCGTGTTCATGCACGAGGTCGCGGACACGCACCGCGAGCTCTACGCCGAGCACAGCGACCTCTACAGCGCGAACGTCGCCGCGAAGCTCGAGCTCTGCCTCGCCGTCACCGACGCGGAGTACGAGGCCGGACTGCGGACGCGCGAACGCTACCGGGAGATCTTCGACGAGGCGCTCGACGGCCTCGACCTGCTGGTCGCGCCGACGCTGCCCTTCGTCGCGCCGCTCGCCGGGCTCGACGAGCGCAACCTGCGTGGGGAGCTGACCCGCCTGACGTGGTCGTTCAACGTTCTCGGCGCCCCCGCGCTCGCTCTTCCGTGCGGCCCGGCCGAGGACGGCCTACCCGCGTCCGTGCAGCTCGTCGGCCGGCCGGGCGACGACGCACGCGTGCTCGCCGCCGGCGCACAGCTCGAGCCCTTGCTCAAGCGCTAGCGCCGCGCTGCCGACAAACCCAGGTGACGCCATGTTCGCTCGACTGATCGCGCTGCTTGCCCTCACCGCTGCCGTCGCCGTGCCCTCGGCGCAGTCGGCGAGCCTTGCGGCGCCGAGCGGGCTGCGCGCGTTCCTGCTGCGCGCGGACGAGCCGATCCAGGACAGCTTCCCGCGCACGCCCGCGTTCGCCTGGACGCCCTACGACGCCGCCCGCAGCTACGACTTCGAGCTCTCGACGAGCAAGAAGTTCGACGAGACCACGATCGCGTGGTCGACCTCCTCACGCGCGCGGCCGCTGCGCGTGCCCGTCGTCTCGGTTCCGCTGGCGCTCCCGTGGATGACGGGCACGCCGTACGCCCTCTACGCGCACGTCCGCGCGCACACCGCCTCCGGCGTCACCCGCTGGAGCCGCCCGTTCGGCTTCAACATGCGCTGGCGCGCCCTACCGGAGCAGCTGCTGCCGACGATCCCCGGCCTTGTGCGCTGGAAGCCGGTCGAGGGCGCCACCTCCTACGAGGTCTGGTTCGTCGACGCCGGCAAGATCATCACGACGACGACGAACGTCGCCGACGAGCGCGAGTACTACTCCTTCCACGCCGACTCGGTCTGGACCGGGGTCGTCCAATGGCGGGTCCGCGCCGTTCGGAAGCTATACGGATCGCTGCCGAACGGGTTGCCCGTGGTCTCGTACGGGCCGTGGAGCCAGACCAACGTCTCGACCAACCCGACCGTCTCCACCGGTCCGATGTCGCTGATCGAGTCCGCCTCCGACGTCTCCGGGACGAGCGTCGCCGCGAGCAACCACAGCCTCACTCCCGGGTTTGCCTTCACGGGCAACATGGCGACGAACGGACAGGCCGGGAGGCTCTTCCGCGTCTACGTCGCCACCGACGCACAGTGCGTGAACGTCGTCTTCACGGGCTCGGTCGTCGGCAGCCCGGCCTACGCACCGCGGACGAACGGACCGATCGCCCTCCCAAGCTCCCCCACCGAGGTCATGGCCGCAGAGAGCGCCTATCCCGCCGACGGGCCTCAGAACGGCACTCTCACGGCCGACCTGCAGAACGTGACAGCGAGTGAGGCCTCCGGCGCGCCGGCGAAGACCGCCACCGGAAGCAACGGAACGACGACGACGGCCCCGCCGACAACAAGCCCGCCGACAACGACGGGAAGCAGCACCGGGACACAGACGACCACTGCCGCGCCGCCTTCGGACTTCGGCGCCACGGGTGCGCCGGTCGACCTCTGGGACAGCGGCTGGCCAGCGGGGCGTTACTACTGGACGGTGGTTCCGGTGCGCGAGGTGCAGACGAGCAGCGGGGTCCGGTACGTCGACGCCGAGGTCCCGCAGGATGCATGCGCGGCGGGTCGCCGCCTCTCGTTCGGCAAGACGAGCCAGCCCGTCACGACCGCGGAGGCGCGACCGTACCTCTCTGGCCTCTCGCCCTCGGGCTACCTCGTCGCCGCGCGGACGGTGTCGCCGTCCTTCTACCGGGCTGCGCTGATCGCCTGGGAGCCCGCGCCGGGGGCGACCGGTTACGAGGTGCAGTGGTCGAAGACGCGGTACCCGTGGAAGGCCGCCGCGGCCCCGTACTACACCGCGGCCACCTCGATGCTCCTCGAGGGGCTGCCGACCGGGGTCTGGTACTACCGCCTGCGCGGGATCGATCCGTACCTCGCGGGCCCGATCAAGCAGATGACCTGGTCGACGCCGCAGCGGCTCACGCTGATCAGGCCGCGATTTGCGATCGACGACGGCAGCGTCGTCACGCGGCCCGTCAAGAAGTAGAGAGCAGTCGTTCCTCCATGTGGCGGCGGCGTGTCCTCGCGCCGCCGAGGGCCAGTGCGGCGAGCGCGAGCAGAGGAGCGCCGACGATCAGCACGTAGAGGACGACCTCGAGCTCGTCGAGCAGGATCGCGCCCGAGCGGTCGAGCGCACGCTCGATGCGGTTCGGATGGGGCGGCACGACAACCGCCTTGTCGGCCGTGCGCAGCGCGAGCTCGACGGTTGCGTAGCTCGCCTGCCGCCGCAGCGCCGCCTGCTGCCTCTGCAGCACCACCAGCGCACGGCGCGCCGTGACGAGCTTGCTCTCGAGGCGCTGGCGCTCCTCGGCGCTCAGCGCGGGGTTCCCGAGCCTCGCCTGGATCCTCGCGATCGAGTCCCGGACCGACTGCATCCGTCGGAAGCGGCGGTCGACGGTCGGCTGGACGTCGCGGATCGAGACGTGCTGGTCGAGGATCTCGCCGAGGGCGGAGAACTCGACGATCGCCGCCTGAACGCTTCCGACCGGAACGCGCAGGGCCAGGTATGCGCTGCCTCGCTGCGCGCCGGAGCCGTAGTCGACGCTCCGCACGTAGCCGTGGAAGCCGCGCGTCAGTCGCAGCGCCCGCTTCGTCGCGTCGGAGAGGTTCGCGACCTCGATCGTCAGCTCGGACTCGTACAGCTGCGCCCGGCTGCGCGTCGCCGGAACGCTGCCGGCGGCGCCGCTCCCGCCCGCAGTCCTGGGCGCAACGGCACCGTGCTTCTGCGCCTGGTCGGCCGCGGCGAACGGAGCAGGCGGAGTCGCCTCATGCCGCGCCGAGCTCGGCTGCGAATGGTTTCGCGAGGTGAGCACGCCCACGGCGACGGCCGTCGCGACCGCGACGGCCACGGCTGCGGGGAGGAGCACGACCACCGGGCGCCGCCACCGCCGCCCACGGCCGGGAGGCGCCGGCGGCCGCGAGGCGGCGAGCTCACGGACCCGGGTGCGCAGCTCCGGCGACGCGGTGATCCGCGCCGAGCGGATCTCCTCGAGGATCGCCTGGTGCTCAGGCTGCGACATCTGCACTCATCCTCTGTGCGAGCTTCTTCAGCGCCCTGCTCAGGCGCGTGTTGCAGTTCGTGGCCGAGATCCCGAGGATCCTCGCCGCGGACTCGCCGTCCAGGTCGAGCAGCACGCGAAGAGCGATCACCTCGCGCTCGGCCGCGGAGAGCTCGGCGAGCGCGCGCTCGAGCGCGGACGAGAGGCCGCCGAAGACGCCCTCCTCGGCCGGCTGCTGCTGCAGCCCGTACGTGTGCTCGCGGCGGCGGCGCCGTTCCTCGGCGCGAAAGTGGTCGAGCGCCGTCGTCCGCGCAAGCTGGCAGAGCCACGTGCGCGCGCTGCCGCGCCTGGGATCGAACCGATGCCACTGCCGAAGCGCCTTCTCGAAGGTCCCGGCGGTCAGGTCCTCGGCTGCGGCGCGGTCACGAGTGAGGTAGACGAGGTACGCGTGGACGTCGTCCAGGTGACGCTCGGCGACGGACGCGAAGCTCGGGACCTCGACGGCGTGCACGCCCGATATACGCCGCCGTGGTCGCATCCGTCACGCGGCGCGAACGGCAGCCTCGTAGATCCGGTCGCGTGCGTACTGCTCGAGCTGCTCGGAAAGAAGGTCGCTGACGGACGCCCCGGGCAGCTGCGCGGGCGCGACGGGCGTGCCGTCGACCTCGACGCCGCGGATCATGTCGGCGTCGGTGCGGCGGAGGGCGATCTCCTTGCGCATCCGTGAGCGCAGCCACCCGGCGATCAGCAAAGCCTCGGCCTGCGGGCCGGTGACGTGGACCGAACGGGCCCGCCTGATCCCGGGCCAGAGGTCGGCGAGCCCGGCGCGCCAGCGGAGCGTCCGCGACCAGGCGAGATCGGAGACCATCACGCGCTCGAACTCCGTCCTCAGCCGGTCGTACGCGCGCGGCAGCCCTTTCCACTCGGCCGAGTCGACAACGAGACGGTCGGCGACCTCGACCAGCTGCTCGAACTCGGCCTTTCCGAACGGCGGCTTTCCGCGCCAGCGCAGGAAGACCGGGAGGTCGGGCAGGAGGAGCGAGACGACCACGCTCGCCGGGACCCTCGCAGTCCGACCGCGCAGCCAGAGGTGGATGATCTCGGCGCAGATGTTGTACTCGGCATCCTCGAAGCACTCGTGCTCGATCCTGGCGTCGATGCGGTCGACGCGGGCGCCCGGGTCCGGGTGAAGGATGAGCGTCCTGGAGGGGACCCGGGCGCCGAGGCCCTTCATCACCCGCTCCGCCTTCCGGTACCACTCCGGCGGAACCCAGGCCATGTGCGTGAGCACGCTGGTCCGCTGCTCGGCTTCCTCCGACTCCAGCTCCTCCAGCCGCTGCTCGATCGCCTCGACGGACGTGTCCCTCAGCGTCGCCACTCGCGTCCGTCCTTTCGGATCAGCTCCTCGGCCTCGGGCGGCCCCCACGTGCCCGCGGCGTAGTTGGGGAAGTCTGGCCGCTCGCGCGCCCACTGCGCGACGATCGAATCGACGATCGTCCACTGCGCATCGACCTCGTCCGCGCGGGTGAAGAGCGTCTGGTCGCCGAGCAGGCAGTCGAGGATGAGCCGCTCGTAGGCCTCGGGCAGCTCCGTGCGGAAAGCGCCGCCGTAGAGGAAGTTCATCAGTACTGTCCGGATCGTCAGGCCCTGGCCCGGAACCTTTGCCCCGATGGCGAGCGAGACCCCCTCGTCCGGCTGGACGTGGACGACGAGCACGTTCGGGTGCATCCCCTCGGCGGCGTCCTTGGCGAACGGCGGGTGCGGCGCACGCTGGAACTCGATCGCGATTGTCGTCTCGCGCTTCGGTAAGCGCTTGCCGACTCGGACGTAGAACGGCGTATCCGCCCAGCGCCAGTTATCGATGTGGAGCTTTGCGGCGACGAGCGTCTCGGTCGTGGAGTCCCTCGCCACGCCCGGCTCCTGGCGGTACCCGGGAACCGGCGTGCCGTCGACGTGGCCCGGCCCGTACTGCCCGCGGACGACGTCGCGCGCCCGCGGCATGTGCATCGCGCGGAGCACCTTCACCTTCTCGTTCCGCACCGAGTCGGCGGTGAAGTCGACCGGCGGCTCCATCGCGGTGAGGGCAACGAGCTGGAGCAGGTGGTTCTGGAAGACGTCGCGAATCGCCCCCGCCTGCTCGTAGAACGCAGCCCGCCCCTCGATTCCGATCGTCTCGGCGACGGTGATCTCGACGTGGTCAACGAACTGGCGGCTCCAGATCGGCTCGAAGATCCCGTTCGAGAAGCGCAGCGCGAGCAGGTTCTGCACCGTCTCCTTCCCCAGGTAGTGGTCGATCCGGTAGATCTCGTGCTCCCCGAAGTAACGCGTGCCCTGCTCCCTCAGCGCCCGTGCCGAGGCGCGGTCGTGGCCGAACGGCTTCTCGACGATCAGCCGCGTCCAGCCCTGCCACTCGTCGCGGCGGGGACCGAGTTTCTGG
This sequence comes from Actinomycetota bacterium, assembly GCA_046734415.1. Lineage (GTDB taxonomy): Bacteria > Actinomycetota > Thermoleophilia > Gaiellales > Gaiellaceae > DATBLE01. The sequence goes on along the minus strand of JBKPRD010000071.1, from coordinate 16,536 downwards.
ACAAGCACGGGCATCGCCGCGGGGGGGACGGCGAGGTAGAAGAGGCGGTTGCCCGCGGTACCTCGCTGCACGTCGAGCCGCGCGAGGAGCTGGAGCAGCTCGTCCTCCCCGCCCCCGCCGGCGACGTCGGCGGCCACGTAGTGCATGCCGTCCGCGATGCGCTTCCAGACCCGCTCGTCGAGCTTGTCGCGGCCGAACTCCCGCACCGCCTCCTTCATTCGCATCCTGAACTCCTCGTCGGTCTCCTCGGTGCGCGACACGCCGACGATCGCGAACCGCTCCGGGAGCAGGCCGCGGGCGGCCAGCGCGTAGATCGCCGGCAAGAGCTTCCGGCGGGTGAGGTCGCCCGACGCGCCGAAGATGACCAGGGCGCACGGGTCGGGGATGCGCGGGAGCCGCAGCCCCTCGCGCAGGGGGTTGCGCTCCGTCACTTCTCGTCGACGGTCTTCACCGCGTGCCCGCCGAACTGGTTCCGCAGCGCCGCATTCACCTTCGCCGCGAACGACTCGTCCTGGCGGGACGCGAAGCGGGCGAAGAGGGAGAGCGTGATCGCCGGGGCAGGGACGCTCTCGTCGATCGCCGTCGTCACGGTCCAGCGTCCCTCGCCGGAGTCCTCGACGTAGCCGCGGATCTGCTCCAGGTTCGGGTCCTCGTGCAGGGCGAGGACGAGCAGGTCGAGCAGCCAGCTCCGTACGACCGAGCCGTGCTGCCAGAGCGATGCGACCTTGTGCAGGTTGACCGGGAACTCCGAGGCCTGGATGATCTCGAAGCCCTCAGCGAGCGCCTGCATCATCCCGTACTCGATCCCGTTGTGGACCATCTTCACGAAGTGGCCCGCGCCCGACGGCCCGACATGGGCGTGGCCGCCGGGCTCCGTCAGGTCCTCCAGGAACGGCGTGACCTGCTTGTAGGCGGCGGCGTCGCCGCCGGCCATCACGCAGTAGCCCTCCTTCAGGCCCCAGATCCCCCCGGAGACGCCCGCGTCGAGGAAGGCGATACCCCTCGTCTTCGCCGCCCCGGCGCGACGCTGCGAGTCGCGGAAGTTCGAGTTGCCGCCGTCGACGATGATGTCACCGTCCTCGAGCAGGCCGACCAGCGTCTGGAACGCGTTCTCGGTCGGGTCGCCGGCCGGGATCATCAGCCAGACGACGCGCGGCTGGGGGAGCTTGCTCGCGAGCTCGACCAGCGAGTTCGCGGTCCGCTCCGGGTTCGTGCGCGCGTAGGTCTCGACGGTGTGGCCGTGCTCGCGCAGCCGCTCCGTCATGTTCGCCCCCATCCGGCCGAGGCCGACCATACCGAGGTTCATGCGATCTCCTCAAGTTGGACTCGCGCGACCGGCCGGCCGCGCTCCTTCAGCGCCGCATAGTCTCCCGCAGCCTGCGCGCGGATGAGCCGGCCGAAGCCGAAATCCTTGCCGGGAATCGGGAGCTCGTCCCCCACCTCGTCGACGACCTGCAGAAAGCAGCCGACCGGCGGACCGCCCTTGTGCAGCTGGCCGGTCGAGTGCAGGTACCGCGGCCCGAGCCCGAACGTGACGACGCAGCCGGTCTCGGCACGCGCGCGCTCGACCAGCGGCTCCAGCCGCTCCTCCTCGGCCGGGTCGACGAACGCTTGCACGGCGACGTAGTCGCCGGGCCTCGCCTGCGCGAGCAGCGAGGACACGTCTCCTTCGGGCGCGTCTGGGGACACTCCCCCATCAGGTCCGGAAAGGATCTGGCTGGTTCGGTCCTTCGCCTCCTGCACGTTCGGCTGGTCGAAGGGGTTGATCTCGAGAATCGCGCCGGCGACCGCGGTCGCGAACTCCCAGCGGAAGAATTCCGCTCCCAGGTCGTAGGGGTCGTCGAGGCTCACCTCGTGGTACTGCCGGTCGGGACCGTCGGGACGCTCGCCGGGGGCGGGCACGAGCCCCTTCTCCTGTTTGCCCGTCGACTCCGCGAGCAGCTGCTCGAGCCAGAGCCCGAAGCCGCCCGCTTCCGAGAACACGACCTTGTCGCGGCCGTCCTGCCAGCCGCGGCCCAGCGCCAGGCCGAGGTCGAGGCCCGGATTGCCGTCCGCGCCCCGGCAGGCATTCAGCATCGCCTCCACCCGGTCGAGGAGCCGGCCGAGGTCGACCGACATCAGCGCCGCGGGCAGGAGGCCGAACATCGAGAGCGCCGAGTAACGACCGCCGATGGTCGGCTCTCCTGCGAAAACGCGCGTTCCGCGCGTTTTCGCGAGCTGCTCCAGCACTGAGCCTGGATCGGTAATCGCGACGAATCGGTCGCCTCGCTTGCCGCCCTTCTCCCAGAAGAAGTCGTAGTGCGAGCGAGTCTCGAGCGTCGTCCCCGACTTCGAGGAGACGACGAACAGCGTCCGGTCGAGGTCGAGCGAGTCGGCGAGCCGGCGGATCGCCTTCGGGTGCGTCGTGTCGAGGACGTGGAAGCGCGCGGCCGAGAACCAGCGCCGGAGCACCTCCGGCGCGAGCGACGAGCCGCCCATCCCGAGCAGGACGACGTCGTCGACCTCACCCGCGACGCCGCCCGTGAACTCGGCGATCTCGCCGACCCGCTGGCGCATCCGCAGCGGCTCGTCCAGCCAGCCGAGCCACTGGGCCTCGTCCCGCCCCGTCCAGACGGTCGGGTCTCGCTCCCAGATCCGCTCGACCAGCTCTGCGGGGGCGATCTCAGGCAGAGACGAGCTCGCCCCGCTTGGCGCGAATCCCGTCGAGCAGCTCCTCGAACGAGTCGGTGAACTTCTGGACGCCCTCGACCTCGAGGGTGCGGGTGACGTCGTCGTACGACACCCCCGCGGACTCGACGTCCTCGAGCACGCGATGCGCCGCGTCGAACTCCTGCTCGAGCGTCAGCGCCACCTCCCCGTGGTCCTGGAAGGCGCGGATCGTCTCCTCCGGCATCGTGTTCACGGTGTCGGGCCCGATCAGGTCCTCGACGTACAGGACGTCGCGGTAGGCCGGGTTCTTCGTCGAGGTCGAGGCCCAGAGGCACCACTGCTTGGAGGCGCCCTCGGCCTCGAGCGCCGCCCACCGCTCACCGGAGAAGACCTCCTTCCAGTTCTGGTAGGCCAGCTTGGCGTTCGCGACTGCGAGCTTCCCCTTCAGCTCGTCGTGGCCGCCGACCTCGTCGAGGCGCCGGTCCGCCTCGGTGTCGACGCGGGAGACGAAGAAGCTCGCGACCGACGAGACGGGGCGTGGGTCGCCGCCGGCCTCGACCAGCCGCTCGAGCCCACTGATGTATGCCTCCATCACCTCACGGTGGCGCTCCAGCGAGAAGATCAGCGTGACATTGATCGACTTGCCGAGCCCGATCATCTCCTCGATCGGCGCCAGGCCGTCGGCGGTCGCCGGGATCTTGACGTAGAGGTTCGGCTTGTCGACTTGCGCGTGGAGCCGCTTCGCCTCCGCGAGCGTCGCCTCGGAGTCGTTGGCAAGCGTGGGATCGACCTCCATCGACACGTAGCCGCGCAGGCCCGCTCCGCCGTCCCACACGCTGCGCATCAGGTCGCAGGCGTCGCCGACGTCGCGGGCCGCGAGGGCGATGAAGATCTCCTTCGCGTCCTGCTCGTGCTCGACGAGGTCACGGAGCTGCTCGTCGTATGCAGAGCCCTCCGAGATCGCCTTCTGGAAGATCGTCGGGTTCGAGGTCACGCCGGTGACGGCGTCCTCCTCCATCATCGCCGCCAGCCCGCCCCGGTGGACGAGCTCGCGCGAGAGGAAGTCGATCCAGACGCTCTGGCCGAGCGCCGAGAGTTGGTGGAGTCGTGAGTCAGGCATAGCTCTTCCTTTCCAGGTCCTCGATCATCTCGAGGCGTTTCACGTAGCGTTCCCCTCCCCCGAAGCGGGCATGCAGGAACGTGCGGACGAGGTCGGCGGCGAGCTCCGGGCCGACCACCTCCGACCCGAGGCAGAGGACGTTCATGTCGTCGTGCTCGACGCCCTGGTGGGCGGAGTACACGTCGTGACAGATCGCGGCGCGGATTCCGTGGAGCTTGGACGCCGCCACGGAGGCGCCGACGCCGGAGCCGCAGACGAGCACGCCGCGCTCGGCCTCGCCGCCGAGGAGCGCCTCGCCGATCTCACGCGCCTTCTCCGGATAGTCGATGCGGACCGCATCGGTGTCGGTGCCGAGGTCGACGACGTCGTGCCCGAGAACCTCCAGCTCCTCCAGCACGCGCTTCCGGAGCTTGACGCCTCGATGGTCGAAAGCGACCGCGACCCTCATCTCTCTCGCTACGTTACACCTCGATGGACAACACTCAGCTCTGGCGGGAGCTTGGACAGCAGTTCCGTGTCGACTCCGTTCGCTGTGCCGCGGCCGCCAAGTCCGGGCATCCGACCTCGGGCATGTCGGCCGCCGACCTGATGGCGGTGCTGCTCGCGAAGTACCTGCGCTACGAGTTCGGCAATCCGGATGCCGCGACCAACGACCGGCTGATCTTCTCGAAGGGGCACGCGTCGACGCTGCTGTACGCGATGTTCCGCGCGGCCGGCGCGATCACGGACGAGGAGCTGCTCACCTACCGGCAGTTCGGCTCGATGCTCGAGGGGCACCCGACGCCGTTGATCCCCTGGGTCGACGTCGCCACCGGCTCGCTCGGCCAGGGGCTGCCGATCGGGGTCGGCATGGGGATCGCCGGCAAGTACCTCGACCGCCTGCCCTACCGGGTCTGGGTGCTCTGCGGCGACAGCGAATCCGCCGAGGGCTCGATCTGGGAGGCCTTCCAGCACGCCTCCCACTACGAGCTCGACAACCTGACCGCGATCCTCGACGTCAACCGGCTCGGCCAGCGCGGCCCGACAATGGACGAGTGGCAGCTCGACCACTACCGGTCGCGGGCGGACGCGTTCGGCTGGCACGCGATCGAGATCGACGGCCACGACGTCGAGGCGATCGACGCGGCGTACGCGGAGGCGACGGCGACGAGCGGCCGGCCGGCCGTCGTCATCGCCCGCACGATCAAGGGCAAGGGTGTCAAGGCGGTCGAGAACCAGGAGGGCTGGCACGGGAAGCCGCTCGACGACCCCGATGCCGCGATCGAGGAGCTCGGCGGGCTGCGCAACATCACGGTCGAGGTCGCGAAGCCGCCCGCCGGCGAGCCGCACCGGTTCGAGACGGACGCGCTGGAGCTGCCGCGGTACGAGGTCGGCGACGAGGTCGCGACCCGCAAGGCGTACGGCGAGGCGCTGGCGGCGATCGGCTCGGCACGCGGCGACGTCGTCGCCGTCGACGGCGAGGTCTCGAACTCGACCTTCGCCGAGATCTTCAAGAAGGCGCACCCGGAGCGGTTCTTCGAGATGTACATCGCCGAGCAGCAGATGGCCGCCGCGGCGGTCGGCCTGCAGGCCCGCGGGTGGCGCACGTTCGCGTCGTCCTTCGCCGCCTTCCACTCGCGTGCCTACGACTTCATCCGGATGGCGGCGATCTCGCGCGCGACGATCGCGCTCACCGGCTCCCATGCCGGGGTCTCGATCGGCGAGGACGGCCCCTCCCAGATGGCGCTCGAGGACATGGCGATGATGCGGGCCGTCCACGGCTCGACGGTCCTCCATCCGTGCGACGCGAACCAGACCGCGAAGCTCGTCGCGGCGATGGCCGACCTCGATGGGATCTCCTTCCTGCGGACGCTCCGCCCGAACACTCCGGTGATCTACGGGCCGGACGAGGAGTTCCCGATCGGCGGGAGCAGGACGCTGCGGGAGGGCGACGACGTCACGCTCGTCGGCTGCGGCATCACCGTGCACGAGGCACTCGAGGCCGCAGAGGCCTTGGCGGGCGATGGGATCGAGGCGCGGGTGATCGACTGCTACTCGGTGAAGCCGATCGACGGCGAGACGCTCGCCGCCGCCGCCGAGGAGACGGGCCGCATCCTCACCGTCGAGGATCACTGGCCGGAAGGCGGCCTCGGCGAGGCCGTTCTGTCGGCCTTGTCGGAGTACGGCGCGCGCGCCGAGGTGACCCGGCTCGCGGTGCGGGAGATGCCGCGGTCGGGGAAGCCGGACGAGCTGCTGGCGGCGTACAGAATCGACGCGGCCGCGATCGCGGATGCGGCACGGGCGCTCGTCGAAACGGGGGCGCCGGCGACGTAGCCTTACGGCGGCATGGCCGTCGTGATCGGGACCAACCTGCGCAAGGAGCTCGCCGCCGGGCTGCTCTTCGACGGCGTTTCCTTCAAGGTCGAGCGGCGCGAGCGACTCGCGCTGTCCGGGCCGAACGGCGCCGGGAAGACGACCCTGCTCCGGATGCTCGCCGGCGACACTGGCGTCGACGGTGGACAGCTGGTCTTCGACAAGGGCACGCGGATCGCGCTGCACGACCAGCGGCCCCCGCTCGATCTGGCGTTGTCGTTGCGGGAGTACGCGTTGCTCGGGGCGCGCGACCTCGTCGCGCTGGAGGAGGAGCTGCGCCGGCTCGAGGGCGCCATGGCCGCGGGCGACCACGGCGTGGAGACCATGCGGCGCTACGCGGAGGCGCAGGCCCGGCTGGAGCACGCCGGCGGGTACGCGTGGCGCGAGAACTCGCTGGCGGCGCTGCGCGGGCTCGGGTTCGCGGAGGACGAGCTCGACCGCCGGCTCGACACGTTCTCCGGCGGCGAGCTGACGCGCGCGTCCTTGGCGCGAGCGCTGGCGGGCGATCCGGACCTGCTGCTCCTCGACGAGCCGACGAACCACCTCGACGTCGAGCGGCTCGAGTGGCTCGAGCGGACGCTGGTGGGACTCGACGCCGCGGTGATCCTGGTCGCGCACGACCGGTGGTTCCTGGAGGCGACGACGACCGCGGTGCTCGAGCTCGAGGCAGGCCGCTCGAGCTACTTCCCGGGCGAATGGCACGTCTGGCGGCGCGAGAAGGCGGCGCGGATGCTCGACGCGACGAAGTCGATCGCCCGCTACGACGCCGACATCGCCCGACTCCAGCGCTTCGTCGACCGCTTCCGCTACAAGAAGAACAAGGCCAGGCAGGCGCAGGCGAAGCTGACGCAGATCGGCCGGCTGAAGGAGGAGCGGGCGCAGTCTGCCGAGCAGGCGGCGCTGCTCTCGCGGCGCTCGAAGCGGCTCGGGTTCGAGTTCCTCGACCCGCCCCGCAGCGGCCGCGTCGTCGCCGAGACCGAGCGGCTCTCGCTGGCGGCCGGAGAGAAGGCGCTGCTGGCGGACGTGTCGCTTGCGGTCGAACGCGGCGAGCACGTCGCCCTCGTCGGTCCGAACGGGAGCGGCAAGACGACGCTGCTGGAGACGCTCCTCGAGCGCCGCGATCCTGCAGGCGGGTCCGTGCGCCTCGGCCACGGCGTCGTGCCGGCGTACTTCTCGCAGCACGAGGCGGAGCTCGACGAGCGCGGCTCGGTGCTCGATTGCGTCCAGTCGATGACGGGCCTGCGCCGGCCCGACGCGCAGAACCTGCTGGGGCGGTTTCTGTTCTCGGGCTGGGAGGCGCACGAGAAGCCGGTCAGGGTGCTCTCGGGCGGGGAGCGCCGCCGCCTCGCGCTCGCGGTCGTCGTCGCGTCGGGCGCGAACTTCCTCGTGCTGGACGAGCCGACGAACCACCTCGACCTCGAGAGCCGTGAAGCACTCGAGACCGCGCTCGAGAACTTCCCGGCGACCGTCCTGCTCGTCTCCCACGACCGCGCGCTGCTCGACGCCGTCGCGGAACGGACGCTCGCGATCGAGGACGGGCGGGTGCGCAGCTACGACGGCGGCTGGGCGGACTACGTCCGCGCCAGCGAGCTGTGGACAAAGAGTTCCAACGTTGGCGCAACCCCGGTCTCAGAGAAAGAGTTGAAAACGCCACAAAGAAGGCCGGGGCCGGAATCGACGAAGCCGAAGGAGCGCAGTCCGCTCGAGCGGATCGAGGCCGACATCGCCGAGCAGGAAGAGGCCGTCGCCGAGCTCGAGCGGCAGCTTGCCGAGGACTGGGGCAACGCCGAGCTCACCGCCGCCCACGGCGCCGCGCGCGACGAGCTGCAGCGCCTGCTGGAACGCTGGGAGACGCTGTTCGAGCAGGCGCAGGCGTGAGTTATGGTCGCGTGGTGAGCGAGACGCGTGACTTCCTCCGCTCGATCGGCCTCTCGCCGGGTGACCTGAACGAGCTGCCCGACTCGACGAAGCGGTTCCCCGACGGCGCGCAGTACCGGATCGAGATCCCGAGCACCGAGGGCCCGCGCTGCCTCGAGGCGGTCCTGGAGGAAGCGGCTCGGCTCGACGTCGCCGTTCACCGCACCTCGCAGGGCAGCGGCGTCTTCCTGCTCACCGACGAGGAGCTCGACGAGACTGCCCGGCTCGGCGCGGAAGCGCGAGTCGAGGTCAGCCTCTTCGCTCGACCGAACGCCGCCTGGGACACGTCCGCGGCCGCACGCGCCCCTGCCGGCGGCGTCTTCGCGCCCGTCGCGCGCGGCCAGGAGCAGGTGGTCGCCTGCGTGGACGACGCCCGCCGCGCGGCCGACCATGGCTTCCGGAGCGTCCTGATCGCCGACATCGGCGTCCTCGCGGTCTTCGCGGCTGCGCGGAGCGACGGGCTCCTCCCGGCAGACATGCAGGCAAAGGTCTCGGTCATGCTGCCGGCCGCAAACCCGGCCGCCGCGCGGGTCCTCCGCGACCTCGGCGCCAACACGATCAACCTGCCGACCGACCTCACGCTCGCGCAGATCGCGGCGATCCGCGCCGCGGTCGACGTCCCGCTCGACGTCTACGTCGAGGCGCCGGACAACGTCGGCGGATTCGTCCGCCACCACGAGATCCCGGAGCTGATCCGGGTCGCGGCGCCGGTCTACGTCAAGTTCGGGCTGCGGAACGCGCCGGACGTCTATCCGGCCGGGACGCACCTGGACTCGACGACGGTCGCTCTCTCCCGCGAGCGAGTGCGACGGGCTCGCCTCGGAATGGAGCTGCTCGCACGCTCAGGCTTCGAGCCGGCGACGTCCGAGCTCGGCGCAGAAGGCCTCGCCGTCCCGACGCCCGTTCCCGCCGCGGCGTGATCGTCCGGCTGCTCCTCTGGAGCCTGGCGGACTCGAAGACGACGCTCGAGGAGCTTCGCCCGAGGCTCGAGCGGTCACCCAACCGCACCTGGATCTCGGACGAGCCGACCGAGCGCTTCGGCGTCGTCGAGATGTGGGAGGGCGAGCCCGGCGCGTTCCCGCAGGGGATCGTCGACCTGATCGGCAAGGAGCCGGAGATCGCGGAAGAGTTCGACGCCGAGGACTAGGCCGACTCGAAGGTCGCGATCAGCGCCTCCGCGACGACCTTCAGCGGCCGACCGGCGAGCTGCGACGCGCGGCGGAGGCGCTCGAACGCCTCCTGCTCGGTCAGGCCCTCCTTCGCCATCAGCAGCCCCTTCGCGCGTTCGATCGACTTGCGCGCCGCCAGCGCTTCTGCCAGCGACTCCGCCTCCTCGCGCAGCGCGACAAGCTCGGCGTGCCGCGCCCGCGCCGTCTTGATCGCCGGCAGCAGGTCGCCCTCGCGGAACGGCTTGACGAGATAGCCGAACACGCCCGCCTCGACCGCCCGCGAGACCAGCTCGTCCTGCCCGTAGGCGGTCAGCATCACGATCGGGATCGGCCGCTCGTCCAGGATCCGGCGCGCGGCTTCGATCCCGTCCAGGCGCGGCATCTTGACGTCGAGCACGGCGAGGTCGGGCTGCTCGGCGCGCGCCAGCTCGACCGCCTCCAGCCCGTCCTTCGCCTCCGCGCAGACCTCGAACCCTGCGCTTTCGAGCAACGCGCGCAGGTCGAGCCGGATGATCGTCTCGTCCTCGGCGATCAGGATCCGCACGCCGCGAGTCTAGGGCTCGAAGGGCAATTGAAGGTGCCTGCCTGCGGGCCGCTGCGGTACAGCCGCATCGTGTACGGGACGAGCCGTTGACCCCCGAGCGCTGGCGCTTGCGCTGAAGAATCTGCAGGCAGACGGCCTCCGTCAGCCGAACGGTGACGGAGGAGGATCCGCCGCACGTGAGGTACGCGACGACGCGGGTCGGACGCCCGATCGCCACCGCCCCACGCGACCTCGGCTAGGCGGGGAAGACGACCTCGGCGCGCAGCCCGCCGTCGTCGGCGAGCGACAGCGTGCCGCCGAGCTCGTCGCGGACGAGCGCGTCGACGATCGACAGGCCAGTCCCCGACGGCGCGTCGTCGATCCCGCCGCCGTCGTCGGCGATCGCGAGCACGACGTTGCCGTTGCGCCGGACGAGCTCGATCCGCACCGACTGCCCTCCGTGCTCGAGCGCGTTCTGGAGCAGCTCGCTGAACACGAGCGCGAGCGCCGTCGCGCGGTCGCCCTCGAGCGTGATCGACGCAAGCGCTGCGTCGACCTGCTTGCCGGCGCCGAGCCCCTGGACGAGCATCGCCCGCAACCGCTCCAACAGCTCACCGAGGTCGACCCGCTCGTCGCGCCGCTCGGTCAGGACCTCGTGGACCGCCGCGATCGCGAGGATCCGGTTGACCGAGTCGTCGAGCGCGCGCCGCGGGTCGACGGCGTCGCCCCGCGCCTGCAGCCGCAGCAGCGAGGCCACCGTCTGCAGGTTGTTCTTCACCCGGTGGTGGATCTCCTGGGCGAGCACGCCGCGCATCACCGCGCGCCCGTGCTCGAGCGCCACTGCCGCGTGGTGGGCGATCGACGCGAGCAGCGCACGCTCGTCATCGGTGAACGGCGCGTCGCGGTCGGCGACGAGCTCGCCGATCTGCCGGCGCTTCCAGCGGAGCGGCGTGCGCACCGCGTGCTTCCCTGCCCGGCCCTCGGGCCACGCAATCTTCCCGTCCTCGAGCACGAGCGCGGCGCCCGTCGCCGAGACTGCGTCCATCGTCGTCTTGACGATCGCCTCCAGGGACTCCTCGAGGTAGAGCGACTCGGAGACGGCCTCGGAGATCCGGGCGAGCGCCTCCAGCTCCTCGACCCGCCGCTGCGCCTGCGAGTACAGCTTCGCGTGCTCGATCGACTGCGCCACCTGCGCGGCGATCGCGAGCAGCAGGTCGATCTCCGCCTGCGAGAACTCGCGCGGCTCGCGCGTGCGGACGTTCAGCGCGCCCTCGAGCTTTTCGCGCGCGAGGATCGGCACCGCGAGGATCGACTGGTACTCCTCTTCCGGCAGGTTCGTGAACCGCTTGAACCGCGGGTCGAGGTGCGCCTGCGATGGGATCATCACCGGCGCCCGCTCCGCGGCCGCAGTCCCGGTGATGCCCTCGCCGGGGCGCATCTTCGGGCGCCGCGTCATCTCCTCGACGCTCGTCCCGTGCGTCGCGCGGAGCACGAGCTCGTCGCTCCGCTCGTCGTAGAGGTAGACGAAGCACGCCTCGGTCCCGAGCGCCTCCGCGACCCTGCTTGCGACCAGCTCGAGCACCTCCTGGAGGTCGAGCGTCGAGTTGACCGCGGCGATCGTCTCCGTCAGGAGCCGGAGGTGCCGCTCGGAGGTGTCCACGCAGCGATTGTAGGGCGGGCAGGGGAAGCGGCCGGTTAACAGAACCCTTACGGAACCCGTGTTTTTCCCACGCACGCCAGGCATACGTTTCCGGTCATGAGTTCCGCGGCTGCTGCTGTCGATCTGGCTGCGACGACGGGCTACCTCGTCGCCGATGCTCGCGGCCGCGTCGTCGGGAGGGTCGAGGCGCCGATGTACGGCACGTCCCCGGACGTGCCCGACGCGCTCGCCGTCCGCTCGGGCTTCCTGCGCCGCCGCCGGCTCGTCCCGGCCGACGCGATCAGCGCGATCGACGGCCGCAGCGGCGTGATCGGGCTCCGGCTCGTGCGCGAGTCGATCCAGAGCTTCGGCTAGAGCCTTCGAGCAGTCCGGAAGCCGGCGTGGTGGGGCACGTGGCTTTCCGGCTGGTCCGTGGGCATGGTGCCTCGCACCGGTTTGTCCGCACGACCACGAGCTGCGCATGAACGCAGCTCGCAGTCGGCCGTCAGTCAGCCCCGCCGCCGCAGGGTGGCGAGGTGTGACGCCATCTTAGAGCAGGCGTCGAAGAGCCGCACCTGTCAGAAAAGGACAGGCGCGACCCCTCGGACTACAGCGCCTTCAGGTAGCGCTCCAGCTCCCAATCGGTCAGCTGGACGCGGTACTCGTCCCACTCCTTCCGCTTGATCTCGACGTAGCGGTCGAAGATGTGCGGCCCGAGCGCCTTGCGCGCGAGCTCGGACTGCGACAGCTCGTCGATCGCCTCGCCGAGCGTCTCCGGCAGCGCGACGATTCCGCGCTCGCGCCGCTGCTCGGCGGTCAGGTGGTAGAGGTTCGTCTCCATCGGGTCGGGCAGCTCGTAGCCGTTCTCGATCCCCTCGAGGCCCGCGTGCAGCAGCGCCGCGAAGGTCAGGTACGGGTTGCACGCCGGGTCCGGGCAGCGGATCTCCGCGCGCGTCGCCTGCTCCGAGCCCGGCTTGTAGAGCGGGATCCGGATCAGGGCCGACCGGTTCCGCTGCGACCACGCGACGTAGACCGGCGCCTCGTACCCGGGCACGAGCCGCTTGTACGAGTTCACCCACTGCGCGAAGACAGCGGCGATCTCGCGGGCGTGGCGCAGCTGGCCCGCGATGAACGCCTTGCCGACGTCGGACAGGTGCCACTGGTCGTCCCCGGAGAAGAACGCGTTCCGCCCGTCCGTGAACAGCGACTGGTGCGTGTGCATCCCGGAGCCGTTCTCGCCGAAGATCGGCTTCGGCATGAAGGTGGCGTAGACACCGTTCTTGGCCGCGATCTCCTTCACGACCAGCCGGTAGGTCAGCGTGTGGTCGGCCATGTCGAGCGCGGAGGCGAAGCGCATGTCGATCTCGTGCTGCGAGGGCCCGACCTCGTGGTGGTGGTACTCGATCGGGATCCCGACCTTCTCGAGCGCCTGGATCGTCTCGTTGCGAAGCTCGGTCGCCGCGTCCTGCGTCGTCATCGCGAAGTAGCCGCCCTCGTCGAGGGTCTCGGTGCCGGAGGCGTCCTTGAACAGGAAGTACTCGAGCTCGGGGCCGACGTTGAACGTCTCGAAGCCGAGCTCCTCCATCCGGGCGATCGCCCGCCGGAGGACATAGCGCGGGTCGCCCTCGTACGGCTGCCCGTCCGGCGTGACGACGTCGCAGATCATCCGGCCGACCTTCGACTCGCCCGAGCGCCACGGCATGACGACGAACGTGTTCGGATCGGGGATCGCGACCATGTCCGACTCCTCGATCGCGTTGAAGCCGGTGATCGACGAGCCGTCGAAGCCCATCCCGTCGTCGAGGGCGCCCTCGACCTCGTCGGGCGTGATCGCGAAGCTCTTCAGGTGCCCCTCGAGGTCGGTGAACCAGAGGAGCATCGACTCGATTCCCTCGGTCTTGCAGCGGGCGAGCACCTCGCGGCGGGTCTCCTCGCTCGACGTGGCCCTGTTCTTCGACTCCACCTGCGTCATATTTTCGCCTCCTTCAACGCAAAAAGCCCCGGGCGCGACTGAATGCGCGCCCGAGGCAACGTCGCCTACGGACGAACCCAGCATACCTCAGTAGGCTGTCGCCGTGGTCCTCGACCTGAACACCGCGGAATACGCGGCGTACACGGACGCCTTCCGGGCCACTCCCGATCTGTGCCGGGTCGCCGAAATCGGCGGTGCAACCTGCACGCTGATGCCCGGGCTCGGGGGCCGGGTGTTCAACCGCGCACTGAACCTTCGCTCGACCGATCCGCTCGAGGAGATCGCCGAGTTCTTCGGCGACGAGCCGTGGTGGGTCCCGGACTCCCACGGGCTCGGCACCGAGCTCGAGGAGCGCGGCTTCACGCCCGACTACGGCTGGATGAAGTTCTCCCGCGGCGTCGGCCCGCGGCAGGCGCGGAGCGACCTCGACGTCCGGCTTGTCGGAGCGGAGCACGCCGACGACTTCGCGCGCGTCGTCGCGGAGGGATACGAGCTCCCGGAGTGGACGACGCCGCTCGCCGCGAACGTCGTCGGGCGTCCCGGCTGGTCGTGCTACGTGGCCTACGAGCGCGACGAGCCCGCCGGCGCCGGCGCGCTGTTCGTGCACGACGGCATTGGCTGGCTCGGCTTTGCCGCGACCAGGCCGCGGTATCGCGGCCGTGGCGCGCAGAGCGCGATCCTGGCAGCGCGCATCGAGGACGCCCGCACGCAGGGCTGCGCGACGGTGGTGACCGAGACGGGCGTGCTCGAGGAAGGCCGCCCATCCAACTCCTACCGCAACATCGTCCGAGCCGGCTTCCGGGAGGCCGGCGTCCGGCCGAACTACCGCGCCCCGTGAGACGCCTTGCCTGTCTTCTGTCGGTGGCAGTCGCCAGCGGGTCGCTGAGTGCGGCCGCCGCGCAGGCGAGATCGCCGCTCCAGATCGGCGCCGTCGTTCAGGAGCTCCTCGACCGCAGCCGGGTCGGGACGGTCGTCCAAGCGATGACCGACTCCGGCCTCGATGGCGCCGCCCGAGTCACGCTCACCTGGAAGCGCGGCCAGAAGGACCTCGATCCCGGCCTGCTCTCGGATCTCCAGTACGCCGTCGAGCAGGCGGCCGCGAAGGGGATCGAGGTCTACCTGACGCTCTATCCGGCAGGGGCGAACGACACCCCGAGGACGATCGCGGCGCGGAGGACGTTCGCGAAGTGGGCTGCCTGGGTCGTCGCGCGCCTGCCCGAGGTCGATCACATCATCGTCGGCAACGAGCCGAACCTGAACCGGTTCTGGCTTCCCCAGTTCGGCCGGGGCGGCAAGGACGTCGCGGCGCCGGCGTACGTCCGGCTGCTCGCGCGGACCTACGATGCCATCAAGGCGGTTGCGCCCTCGGCCGAGGTCGTCGGCGGCACGCTCGCGCATGCCGGTACCAACCGCCCCGGCACCTTCCGCGACACGCAGGCGCCGCAGCGGTTCCTGCTCGACATGGGGAAGGCCTACCGGGAGATGGGCCGCAAGCGTCCGATCATGGACGCGTTCGCGTTCCACCCGTACATGGAGCACGCCTACCTGCCGCCGACGTACGAGCACTACTCGCCGCGAATCATGACGATCGCCGACTACGGCCGGCTCGTCTCCGTCCTCCGGCGCGCATTCGACGGTACGGGCCAGCGCGGGTCGAAGATCGCGATCGTCTACGCCGAGTTCGGAGTCGAGGCGCGGATCCCGGCGGCGCTCCGGCCGGCCTATACCGGCACCGAGCCGGCGACGACGCGTCCTGTCAGCGAGGCGGTGCAGGGGAAGTACTACGCGAAGGCGATGCAGATGGCGGCGTGCCAGCCGACCGTGCGCACGTTCCTCGTCTTCCGCCTGATCGACGAGACGCTCCGCGGCGGCTGGCAGTCGGGTGTCTACTACGCGAACGGATCGCCGAAGGCGAGCCTGCCGCGCGTCGAGGCCGCCGCGCGCCGTCTGCAGGAGCAGGCGCCGACCGGCTGCAGGATCGTGCTCGCGCCGAGGCCGCGCGTTTCGTTCTTCCCGGCGCGGAAGCCCACGGCCGCTTCTCCGGTGGTCAGGCCGATCAGCCTGCTCGCCGACGCGGACAGCGTCTACGAGGTACGGCTGACGAAGGGCTCCTCGCTGGTCGCGGCAGCGAGCGGGACCGCGGTCGCCGGCGTCCGCAAGCGGATCGGGCTGACGGAGGAGCCCCTGCCGCGCGGCACCTACCGGATCACCGTCCGGGTGACGGCCACGGACTACAAGGCGAACCCGTTCACCGTGAGCCGCACCTTCGCCTTCTAGCTACCCGGACCGCTTCAGCTTGCCGTGGCGCTTTGCGTACCGCTCGCCGCGGCGGAAGACCCAGAGGCCGAGCGGGATCGAGACCGCGCCGATCACGAGCAGCGGCCAGATGTCCCCCCAGACGTCGGGGGGGCCCGCGCCCTCGAGGATCGCCGCCCGGATGCCGCGCAGCGCGTAAGTCGCCGGCGAGATCGTCGAGATCGCCTGCATCCAGCCGGGCAGGACCGACACCGGGTAGTAGACGCCGGAGACGACGAGCATGATCCCCTGCGCCATGAAGCCGAGTTGGGTCCCCTTCTCCGGCGAGATGAGCGGCAGGACCGCCGTCATCATCCCGATCCCGATGAACGACACGGAGGCGACGGCGAGCAGCAGCAGTGCCGTGCCGAACCGCGCGTCCGGCATGTGCAGCCCGAAGAAGGCAGCAACGACGCCGAACAGGAGCGAGGCGCGGACGAGGCCGTAGCAGACGGCGAACAGGCCCATGCCGATCAGGTGAACGGGCCGCGAGAGCGGCGCCATGAACGTGTACTCGATCGTCCCCTCCCAGCGCTCCCACGCGACCGTCTCGGTGAGGATCTCGAAGATGATCCCCAGGTAGGACCAGATCACGGCGCCGATCAGCAGGATCGTCGTCAATCGGTTCTGCTCGGCCGGGGAGACGTGCGCCGCCTTCGAGATGAAGACGATCGAGAGCGTGTTCGCGATCGTCCAGACGAAGAACGCGATCTCCCACCAGATGTAGCGCTTGACCAAGTACCAGTTGCGCTCGACGACGCCGTACGCGATCGCGAACAAACCCATCCCGATCAGGTGCACCGGACGGGAGAGCGGCGCCATGAACGTGTACTCGATCGTTCCCTCCCAGCGCTCCCACGCGACCGTCTCGGTGAGGATCTCGAAGACAATCCCCAGGAA
>JBKPRD010000070.1:0-4389 GCA_046734415.1 Actinomycetota bacterium | reverse complement strand
TGCCAGGGGTCGTCGAGAAAGAGCGAGCCCTCCTCGCCGATCACCTCGAGCTCGTCGCGCGACGGCAGCACGAAGCCGCAGTCGAAGTGCGCCGTCACGCCGTTGTCGTGGAGCATCACGCCGGCGAAGAGGACGTCGACTCCGTCCCCCCCGAGCACCTGCTCGCCCGCGGCGTGCCGGGGCTCGCCGGCGAGCAGCCGCGACGCGCTGACGCAGTAGGAGCCGACGTCCATCAGCGCCCCGCCGTCAAGCCCGGAGAGCAGCCGGACGTTGTTCGGGTCGTCCGCGATGGTGAAGCTGAACGACGAGCGGATCACCCGCGGCGTGCCGACCGCCCCCTCGGCCGCGAGCTCCGTGAGCCTGCGGGTCTGCGGGTGAAAGCGCCACATGAACGCCTCCATCAAGAAACGCCCGGCCCGGTCGGCGGCGCCGAAGGCGGCCTCGACCTCCGCAGCGCGGCGCGACAGCGGCTTCTCGCAGAGCACATGCTTCCCCGCCTCGACCGCACGGATCGACCACTCGCAGTGCATCGAGTTCGGCAGGGAGATGTAGACCGCCTCGACGTCAGGATCGTCGAGCAGCTCCTCGTAGCTACCGTACGAGCGCTCGATGCCCCACTCACGTGCGTACGTCTCGGCATGGGCGGCGTCGCGGCTCGCGACCGCGATCAGGTCGCACTGCTCCGAGGCTTGCGCGGGAGGGATCACGAGCCGGTTGATGTGTGCCGTGGAGACGATGCCCCACTTGACCGGGCTCATCCCCATGACGCCTCCGTCACCGGCCGGAAGGCCGTCTCGAGGATGCGGTGGGTACGAGGCCGCGTCAGGGCGAAGAGAACGACCTCGGCCACGTCCTCCGCGTTCATCATCCCGGTGAGCTCCGGCATCTCGGCGGTTCGCCCACGGCCCATGGCGAAGTCGGTCGCGACCCCGCCCGGGCAGATGTTCGTGCACCGGACTCCCCGTTCGCGCAGCTCGTGGTCGAGCGCGCGGGTGAAGCCGACCTGCGCGAACTTCGACGCGCAGTAGACGGCCTCGAGCGGCAGGCCGCGGCGTCCCGCCTCCGAGGCGATGGTGACGAGGTCGGCCTCGCCGCTCTCGAGCAGGTGCGGCAGCGCTGCGCGCACGGCGTAGAGCGTTCCCTTGACGTTCACGTCGATCATCTCTTCGAGGTGCTCGGGCGAGAGCTCGAGGAAGGGCCCGTAGGCGCCGACCCCGGCGTTGGCCACGAGGATGTCCAGGCGCCCGAACCGGTCGATCGTCTCGCCGACGATCGCCTCGACGTCGGCCGGGTTGCGGACGTCACAGGGGCGCGCGACCACGTTGTCGAGCCCGAGGTCGTCGCCGCTGCGAGACGCCAGCCCGAGACCCACCCCAACGGCGGCGAGCATCTGCGCGACCGCGCGGCCGATCCCGCGGCTCGCCCCGGTGACCAGTGCGGCCTTCCCCTCAAGTGTCATCGCTCCTCCAGGTGTTCGAGGGACGGATACAAAGCGCGGAAGCGAGAGTAACCGGCCTCGTACGTGCGCCCCCAGCCGGCGTCGGGCTCGATTCGCTCGCGGGTCCGGACGCACTCCTCGACCGCCTCGTGGACGTCCGAGAAGGCACCTGCGGCAACTGCGCCGAGCAGAGCCGCGCCGAAGGCCGCCCCCTCCTCGACGGCCGTGATCTCGAGCGGGATCCCCAGCGTGGAGGCGACGATTCGGAGCCAGAGCCGGCTGCGGGCACCGCCGCCCGAGGCCCGCCCGCTTTCCGCGCAGACGCCCAGCTGACGCAGGAGCTCCAGCGAGTCGCGCAGGCCGTAGGCGACGCCCTCGAGGACGGCGCGGGTGAGCGCCGGGCCGCCGTGCTCGAGCCCAAGGCCGGTGAACGCGGCGCGTGCGTGCGGGTCCGCGTGCGGCGTCCGCTCGCCGGAGAGGTACGGAAGGAACAACACGCCGGCGGCACCCGGCTCGACGTCCTCGGCGCCCGCGAGAAGCTCGTCGTACGCGACACCCGGGGCGAACGCGTCTCGGAACCAGCGCAGCGAGCCGGCGGCGGAAAGGATCACGCCCATTGCGTGCCACGTTCCAGGAACGGCGTGACAGAAGACGTGCAGGCGCGCCTCGGGCTCGGGCGCGTAGGCCGGCAGCGCCGCGAAGACGACGCCCGAGGTGCCCAGCACGACCGACAGGGGCCCCGGCCCGGCGACCCCGACGCCCAGCGCCCCGGCCGCCTGGTCGCCCGCTCCGGCAGCTAACGGTGTCCCGTTCGTGGTTCGGCCGGAGACGTCCGGCGACTCGATCGCCTCGGGCAGCCACTCGCGAGGGAGCTCGAGCGCCTCCAGCACCTCGTCGCTCCACCGCCGCTCGGCGACGTCGAAGAGGAGCGTCCCCGAGGCATCGGTTACGTCGGTCGCGCGCTCACCCGTGAGGCGTAGGCGCACATAGTCCTTCGGGAGGAGGATGTGGCGGATCCGGCCGAAGGCCTCCGGCTCGTGCTCGCGCAGCCAGAGCAGCTTCGGCGCGGTGAACCCGGTCAGCGCCCGGTTGCCCGTGAGGCGGATCAGCCGCTCGACGCCAATCCGCCGTTCGATCTCCTCGCACTCGGCGGAGGTGCGCTGGTCGTTCCAGAGGATCGCGGGCCGGATCACACGGTCGGTCCCGTCGAGGGCCACCAGCCCGTGCATCTGGCCAGAGAGGCCGATTCCCGCCGCGTGCTCAGCGCCCACCGCGGCCAGCGCCGCCTCGCAGGCGCGCCACCAGTCCTCGGGATCCTGCTCGGCCCAGCCGGGCGCAGGCGTGGCCAGCTGGTACTCCCGCTCCGCCCGCGCAATCACCTCACCGTCCGGAGAGACGGCGATCGCCTTGACGCCGGTCGTGCCGACGTCGAGGCCGACGAACGTGCTACGTCGCGCCAAGCGCCGCGTAGACGAGCTCGTAGGCGGCCACGGCGTCCTTGCGCATCTGGGCCTCACGCAGCGCCTCGCCGTCGAGCCGCTCGGCCACGGTCTCGATGAACCGCCACTGCATGACGCTGCGCCGCACCGCCTCGACCGCGTCCTCGGTGTACGGGTACAGGTCGAACCCGAGCCGCTCGCCGTTCTCGCCGTAGCCTGCGCGCCGCAGCTCGACGGCTAGCTCGAGCGTCTCCATGAAGGCCGTCGCGCCGACCATGTTGTCGTCGTCGAAGGTGCCCCAGCCCGAGTTGGCGTGCTGGTGGCCGAGCAGGCCCTCGGAGGCGAGCAACGCCGCGTACTCGGCCAGGTTCTCGCCGTTCATGATCAGGTGCTGCCAGTCCATGTTGACCTGGACGTTGTCGAGCCCCTGGCGCCGGAGCGTGTGGATCACGTGGAGTGTCATCCCGACGTTGCGCATCAGGATCTTCATCGCGGGCTCCGAGTTCTTGTGCTCGAGGAAGAGCGTGATTCCGCGGTCGCGGCACCGCTGCGCCGCCTGGCCGATCCCGTCCAGGAACCAGGCCCACGTCTCGGTGTACGGCGCCTGGAACGGATAGTTGTAGCCCTCGATCCCCGGCCAGATGATGAAGTTCGCCTCGAGCTCGCCGGCGAAGTCGATCGCGTCGAATGTCCGCTTGACGGCCTCGTTCCGGGTCGCCTCGTCCGTTGAGACAAGTCCTCCCTTGCCGAAGCGCGCGTCGAGGTGGAGCCCCGTCGCCAGGCAGTACACGTCGTGGCCGTCGAGCGCGCCGCGCACCTCGTCGAGGTTGTCGGCGGAGAGCTCCTGCGGGTAGTGGAACTCGTAGCCGTCGATGAGATCGCCGAGAGCCTCCACCGCCCCGCGGACGCGCTCGACCGTGGTCTGCCCCGCGAGCTCCGGCTTGTAGCCGCCGGGGACGAACCGGGTGACCATCGGCCCGAACGCCCAGATCCCGAGGCTGGTCTTGAGACGCTCGTTCATCGGCCGACTAACTCGATCAGATTTCCCGCGTGCGTGCGCGGCCCTCCTCGTCCAGGTAGCGGCGCCACGACCGACTCGGTGAGTAGCCAAGCAGTCGCTCCGCCTTCGCGCACGAGATCCCGGAGGCGTCCTCGCGTGCGAGTGCACGGATCTCGATCGCGTTCCCGTAGTAGCGGCGGACGAGCTCGGCGAACGGGCGGCCGCCGACGTTGTCCGGCGACGCGACGTAGAAGACCTCGTGGCCCGAAAGGTCGGATTCGACCGCGAGCACGATCGCGTCGGCGAGGTCGTACACGTCCACATAGCTCCAGAGGTTCGGGCTCAGCTCCGCGGGATTCCGCACCTGGGGGCCGAGGTTGCGCTCGTAGTTCTCCTCGTTCTGCACCCAGCTCGGGCGGAGCGAGATGCAGCGGATGTCGGAGCGCGCCACGGCGGCGTCCATCAGCAGCTCCCCGAACCACTTCGAGAGAGCGTACGGATCCTGCGGGGCG
>JBKPRD010000069.1:0-6383 GCA_046734415.1 Actinomycetota bacterium | reverse complement strand
CACCCCGACAGCAAGCGGGTGGAGCTTTCCGTCCGCGACCTGGCCACCGGCGTGATTTTTGACCTCGAGGTCGCGCCAGACAGTGCGATGGACGCGTTCTACCACCCCTACGCGTACTTGGCCCGGCGCAAGAGCTCTGACCGCAGAGGCCCCATTCGGGGCGACGAGCACGTCCGGCTCGACCGCGCGGCCTAGGGCGCACGCTCGGCTCTGTGGGACACGCTCTCTGCCGTAGTGCTTGCCGTGTCGGCTCGATCTCGCGGGTCGGGTCCGGCCGGAAACGTCGGCGACATCGCCGCCTGGCTCCGGCGGGCGGAGGAGCTCTTGCCGAAGCGGGTCAGGAGCAGAGGTAGCGATTCATCCGGCGCTTCGTCCTCGCAACTGCCGCACGTGTAACTCGAGCACGTCCGGACGGTGGTAGTGACCCGCGGCGTCGAAGCGCTGTCGCTCCTCCGCGAGGCGCTGCGGCTCGAGGTCGGCGTAGAGGATCCCCTCCTCGTCGTAGAGCGGCCCTGCGAGGTACGACCCGTCCGGGGCGAGAATCGCCGAACCTCCGCGGCCGAGCGGGTTCAGCTCCGCGATCTCCTCCCGGAGCGGGAAATCGTCGGGGTACGAGCTCCCGCGCTGGAAGTGGCACGGACTGACGACGAACGCGCGGGATTCACGTGCGATGTGGACGAGCGTCGCCTGCCACTCGTCGCCGTCGTCGGCGGTCGAGGCGATGTAGATCTCGACGCCGGATTCGTACAGTGCGAAGCGCGCGAGCGGCATGTAGTTCTCCCAGCAGATCAGCCCTCCGATCCGGCCGATGCCGGTCTCGATCGCGCGCAGCCCCTCGCCGTCGCCCTGGCCCCAGACGAGCCGCTCATGGTTCGTCGGCACGAGCTTGCGGTGGTGGACGGCCAGGCGGCCGTCGGGCGCGTGGTAGAGGAGCGAGTTGTAGAGCGTCCCGGGGCGCGCGGGATCCTGCTCGTTCACGCCGGTGACGAGCCAGACCTCGTTCTCGCGTGCGATCTCTCCGAGCCGGTCGGCGTCGGGACCCGGGACCTCGAGCGCCTCTCGCGCGAGCATCGCGAACGCCCCCTTTGCACGCGGATCCGTCCAGCCGGCCAGAAACTTCGCCCAGGCGGAGCTCGGGTAGGCGGGGACGAAGGTTTCGGGGAAGACGACGAGCCCGGCTCCCTGCGCCTTCGCCTCCGCTGTCCGGGCAGCGAGCTTCTCGAGCGTGGCGGCCCGGTCGAGGATTGCGGGCTCGGCCTGGACGCACGCGACGCGAACGCTCTCCTTCATCGCGCGTACACCGACACGTGCCGTCCGCTCTCGGCGGTGAACGGATCGCGCCGCCAGTTGCCCCAGCGCGCGCGCAGGTCGAGGCCGGCGGGTCGGGCCATCAGGTCGAGCTCGCTGGGGAATGCGTAGCGAACGCTCACCGGGTAGAGCTTCGTACCTTCTTCGGTGATCACGACGTGCTGGCTGTCGACACGCTGCTCGATCGGCATGTGGCGAGAAGCGTCGATCATCACGCGCCCGCTGTCGACCCACGTCGCCTGGGTGCGCTGGTCTCGGTCGAAGCGCGCAAGGTCGGGGAAAAACGCCTCGACGACGAAGACGCCCTCGTCCGTGAGGTGGCGAGCGACGTTGACGAAGCAGCGCAGCTGTTCCTCCTGGGAGAGGAGCGCGAAGAGCGTGTTGAAGGCGATGAAGACGAGGTGGTAGCTCCCCTCGACCGGGACGTCGGCGAAATCGCCGATCGTGACCGGGATCGCCTCGCCGCCCGGCTTCCCACGGAGCTCGGCGACCATTCGCTCCGAGGCGTCGATCCCGTGCACCTCGAGCCCGCGTGCGGCGAGCGGGAGAGCGAGCCGGCCGGTGCCGATCGCGAGCTCGAGCACAGGTCCGCCGCTCGCGAGCTCGGCGAGCGTCTCGACCGCACTCTCGGTGTCGAGCGTCTCTCCGTAGAACGAGTCGTAGACCGCTGCGATGCGGTCGCCGTAGGTGGCGGGGCCCCAGCCCTCCATCGGCTGAGGTTATCGCGACTGGAGCGCGGCGAGGTTGCGCTCGAACACCTCGGGGTGCGCGAGGTCGGCGAGCTCCGGCGGCATCTCCGCGCCGGGCTCGAGCCGGAGCAGCGTGGCGAGGTAGGCGTCCATCAGGTCGAGATCGCCGGACGTGCCCACGGGCCCATGCCCGGGAACGATCACCTCCGGATCGAGCTCGCCGAGCCGCGCCAGGATCTGACGCCAGCTCCGCACGTCGCCGTCGCCGACCCAGGCGTGGTTGTCGATGAGCACGAGATCGGCCGCGAGCAGAAGCGCGGCGTCTGCGAGCCAGACGACGGCGTCGCTCTCCGTATGGCCGCCTCCGTAGGTGACGACCTCGACACGCCCGAGCTCGAGCAGGTCGTCGAACGCCTCCGTCGGCGGCGTCAGCTCGACGTCGAGAATCTCCGGCCGCTCCTCTCCGTACAGCTCCTTGCTCCGCGCGAGTCGCTCCGCGCCGACCGTCTCGATCAGTTCACGCGTGCGCTCGGTGGACACGATCCGCGCGTCGGCGAATGACTGGTTCCCGAGCGTATGGTCGCCATGCCAGTGACTGTTGACGAGCGTCGTCACGTCGCGCCCCGTCAGGCGCACCGCGTCCTCGCGAAGCCGCGCGCTCAGCCGGAAGCTGAGGGTCGTATCGAAGACGACCGTCTCCTCGCCGGTGTCCACGATCGCCGCGTTGCCGACGGCAGGCGGGTCGTCGTCGGCGATGGCGGCCCAGACGCCCTCGCCGACCTCCCGCAGCTCGTAGTTCATGCGTCGAGCGCGTCGCGGAGCGAGCGAACGTAGGTCTCGAGTGCATTCGGCCCCTCCTCCGCGACCTCGAGCGCCCGCGAGCCGACGACGATGCCGTCGGCCAGGGCGGCGGCGGCCGCCGCGTGCTCCGGCGTCGAGATCCCGAACCCGGCGTAGAGCGGCTTGTCCGTCGCGCGGCGAGAGCGGTCGACGAGGCCGGCCAGGGCGGGGGAGAGCTCGGCCCGAGCGCCGGTCGTCCCGGTCAGCGTGACGAGGTAGAGCCAGCCGTCGGTCTGCTCCGCGGCGAGGGCGAGCCGTTCGTCCGTCGACGTCGGAGCGACGAGCTGGACGCGGCGAAGCTCGGGACGCTCCCCGGCCGGCAGGTCGGCGACGATCAGGCTCGCCGCTCCGGCCTCGCGCGCGTTCTCGGCGAACCGGTCCCAGCCGTACGCCTCGAGCAGCGACGAATAGGTCATCGGCACGAGCGGAACCGAGACGCCGGCGCGCGTCTTCGCCAGGCACTCGAGGCACGCCTTCGTCCGCATCCCCGCGTCGAGCGCCCGCTCTGCCGCGCGCCGGATCACGGGCCCGTCGGCGAGCGGATCGGAGAAGGGAAAGCCGATCTCGACGATGTCGGCACCACCGGCCTCGGCTGCGGCGGCGAGCTCCGGCGCCTCGCGCCCGGCCATCAGGTAGACGACGAGCGCCTTGCTCATCCCAGGGGCCCCCCGGGGGGCGCGAGCGCCCCTGAAGTCACGCTAGCGAGGATTCCGTCACGTGTGGGTGACGCAGTCGTGCGGGATGTGTGTCGACGGCCGGTCACCGCTCCAGGTGCGCGAGGGCCTCGTCCAGGTCCTTGTCGCCGCGGCCGGAGAGGCAGACGACGACGGCATCGCCGTCCAGCTCGCCGGCGCGGGCGAGGGCGTGTGCGGGCTCGAGCGCAGGGATGATCCCCTCCGTCTCGGCCAGGCGGCTGAACGCCGCCAGGGCCTCCTCGTCGGTCGCCGCCAGGTACTCGACGCGCCCGCTGTCGCGGAGGAAGGCGTGCTCGGGGCCGACGCCCGGGTAGTCGAGGCCGGCGGAGATCGAGTGCGCGTCGACGATCTGGCCGTCCTCGTCGGCGAGCAGCGAGGAGCGCGCGCCGTGGAGCACGCCGGGACGGCCGGTTCCGAGCGACGCGGCGCCGGCGGCCTCGACGCCGAACAGGCGCACCTCGTCGTCGGATAGGAAGCCGGCGAACATTCCGATCGCGTTCGAGCCGCCGCCGACGCACGCGATCGCGGCGTCCGGGAGCCGCCCCTCCGCCTCGAGCACCTGCTCGCGCGCCTCGCGCCCGATCACCGCCTGCAGCTCGCGCACCAGCTCGGGGTACGGCTGCGGGCCGACGCAGGAGCCGATCAGGTAGTGGGTCGTCTCGACGTTGGTGATCCAGTCGCGGATCGCCTCGCTCGTCGCCTCCTTGAGCGTCTTCGTCCCGAACTCGACCGGCCGCACCTCGGCCCCGAGCAGGCCCATGCGCTCGACGTTCGGGCGCTGCCGCCGCATGTCCTCGGCGCCCATGTAGACGACGCACTCGAGCCCGAATCGCGCGCAGACGGTCGCCGTTGCGACACCGTGCTGCCCGGCGCCGGTCTCGGCGACGATGCGGCGCTTGCCGAGCCGCTGTGCGAGCACCGCCTGCCCGAGCGCGTTGTTCAGCTTGTGCGCGCCCGTGTGGAGGAGGTCCTCGCGCTTCAGGTAGAGCCGCTTGCCCGGCGCGAACCGCTCGGCGAGTGTCAACGGCGTCGGCCGGCCGCCGTACTCGCGCCCGAGGCGGTCGACCTCCTCGGCGAAGCCCGGGTCCTCGCGCGCCTCGCGCCAGCCCGCCTCGAGCTCGTCGAGGGCGGGGATCAGCGTCTCCGGGACGTACCGCCCGCCGTAGTCGCCGTACGGCCCGCTCATCTCGCTGCCGCCACGTAGGCCCGCACGCGGTCGTGGTCTTTGATCCCCGGGCTCGACTCGAGACTCGAGCTCGCGTCGACCGCCCACGGCCTCGTCGCCGCGATCGCACGCCGCACGTTCTCCGGCCCGAGCCCGCCGGCGAGCACCAGGCGCCCCTCGACTGCCCGCGCCCGTTCGAGCTGCGTCTCGTCCTCCTCTTCCCAAGGCAGGTCGACGACCGTCGCCACCTGCTCGCCGTCGCGGAGGAAGACGGCGTCGCGCCCGCGCACCTTCCCGTCCTGGCGGTCGTAGAGCTGGACGAGGTCGGCGTCGGTCTCGTCGGCGTCGCCGACGAAGACCGCAACCGACAGCACCGTCTCCGGCACCGGCAGCACCTGGTGCGCCGCCCGCGGGCTCGCGGGCTCGAGGATGAACCCGCAGAGGTCGGCGCCCGCCTCGATCGCGACCTCGACGTCCTCCGCGCGGGTGAGGCCGCAGACCTTCACGAGCGGCCGCGACGCGATCTCCCGCAGCTTGGCGGGCGGGTCGGCGGCACGCATCAGCGCCGTGCCGACGAGGATCGCGTCGGCCCCGGCCACCTCCGCCGCCGCCCCCTGTGCCCGCGTGTGGATCGCGCTCTCGGCGATCACGACGCGGTCGCGCGGCGCCTGCACGACGAGCCGGAGCTGCGCCCGGCGGTCGATCGCGAAGGTCGCCAGGTCGCGGGCGTTGATCCCGATCGGGTCGGCGCCGAGCGCGACCGCTCGCTCGAGCTCACCGGCATCGTGCGCCTCGACCAGCGCGTCGAGCCCGATCCGCGTGGCGTGCTCCATCAGGCCCCGCGCAGCGCGGTCGTCGAGGTCGCGCAGGAGCAGCAGCGCGGCGTCCGCGCCCGCCTCGTGGAGCTCGTCCAGCTGGGCCTCCTCGCGGAAGAACCCCTTCGCGAGGAGTGGGAGCGACGCGGCCCTTCGCGCCGCACGCAGGTCGTCGACCGTGCCGGCGAAGCGCTCGTCGACGAGCACGGACACGGCTGCCGCCCCTGCGCGCTCGAATGCGGCCGCGAGCCCGGCCGGCTCGGCGTCGGGCCGCAGGTCGCCGGCCGAGGGCGAGCGGCGCTTGACCTCGGCGATCGTGGCGAGGCCGGGACAGGAGAGGGCGTCCCTGAACCTACCCATCGTTCGAGAAGGCGACGAGGGCCTCGAGCCGCTCCGCGGCGGCTCCGGAATCGACGGTCTCGCGGGCGAGCTCCAGGCCGTCGCGGAGGTCGTCGGCGTGGCCGCCTGCGGCGATCGCCCCGGCGGCGTTGAGCAGGATCGCCTCGCGCTTCGCGCCGCGCTCCTGGCCCGAGAAGACGGCTCTGATCACGGCCGCATTCTCGCTCGGCGAGCCGCCCCGGAGCTCTGCCGGAACGCAGCGCGGCAGCCCGAGCGCCTGCGGATCGACCTCGAGCTCGCGCACCCCGCCGTCCACGACCTCGCAGACGAGGTTCGGCCCGGCCGGCGAGAGCTCGTCGATGCCGCCGAAACCGTGGACGACGAAGGCGCGTCGCGCACCGAGCCGCGCGAGCACCTCGGCGATCGTCCGGACGAGCGCCGGCTCGTACACCCCGACGACCTGCGCACGGGCGCCGGCCGGATTCGTCAGCGGACCCAGCACGTTGAAGACCGTCCTCGTCGCGAGCTCCTT
>JBKPRD010000068.1:0-24088 GCA_046734415.1 Actinomycetota bacterium | reverse complement strand
CTGGTCAGTGCGGCGCGCTCGCGGCGGCGTCGGCCGGAGGAGTCTCCGCGTGGGTCTCCGCGGCCGTTCCGGCGGCGGCTGCCGGCTCGAAATGGTCGGGCTCGAACTTCGGCGCCTCGGTGAACATCTGCTGGGCGATCTGCCTCAGCTTCTCCACCGCCTGCTCCGAGAAGAGGCCGACCAGGGCGGCGATCGCGGCGAACCCGTACGGGCTCGCACTGGAGGTCGTCGTCGAGGACGAAAAGAGCCCGGCCCTGAAGACGAGGTAGAAGAGCGTTCCGCCGAGCGCTCCGACCACGGGCAGGAGCAGGTTGAACGGAACCCAGCTCCAGAGCAGCTTGCGCGTGCCGACGTACATCGAGAACGACCGGACCGTGTGGACAAGGCCGCCGAGCGCGCCCGCGAGCGCGACCACGCCGAAGTAGAGCGCCTCCGTCGAGACCCTCAGGTCGGCGCCGAAGTAGCTCGCCTTTCTACGCTCAGGGTTCTGAGAGACGACCTGAAGGCCGACCGGCCAGAAGGCCCACAGCGTGTAGAGCGCCACCGCCGCAAGGAGCAGCAGCGCGATCGTCATGGCGACGATCCAGCCACGGGGGACGAAGCCCGCGCCGATCCCCGAATCCAACTCGCTCGTCTTGGGCACGCTCTCCACCCCCCGGGAGATGGGTCCCGATCGAAGCTAACTGGTGATCTTCGACCTGTCAACGGCACGCCCGGACGGAGTAGAACTCGTCGAAGATCCGCGAACTGCTCACGCGGCGGGATACCCGGGCCCTCGTCGGTGACCGGGCCCGTGCCGCCGAGGCATTGCCTAGGTAGCGGTTGACACACGAGCGGCGCCGTCACTAGCGTCGAGACCATGCGGTCTCGCGTTCTCGCCTGGTCGTTCGTCCTCGCCGCGATCGTGCCCGCCGCGACGTCGGCGCAGCCTGCGGCGACGCCGACCGTCTACGCCGCCGCCTCGCTGATGCAGGCGTTTCCGGCGATCGACGGCCGGCCGCGGTACAACTTCGCCGGCTCCGACCAGCTCGCCCTGCAGATCCAGCAGGGCGCCCCCGCCGACGTCTTCGCCGCCGCCAGCCCGAAGTACCCGGAGCTCCTCTACCAGCAGGGGCTCGTCCAGAAGCCCATCCCGTTCGCGACGAACACCCTCGTCCTGATCGTCCCGAAGGGGAATCCCGCCCGCATCCACTCGGCGATGGATCTGACGCGGCCCGGCGTTCGGCTCGTGATCGGGGATGCGAGCGTGCCGGTCGGCTCGTACACGCGCACCGTGCTCAACAACCTCGGGATCACCTCGGCCGTGATGAAGAACGTCGTCAGCCAGGAGACCGACGTGAAGGGGGTGCTCGGAAAGGTCGTCCTCGGCGAGGCCGACGCCGGCTTCGTCTACGTCACGGACGCGAAATCGGTGCTCCCGAAGGTGGGCGTGATTCGCATCCGCGAGTCTGCGCAGCCGCACGTCGTCTACGAGGTCGCGGTCGTGAAGCGCAGCGCGCATCTCCGGGAGGCGTACGCATTCGTGACGAGGCTGATCCGGCCGCCTGCGCAGCGCGTCCTCGTCCGCTACGGCTTCGGGCACAGGCCGTGAGCGCCGCCGGGAGAACGACGACGACGAGCACCGACGCGCTCAGGTCGGCCGGCAGTCCTGCCGCCGGCTCACGCAGCGCCTCGACGCCGCCCGCCGACGCGCCGACGACCACAACAGGTTGGGCCGAGGGATCCTCGTCCACATCCATACAGGTTTCGCGTCGCCGGAGCGCGGAACGGCCAAAGAAAGAGAGTACTCTGTTCAGTGCGATGAGCTCGGATCTGACCGGTCTACAGGTCGACGAGCTGGGCAAGCGGCTCGAACAGCTGACGACGGAGCGCGACCAGCTCGTACATGCGCTCGAGTCGCGGATCGTGATCGAGCAGGCGAAGGGCGTGCTCGCCGAGCGCTATGGGCTGCCGATCGACGATGCGTTCCTGCTGCTGCGCAGGAGTGCCCGGAGTGCACGGGTGAAGATCCACCAGCTCGCCGACGAGGTCGTCCACACCAGGGAGACACCCCAGGCCGTCGTGCGCGGGCTGGCCTGCGACAGCAAGCTGCCGGCGGCTGCGATGCGTGAGCGAACCGAGGCGTCCGACGAGATGACCGACGAGCTCCGGTCCGCGTACGCCGCGAGCTCCGCGTGCGGATCGGCCAGTGGTTAACGGGCCGCTCGCTGTCCTCGGTCCGGCTCAAGCTGGGGGAGACCGCGACCGACGTCGTGGCCCCTCCGGGTAGCTCAGCGTTTCGGCACGTAGCGTGGGACGACCCCGCAGGCAGCGACTGCCGCGCCGGCAGCCGTCGTCTCGTGCACGACGATCGCGAAGCCGGAGAGGCACGAGATCGCGTTCCCGCGCGACACTCCCCTCCCGTCGACGATCGAGCCGAGGCGCGTGAGCAGCTTCCCGCTACAGCCGCCCGTGAGCAGCCGGACCGTCTGCCGAACGCCCCGCGGCCCGCCGCTGAGCCTGAAGACGACCTTCGTCTCGTGCAACCCGAGCGTCACTGCGGCCGTGCCGTGCTCGCCTGAGCCGTTCCGGCTCTTCAGGACGACGCGCTGGTGCGAGGCCGGGAGCGCGCCGACGCAGACCTGCCGGCGGCCTCGCACTCACCGCTGCGTGCGGTCGCTCCCGCGGCCGTCGCCCCCGCGGCGACAGCCGCCGCGAGCAGGACTGCGAGCGCTCGGCTCATCCGGGAGATGATACGGCCGGCCCCGAACCCGCTCGCGCCCGGCGGTGTAGTTCCGCCATGAGGTATCTCGTCGTCGTGCTGGCCGTCCTCGCCTGCGTCGCGCAGGCGGCCGCAAAGGAGCGCGTGGTCGCCCACCTCGCGAATCCGCAGGTCCTACAGGCGCCGCAGGGCAGGAGCATCGCGCTCGTGTGGACACTCCGTGCCGGGCCGGAGCCGTTCTCCGCCCGCGGGATCTACGTCCGCCTGCGTGGGCTGACGACGTCGACCGCCCTCGGGAAGGAGCTGGCACCGGGCCGCTTCCGCGCGCGCCTGCCGATCCCGAGGGGAGGAGTGCGCTCGATCGTCATCGGGCTGGTGGGCTGGCGCACGGACAGCCGAGGCTCGAGGCGGTCCGACTGGCGCTTCCCGATCGACAACGATCCGACGCGATAGAACTACGGCCGTGCCGGCCGTCGATCGCTTCCGGGAGCTCCATGCCCGCGAGCAGCTCTTTGTCATGCCGAACCCGTGGGACGTAGGGTCGGCGATGCTGCTCGAGGCGCTCGGCTTCGAAGCGCTCGCGACGACGAGCGCCGGGTTCGCGCTCGCGATCGGCAAACGCGATCAGACGGTGACGCGCGACGAGCTCGTCGAGCACGTCGGCCGTCTCGCGGCGGCGGTTCGGCTGCCGCTCAACGTCGACAGCGAGCGCCTTTACCCCGACCAGGCGGGCGGAGTCGCCGAGACCGTCGGCCTGCTCGCCGACGCGGGGGCGGCCGGCTGCTCGATCGAGGACTACGACCCGGCGACGGGGCAGATCGACGAGGTCGGCGCGGCTGCCGAGCGGGTCGGCGTTGCCGCGGAGGCCGCCCGGGCGAGACTCGTGCTCACCGCCCGCGCCGAGAACCACCTCTACGGCGCGGGCGACCTCGACGACACGATCGCCCGGCTGATCGCCTACCGGGACGCCGGCGCCGACGTCGTCTACGCGCCCGGCCTGACCGATGTCGGCGAGATCCGGCGGCTCGTCGAAGCGGTCGGCGTGCCGGTGAACGTGCTTGCGCTCCGCGGCGGGCCGCGCGTCGGCGAGCTGGCCGCGGCGGGTGTCCGGCGCGTCTCTACCGGCGGCAGCCTCGCGCGCGCAGCGTACGGCGCGCTGGTCGCCGCGGCCGAGGAGCTCCGGGACTCCGGCACGTCCGACTACGCCGCCCGGAACCTGTCCAGCGAGCGGTCTGACGCGATGCTGGAACGCTAGACCGTTTCGCGTTTATCGCCGCCGGCGAAAACAAGGGGCGCGTGAACGTGGTTCGACGGACACGGCCTCGCGGGAGGCGGACACTGCGCATACGAAGGCACCGAAGGGCTTTCAGATCTTCATCTAGGTCGGCCGGGCGACGAGCACCGGCCGAGCAAAGGAGACGAGGACATGGGCATGGGAATCGGCTTGATCCTGATCGCGGTGGGGGCGATCCTCACCTGGGGCGTCGCGGACAGCTCGGACGCGATCAACCTGGATGCGATCGGCGTGATCCTGATGATCGTCGGCGCGATCGGCCTCTTGCTCTCGCTGGCGTTCTGGTCGTCGCTCTGGGGGCCGGGCTACTTCCGGCGCTCCTACGCGACCTCAGGCCCGGCGGCGGGGCGTCGACGCGTGCGGCGGGCGGCACCGGCCGACGTCGTCGAGGAAGAGATCGTCGAGGAAGGGCCCTAGCTCACCACGATCGCGCGCCGGACGGGCGGAGGGATCATCACCCCGTCCGGCGCTCCGTTCGGGACGACGAGCTGCCACCGGCCGCGGCGCGGGAAGCGAACCACGCCGCGCCAGGCGCGGTTGCTCAGCCGGTGGAGCGTGACCTCGAAGCCGTCGTGCGGGATGTTCGCGTGCGGACGGCTGATGTCGCCGGTGACCGTGCCGACGACGCGGAACCATGGCTTCTCGGGCGCGACGGCGATCAGTCGCAGGTCGAAGGACAGCTGCGCCTCCGAGTGCACGACGACCGCGACCGGCTGCATCACCTTCGGGGTCCGGTCGCCGACCGTCAGCCACAGCCTGAACTTCGCGCTCGCGCCGGGTGCGAGCGCGAGGACGGCCGCCAACGCGCCGATGAGCGCGGCCCGCCTCATCGCCGGAAGTCTGGCAAAGGCGTCCAAACCGGTGCCGGGGACCGGTTGATCTGCCCAGCCCTTCCGGCTGCTTGCAGGCGTTTACCGGTGCCAGGCACCGGTGTCCGGGGTGTATGGACGCGCAGAAACGTCGAGTGAGCGCGCTGGACGGCGAGTGGACGGTGCGGCGGGCGGGCGGCATGCTGCCGCCCCTCGTCGGCGTCCGGAAGCGGATCCGCGGCGGGCACGGCTGGACCGCGCTGGGGCGGCTGCCCGGTGCACCCTTCGACGTCGTCGGCCTGTCGCTGTGCTACCGCCGCCCCTTTTCCGGCTTCGTCGACCACCTCCACCCGGACGGCCCGGATCGCTACCGCGGGCGGGCGACCTTCCGCGGCCGCGAGTTCGGGCGCTTCGCGATGGAGCGGAAGGCCTGAACGCTTGATTTCCGTACCTAGGTACGGGTTTATAGTCAGCGGCGTGAGAGTCGGCGAGGTCGCGGAACGCGCAGGAGTGAACGTCGAGACGCTGCGCTACTACGAGCGGCGGGGATTGCTGCCGGCGCCGGACCGGACGCCGAGCGGGCACCGCCGCTACGACGAGGAGACGGTGCGCTTCCTCGGCGCGATCAAGGAGGCACAGGCGGTCGGCTTCACTCTGGCCGAGATCGCCGAGTTCCTGCGCGCGGCACGCCGCTCGGGTACTCCGTCGCAGGCGCTGCGGGTGCGGATGGCGGCGAAGATCGACCAGATCGATGGGCGGATTGCGGCGCTGCGGCGCATGCGGGACGAGCTCGCACGCGTCGTCGGCTGCGCCTGCACCTCGCTCGACCACTGCACCTGCGGCGCCGCCTACCTCGCCCGACGCGGCGGCGCGCCGACGGCGCGGCCTTCGCTCCTCCACGTCACCAACGGCGAGAGCGCCGGCAATACCCTGCGGCGCGCGGTGAGCGGCGCCGTGCTGCCATGGCAGGACGCACTCCACGAGGGGCCGGTACCGGGGCTGCCACGGCCGGAGCTGCTGCGGACACGCGCCCGCTTCCTCGCCGACTGTGGCTGGGGCAGCCGGCAGGCGCTGCTCTCCTCGCTCGAGCGGCGCGACCGGCAGCTGCTCGACGCCTTCCGCGACGACCTCGAGGTGGTGCTCTGGTTCGAGCACGATCTCTACGACCAGCTCCAACTCCTGGATGTGCTCGCGCTCGCTGAGGCCGATGAGGTCGCGCCCGAGCTGATCGTCGTCGGCTCCTTCCCCGGCAAGCCGTCCTTCGCCGGTCTGGGCGAATTGACGGCGAACGAGCTCGAGACGCTCTGGCCCTCCCGTCGCCGGGCGGCGCCGGCCACGCTGCGAGCAGCCACGAATGCCTGGGCCGCCCTCCAGGCGCCCGAGCCGACGACACTGGCCCAGTGGGCGACGCGTGACACCGCGCAGCTGCCGTTTCTCGCCCCCGCGCTGCGCCGATTGCTCGAGGAGCTGCCCGCGCCGGGGGACGGGCTCTCGGGAACGGAACGACGCGCGCTCCACGCGATCGCCGACGGCGCGAACACACCGCCCGCCGCCTTCGTCGGAGCACAACGGCTCGAGGAGGCGCCCTTCCTCGGCGACGCCTGGTTCTACCGAGCCCTCTCGGCACTCGGGCAGGGAAAGACGAGGCTCCTCGAAACCGACGACGGCACAGCACTTCCCCCGCCTCCTCCGCTCAGCGACGGCCAGCGCTTCGCACGGCTCCAGCTGCGGCTGACAGCAGCCGGAGAACAGACGCTGCGCGGCGAAGCCGACCGAGTCGAGCTGCTCGGCATCGATCGCTGGATCGGCGGCACCCACGTCACGCCGGACAACACCTGGCGATGGGATACCACCGAGCTGAAGCTCGTTCGACCGTGAGCTTCTACGTGTCAGACACGTCGCTGCTCGCCACGTTCGGCTTGGCGACGAGCGTCTGAGACTTCTCGCCTCCCCGGATGGGCACGCCCAGCCGGTTCTCCGGAGGGGTCAGGGGGCAGGCCCAGCGCGGGTCGTAGGCGCACGACGGGTTGTAGGCGAAGTTGAAGTCGACGACGAGCCGGCCGCCGCGCTCGCCGAGGTCGGCGCCCTTCACCGTGTCGAGCACGTAGCGGCCCGCCCCGTACGTCTCCTTGCCGCTCGTCGCATCAGCGACCGGCAGGAAGACACCGCCACCGTACGCCTCGAGCCAGTAGAGCGCGAGCGCCTGGGACTCGCCGGCGAGCTCGAACCGCGCCGTCGCGAACCGACGGAAAGGCGTCGGCTCCTCGCCGCTTCCGCCCACGAGCACCCGCTCCCCTCCCGCGGGCTCCACGGCGGCGAGAACCCGCAGCTCCGGGTCGTAGTCGAAGAAGGGAAGACCGCGAAAGCCGGCCCCGGCCTCGACCGGCAGCGGCGACTGCGGATGCGTTCGGAAGAGCTCGTCCCGAGCCGCGCGCCACCGGCGCCAGGCGTCCTGCGGATCCGCATTCGCGCGCACTTCGGCGTAGACCGCGAAGACACGGCGTTTCCAGTCGAGCAGGTCGAGCTCGTCCACTTTCTCCCGGGAAGGCACAATAGGCCGTTCATCGAACGAGGAGGGGATCCGTCTCGATGAGCTCATTGACTGCGAAGCTGGTGGGGGTCGTAACTGCGGGCGTGGTGGTCGCAGGCGTGCTCGCGCTGCCAGGGGCGCTTGCCCTCGAACGGCCGGGGACGATCCGGATCACCGACCGAATGCGGCAGCACTCCCACATCGACGCCGGCGCCCGCGGCAGTAGCCCCGGCGACGTCGACATCTACCGCTTGGTCCTCTACAACAAGCGGATCCAGGCCAGGGCCCTGGGCCACGCCGACATGGTCTGCACGACGATCACGGGCTCGACACAGAGCTGCAACGCGACCTACTTCCTCCCACGCGGCGAGCTCGTCGTCTCCGGCGTGATCTCCACCCGGCTGATCTACATCCTTCCGGTGGTGGGAGGGACGGAGCTCTACAACAACGCCCGCGGCACGCTGACCGTGACCTCGCTGCACCGCTCGCCGGCGCGTGAGCTGCTCCTGTTCCGGCTTGTTGTATGAAGAAGGTGTTGATCTGCGACGACGAGCCGCTGTTGCGTGAGCTGATGCGGGTCGCGCTGCTCGGCGACTACGCCTTCGAGGAGGCCGCGACGATCGAGGAGTCGATCGAGCTGGCGGCCAGCTTCCGGCCCGACGTTGCTCTGATCGACGTGATGATGCCCGGCGGCTCGGGCCTCGACATCGTTCGTCACCTGAAGAGCGATCCCGAGCTCAGCCACGCCCGCTGCGTCGTCGTCTCCGCCTTCTCCGAGGAGTCGGACCGGCAGGAAGCGATCGAGGCGGGCGCGGAGGCGTTCGTCGCCAAGCCGTTCGACCCGGACGAGCTGTCCGCGACCGTCGCCTCGCTGCTGGCGGACGCCCGGTGAGATGCCGCTGAAGGGCTGGCTCGCCGGGCGATACCGCCGCGCCGCCGAGGAGGCGGCCACCGCCCCGATCGTCGCACGCGTGCTCGGGGCGATCGGCGTCCTCGCGATCCTCGTCGCCGCCGCCTTCGCCTTCGTGCTCGTCGCGCTGTCCAACCTGCGCGGCTCGACGAACGAGCAGGCGGTCGCGAACCGCGTGACGACCGCCGCGCTGCGCCTCGAGCGCATCGTCGACGAGCTCGACCAGAGCTTTCGCGGCTTCGTGCTCACGCGGAACAGGGGCATCCGCGAGAACTGGGACATGTCGCGGCGCGCCCTTCCGGCCGCGATCTCGGCGCTGGAGAAGCAGGTCGGTCCCCAGCCCCGACAGGCGGCGCTCGTGCGCACCATCGCCAACCAGGCCCGCGCGTACGTGACGGACTACGGGGAGCCGATCTTGTCGATCGCGGAGGAGGATCCCACCGCCGCGCGGTCGGCGACGACGACGAACGAGGGGTTGCTCCGCGTCGGCGGGCTCCGGCGCGGCCTCGCTGGGCTGCTCGCCGACGAGGATCGCCTGATCTCGGCCCACGCGTCCTCGTCGAAGCATCGCGCGAGCCAGGCCGTGCTGATCGGCAGCATCGCGCTCGGCACCTCGGGCTTCCTGCTCTTGCTCGTCAGCGGCTACCTCGTTCGCGCGGTCGCGCGCCCGGTGCGCGTGGTCGCGAGCGGTGCCTCGCGGATCGCGGCGGGCGACCTCTCCACGCGCATCCCGGCCGGCGGCCCCGCCGAGATCAGGGAGCTGACGACGGCGTTCAACACGATGGCAGAGTCGGTCGAGCACGGTCGGCGCGAGCTCGAGGTGCAGAACGAGCAGCTGCGGCAGAGCGAGCGGGCGAAGTCGGAGCTGATCACGATCGTCTCCCACGAGCTGCGGACGCCGCTCTCGAGCATCCTCGGCTACACGCGGTTGCTGCTCAAGCGCGACACCGACCAGCGCACGCTGCGCCGCTACGTCGAGATCATCCACGACCAGGGCGAGCGCCTCGCGGGCCTGATCGAGGGCTTCCTCGCGGCGGACGAGCAGAACGGCGCCGGCCTCGAGCTCGCCTCGCGCCCGCTCGACCTCGGCGAGCTCGTGCGGCGCGAGGTCGAGCTGATCGCGGCGGACGCTCCCGACCACGAGCTCGAGGTCGTGCTCGACGGCGGGCCGCTGACGGTCCACGCGGACGGCGAGCGGCTGGCACAGGTCGTGATCAACCTCGTCACCAACGCGGTCAAGTATTCGCCGGCGGGCGGACGCATCCGGGTCGAGGTTCGCAAGCGCGGCCACTCGATCCGGACGAGCGTCCAGGATGAGGGCCTTGGCATCCCCGCCGAGCACCAGCCGCGCGTCTTCAGCAAGTTCTTCCGCGGCGAGGCCCGCGCGAGCGGTGTTCCCGGCGTCGGGCTCGGCCTCGCGCTCTCCCGCGAGATCGTCGAAGCACACGGCGGCCGGATCGATTTCACGAGCATCGAGAACAAGGGCTCTACTTTTTGGTTCGAGCTGCCGATGTATCAGGCAGTTGCCGGTGCTCGTGCATAACCGCTGCATTCCCTCGCCAGGAGCTGGCAGCCCGGGCGAGAACGTGCTACCAATGTTTGGTTCTCGGGTCTAAGGGAGGGTCTGCTCGTGTCTCGTCGTCGTCTTTTTGCTGCTCTCGTTCCGATCGCGGTCGGAGTCGTGGTCGCGGTGTTCTTTGGCACACACCGCGACGCCGGCGCTGGCGCGTTCACCGCGGCCAAGGACGGCCCCGGCGAGGAGATCAAGCACGACAAGTCGCCTCCGCTTTGGACCATCCCCCCGAAGAAGGGGCCGAAGAAGGTCAAGCTGCGCCCGGAGCACCGGTTCCCCCACTCGACGGGGACAGTGACCTCGGAGGCACCGGTCACTAGCTCGACGCTCGCCGCGGCGGCGCCGACGGTGGGCACCGGTTTCCAGGGCGTGAACGTGGACGATTCCTCGGGGCCCGGTGTGCCGTCGGACGACAATGCCGCCGTCGGCCCGAATCACATCGTCCAGGTCACCAACACTGCGTTCGAGGTCTTTTCGAAGACGGGTACGTCCCTGTACGGGCCCGCCGACACGAACACGATCTGGAGCGGGTTCGACCCGGGCGGCCCCGGGGCTGCCTGCGACACCGAGAACGACGGTGACGCAACCGTTGCTTACGACCGCGCGGCGGACCGGTTCGTGATCCAGCAGTTCTCGCTCGAGCCGTACTTCCTAGGTACCGGCGAATATCTCGAGTGCATTGCTGTCTCCGCGACGAACGATCCGACCGGCTCCTGGTATCGCTACGCATTCGACGGCTTTGGAGACGAGTTCCCGGACTACCCGAAGCTCGGCGTGTGGCCCGACGGCTACTACACGACCTACAACCTCTTCGGCGGCGGCGACCTGTTCGACGGGACGGAAGTGTGCGCCTACGAGCGCGCGCAGATGCTGCAGGACCACGCCGCACGGCAGGTCTGCCAGACGATCCCCAGCCAGACGCTGAACGGCCTGCTCCCGGCCGACGTGGACAGCTCGACGCCACCCGCGGCCGGCGCGCCGGAGCAGTTGATCGGCATGAACGTGCCGACGAGCGGCAACCCCACGCTGAAGCTCTACACCTACGCTGTCGACTGGACTGCCACGCCTCACCCGACCGGCAGCCTTTCCTCCGCGACGACGTTCACGCCGTCCCAGGCGATCCTGATCCCATGCGACGCGCTCGGCTGCGAGACGATCAAGCAGCCCGGATCCGGTGGGAGCAGCGCTGTGAATCCGAAGCTGGACTCGCTCGGCGACCGCCTGATGTACCGCTACGCGTACCGCAACTTCGGCACCTACGAGTCGTTCCTCGTCACGCAGACGGTCAAGGGCAGCTCGACCGTCAACCGCACCGGGATCCGCTGGTACGAGTTCAGGAAGAACCCGAGCGCGGGCGGCACGCCGACGGTCTTCCAGCAGGGCACGTTCTTCCCCTCCTCCGACACGCTCTGGCGCTGGATGCCCAGCGCGGCGATGAACCAGGACGGCGACATCGCGCTCGGCTACAGCGCGACCGACGCGACGACGAATCCCGGCGTCCGCGTGACCGGCCATCTCGCCGGCGACTCGGCGACGACGTACCAGGGCGAGACCACCCTCAAGAGCGGCAGCGGCGCCCAGACCACCTACGGGCGCTGGGGCGACTACTCGAGCATGCAGGTCGACCCGAACGACGACTGCACGTTCTGGTACACGACGCAGTACCTCCCGAATACGGACGTCTTCAACTGGAGGACCTGGATCGGGTCGTTCCAGCTGCCCGGCTGCGGCAGCGGCGGTGGGGGCGGTGGCGGCGGTGGCGGCGCAGACGACTTCTCGATCAGCGCCAGCCCGACGAGCGTCAGCATCGCGCGTGGCAGCAGCGGCAAGACGTTCCTCAATACGGCGATCACGAGCGGCTCGGCGCAGTCGATCGACCTCGCGACGTCGCTTCCGTCGAACGTGAAGGGGACCTTCACCATCGACCCGGTGACCGCGGGGACGCAGTCGAAGCTGAAGATGAGTGTCGGGTTGAGTGCGAAGAAGGGCACGTACACGATCACGGTGACGGGCACCGCCACGAGCGGCGCCCACTCCACGACCTTTTCGCTGAAGATCACGTAGTGCAGCGGAGGGCCGGGCTCCGGCCTGGTCCTCCCTTGCGCCGCTAGCCTTCGGGCCGTGAGGCTCGAAGGCATCCACCACGTCACCTGCGTCACCGCCGACGCCCCCGGGAACGTCGAGTTCTACGCGGGACTGCTCGGCCTCCGCCTGGTCAAGAAGTCGGTCAACCAGGACGACCCGACCGTCTATCACCTCTTCTACGCGGACGAGAAGGGCTCGTACGGCTCCGACCTGACCTTCTTCGAGTATCCGGGTGCCCGCCGCGGCCGAGCCGGCGCCGGGATGCCCTACCGGGTCGTCTGGCGCGTCGGCTCGACGGACGCCCTCGACTTCTGGGCGCAGCGCCTCGGCAGGGCGGGAGTCGAGTCGCAGCGCGACGGCGACCGGCTCCTCTTCCGCGATCCCGAGGAGCTCGAGCTGGAGCTCGCGGCCGTCGAGACCGGCGATGCGCCCCTCCTCGCGGACCACCCCGAGGTTCCGGCCGAGGTGGCGCTGCAGGGCTTCGACTCGGTGCGCGTCTACGCGGCGGATCCGGAGCGGAGCCGCGGCTTCCTCGAGCAGACGATGGGATTCCGGCCCGCCGGCGACGACACCTGGGAGTCGCGCGGGGAGGAACGCGGCTCGCTCTACGTCATGGATCGCACCGAACGGCCCGGCCAGGGCGGCGCGGGGACGATCCACCACGTCGCCTGGGCCTCCCCGATGGACGAGCACGAGGCGTGGCGCGAGCGCATCGCCGAGGGCGGCGCGCGGCCGACGCCGGTGATCGACCGGTTCTACTTCCGCTCGATCTATTTCCGCGAGCCGAGCGGCGTGCTCTTCGAGATCGCGACGATTGGGCCGGGCTTCGCCGTCGACGAGCCGGCCGACCGCCTTGGCGAGCGGCTCTCGCTCCCGCCCGACTACGAGCACCTGCGCGAACAGCTCGAGCCGGTGCTGACGCCGCTGCCGAATCCGCGCTAGCCTGCTGCAGCGCGAAGGGTCAGGCGCGAGCCTGACCCTTCGACCTGCCGGTGCGGTTCTCTCAGACGGTCGCGGGAACCGCTTCGACTTTCTCGTCCGGCTCGTACGTCGCCCCATAGCCGAGGAGCCTGCCGAGCGGGGAGCCTAGCGCGAGGCCGGCTGCCTGCATCCAGGCCGGCGGGAAGGGAAGGCGGACCGTGTCGAAGTGCGCCTTCGCGATCACCGCGAGCCTGAGCGGGTTCGGCATGCCCTTCCTGTTCGTCTTGCCGTCGGCCGCCAGCGCGAACATCGTCTCGAGCAGCGACTCGAACTGCAGCGCCGGCCGGACCTCGCAGACGAAGCGAACCGGCTCCTCGCCCGCGTTCCAGAACTTGTGCGGCGTCCCGGCCTCGACGACCGCGACGTCGCCGGGCTCGAGGGTGAGCTTCTCGCCGCCGACCTTCAGCCCGAGCGTGCCCTCGGCAACCGCGAA
Source organism: Actinomycetota bacterium (assembly GCA_046734415.1). Lineage (GTDB taxonomy): Bacteria > Actinomycetota > Thermoleophilia > Gaiellales > Gaiellaceae > DATBLE01. Next base: position 10,772 of record JBKPRD010000068.1, on the reverse strand, counting down.
GCGCTCGGTCTGCGACGGGTGGACGTGCGCCGCTGCCACGAACCCGTCCGGCTGGACGACGGTCTCGATCACGATCGCGTCGCCGTCCGTGTCACGTGCGGTGGCGAGGAAGGTGATGCGTTCGCCGGTGACCGGGTTCTCGATTGTGTCGCCAGTGCGGATCATTTCTTGCCCCCTTCCGGGTCGTGATTGACAACCCGGATGCTGGCTTGCGGGGGCTCGAAAATCGTCGGCTTTGCGGGCGACTTGTCCTCGGCGCGCAGGAGGATATTGCGAGCCGCCCTCTCCTCCTCGGGGAGGACTAGCTCTCGCCCGGCTGGACGAGGCCGGACTCGTACGCCAGCACGACCGCCTGCACGCGGTCGCGCAGATCCAGCTTCATCAGGACGTGCGCGACGTGGGTCTTCACCGTCGTCTCGCTGACGAACAGCTCCTTCGCGATCTCCGCATTCGAGAGCCCGCGCGCGATCAGCTTCAGCACCTCGAGCTCGCGCGCGGTCAGCTCCGAGAGGCTCGTGGGCGGCTCGCGGACTGAGTCCGGCGGCCGCCGGACGAACTCCTCGATCACGCGCCTCGTCACCGACGGAGCGAGCAGGGCGTCGCCGCTCGCGACCGCGCGAATTCCGGCGACGAGCTGCTCCGGCGGAACGTCCTTGAGCAGGAAGCCGCTCGCGCCGGCGCGGAGCGCCTCGTAGACGTACTCGTCCATGTCGAACGTAGTCAGCATCACGACCTTCGACTTGGCGCCGTCTGCGTCGAGGAGCTGCCGCGTCGCCTCGATGCCGTCCATCTCCGGCATGCGGACGTCCATCAGGACGACGTCGGGGGCGAGGCTGCGCGCCTGGGCGACCGCCTCGTGTCCGTCGGACGCCTCGCCGACGACCTCGAGATCCGGCTCGGCCTCGAGGATCATCCGGAAGCCGGTCCGGACGAGCACCTGGTCGTCGACGATCAGGACCCGCACGATCCCGTCCGCCGAGGTCGGCTCCTCCGCCGCGAGCTCCTCCTGCCGGTCCGCCAGCTGCGCGGCGCGCTCGCCGGTCTCGGTGCGCAGCGGCGGGAACTCGCCCGGGAGGCCCTCGATCGCGAGCTGGTAGATGCGGATGGGCCGGTCGAAGTCCTTCAGCTGGTGCGGCCCGAGATCCTCGAGCTCCAACTCGTGCTCGTCGTCCTCGAGCAGCGACCGGGTCGTCTCCGAGATCAGCACCTGCCCGCCGTGCCCGGCGTCGCAGATGCGGGCCGCGCGGTGGACGGCCAGGCCGACGTAGTGGTCGCCCGCCGGCGTCGCCTCCCCCGTGTGGACGCCGATGCGAACACGAACCTCGGCGCCGCCGGGCCAGGCATGGCCGGCGAGCGCGCGCTGGGCCGCGACGGCGGCGTCCACGGCGTGCCGCGGGCTGCGGAAGGCGACGAAGAACGAGTCGCCCTCGGCGTCGAGCTCGCGCCCTCCGCTCGCGTCCCACGCGTCCCGGAGCAGGCGCTTGTGGTCCTCGAAGACGGCGCTGTAGTCGTCGCGCAGCCTGCGCACGAGCGCCGTGGAGCCCTCGATGTCGGTGAACAGGAAGGTGAGTGTGGTGGTGCCGGTCTCGTCCTTCACGTGACGGGGAGTGTCGCACGGAGACGGAAGCCGCCGCCGGCCTGCGGTCCCGCTTCGAGCTCACCCCCGTACACCGACACGCGCTCACGCATCCCGACCAGGCCGTGCCCGCTGCCGCCGCCGTCGTCGTTCCCGCGGCCGTCGTCGCTGACGATCAGCTCGACCGTGCCGTTCCCGTAGCGGACGACCACCTCCGCGCGGTCGGCGTTCGCATGCTTGACCGCGTTCGTCAGCGCCTCCTGCACGATCCGGTAGGCCGTCGTGTCGACCCCTGCAGGCAGCTGGGTGGGCGTTCCCTCGATCCGCACCTCCACGGGAAGGCCCGCCTCGCGCGTGTTCGCGACGAGCTGGTCGAGGTGCTCGAGGCTCGGCTGCGGCGCGAGGGCGGGCGCTTCCTCCGGACGCCGGAGGACGCCGACCATGCGGCGCATCTCCGCCAGTGCCTCTCGGCCGGTCTGCTCGACGACCATCAGCGCCTCCCGCTCCTTCTCCTGGTCGGACTCGAGCAGTCGCCGCACCGCCGCCGCCTGCACCGTCATCACGCTGACGCTGTGCCCGACGACGTCGTGGAGCTCGCGGGCGATCCTGGCCCGCTCCTCGGCAACCGCGAGCTCCGCCTGCTGTTCCCGCTCCTGCTCCGCTTGCTCGGCCAGCCGCCTGGTCACATCGGTCTCGCGTAGCCGCTCACCGAGCGCGAAGCCGATGATCCACGCGACCGAGAAGGTCAGAAAGGACCAGAAGTAGTCGCCGGTCGACTGCGTGTGCGGGTCTTCGAACGTCGAGATGACGGCCGCGACCTGGAGAGCGGCCAGACCGCCGATTGCCTGACGGCGTTCGGGTCGCATCCCGAACCAGGCGGCGATCCCTAGCGCGACCAGAAACGCCGGAAAGGCGTTGTCGCCATACCCCGGGTCGACGAACGAGCTCCACACGATCACCGAGATCGAGGCGAGCGGCGCTCCCATCGGCCACCGCCGCCGGAAGAACAGGGGACCGATGTACGCCACCGCGATCAGAACGTCGGCCCAGACGGGACCTCCAGCCCCTTTGGGGTCGGGGGCCCTGACGGCGATCGACAGCATGCCCGCGAGAGCTGCGAGAAGAAGTGCGTCGACCCAGAACCTTCGGGCCGCGGACAGGACGCGGTTCACGAGACGGGGAGCCTCGCGCGGAGTCGGTACCCCCCGTCGGCAAGGGGGCCTGCCTCGAGCTCGCCGCCGTAGACCGAGACGCGTTCGCGCATGCCGACGAGGCCATGACCACCGCTCTCGCCGCCGTCTTCCGTACCGTCGTCCGTGACGGCCACCTCCACATGCCCATTGCCGTACCGGACGAGCACCTCGGCATGGTGCGCGCGCGCATGCTTCATCGCGTTCGCCAGGCCCTCCTGCACGACGCGGTAGGCGGTGAGGTCGACGCTCGCGGGCAGCAGCTCGGGCCTCCCCTCGACTCGCAGCTGGACCGGCAGACCGCCCTCACGGGTGTGCTGGATCAGCTTGTCGAGGTGCTCGAGGCTCGGCTGGGGCGCTAGCGCCGGCGCCTCCTCGGGCCGCCTCAGCACTCCGACCATCGTTCGCATCTCGGCGAGCGCCTCGCGGCCGGTCTGCTCGACGACGAGCAGCGCCTCGCGCTCCTTCACCTGGTGCGGCTTCAGGAGCCGCCGAGCGGCTGACGCCTGGACGGTCATGACGCTGACGCTGTGCCCGACGACGTCGTGGAGCTCGCGCGCGATCCGCGTGCGTTCTTCGGCGACCGCGAGCTTCGCGCGCTCCGCCCGCTCTCGCTCGGCGCGAAGTAGGCGCTCCTTTGCCTCCTCTGCCTCGTGGAGCTTCCGTCCCAGCCCGAACCCGATGCCCCACGCGATCGAGAACACGATCGAGGTGAAGATGAAGTTCCCGATGCCGCCCTTGGGGTCGTTGTGGGCGATGATCGCCGTGACGCCGATTCCCACCGCGAGGCCCGCGATCGCCTGCATGCGGTCGCGTATGAGGCCGAAGAGCACGAAGCACGTGATCGCGGTGAGCACCTCGATGACGCTGCTCGGAGTCAGGCGCCCGTCGACGAATGAGCTCGTCGCGAAGACGACGCCGCTGGCGGCGGGCGCCCCGAACGGGAACCGCCGCCAGAGGAACAGCGGCAGGACGATCCCGAGCGTCGCGAGGATGTCGAACCACGTTGGGCCGAGCGGGCCGTTCGCGTCGTTCTGTCTTAGGATCACCTCCACGAGCCCCACGCCGACGAAGGCGAGCAGGACCGCGTCGAACCAGTGCCGTCGCGCAAGCAGCCAGAGTCTCCGGCGGGTCACGCCCTGAAGGTAGCCGGCGGTCCGGCTTGTCGCCTCGTCCGCGTGGACGAATTTTCGCCTCCTCCCTGAGGAGGATGAACCTAGGGACAGACCCTCAGGAGGGGTCTGTTCCTGGTGTTCCGCCGCCTACGCCGGCCTGCTCGTGATGTGCACGCGGGTCGTGTCGTCCTCGGTGCAGTCGTCGCGGAGCGCGATCTGCCCGGTGCGGCCCGAGCCCTTGTACGAGATCTCGGCGTCGTGCTCTTCCTTCTCGGTGAAGAGAACCGTGTAGCCGGCCTGATCGACCTGGTCCTTGAACTCCTCGTACGCCTCGTCGAGCCCGGCGGTCCAGTAGCCGTCGACGACGTACGTCGGGCCGTCCTTCCGAACCTGCGTGACGGTCAGCTCACCGGGAACCGGGAACGCGGCCGGGAGGCCGGTGGGCTGCGACGTCGCAGCCTTCTTGCACTCGGTCCGTGCGCCCTCGGATTCCTTGTCGCCACCACCACCGCAGCCTGCCGCGAGGAGCGCGACCGCGAGCGCGGTGCAGGGAACGACCGGCAGCCTCGGCTTCAAACCGTCCTCCTTCAGTCAGGTCTCACCCCGGGCGGCCCGGAGCGTAGACCACCGGGCGGGCGATCGTCGCGATTGGCGAAGGAGGACACGGGGTATCCACCCCGCGATGGCGACAGGCGCTCTCGAGCTGCGCGAGACCGAGAACTACGCGGTCGAGACTCCGGCCGGCGCGATCGGTCGCGTCGAGGAGGTCTGGCTCGACCCGGCCGGCAAACCTCGCGCTCTCGCCGTGCGCACGAGCGACGGCGGCCACGCGCTGCTCCGGGACGAGGACGTGGTCACGGTCGACCGCGAGCACGGCTGGGTCGTCGTGGGCGAGGAGCCGGCGCTGCTCGAGCTCGCGCCTCCGCAGCTCGTCTCGGACGACGGACGCGTGGCAGCGCGGTGGGAGACGACGGGCACAGTCGTCCACCCGGCCCCCGCGGTCCGGCTCGCCGGCCTGCGCGCGGCCCTCCACCCGCACGCCCCGGAGCTCGCCGGCCGGCCGCTCTGGCAGCTGGTCGCCATCCTCTACGGTGCCGTCACGCTGATCGTCGTCCTCGGGATCGGCCTCGTCTTCCTCGTCTCCTGGGTCGTCTCCGGCGCGCCCTACTAGACTCGGCGGGTGCCGAGCTCGCTCGACCGCTTCGACCGGTATCCGCTCCTGCTCGGCCCCTCGCCGGTTCATCGCCTCGAGCGGCTGACCGAGCACCTCGACGGCGCCCAGCTGTGGGCGAAGCGCGACGACGTCAGCTCGGGGCTTGCCTACGGAGGCAACAAGACCCGGAAGCTCGAATACCTGCTTGCGGATGCCCTCGCCAAGGGCTGCGACACGCTCGTGTCGATCGGCGGCGTCCAGTCGAACCACACCCGGCAGGTCGCGGCGGTCGCGGCCCGCGCGGGCCTCCGCTGCGTGCTTGTCCAGGAGAGCTGGGTGGACTGGCCGGACTCGGTCTACGACCGCGTCGGCAACATCCTGCTCAGCCGGATCCTCGGTGCCGACGTGCGGCTCGTCGAGGCAGACTTCGGGATCGGGTTCAAGGAGAGCTGGGAGCAGGCTCTCGCCGACGTGGAGGCGGCCGGCGGCAAGCCGTACGCGATCCCGGCGGGCGCCTCCGACCACCCGCTCGGCGGCCTCGGGTACGCGCGCTGGGCGCAGGAGGTCGCCGAGCAGGAGGCGGAGCTCGGCGTCTTCTTCGACACCCTGATCGTGTGCTCGGTGACCGGCTCGACGCAGGCCGGGATGGTCGCGGGCTTCGCGGCGCAGGAGCGGCCGCGGCGCGTGATCGGGATCGACGGGTCGGCGAGGCCGCGCGAGACGAAGGAGCAGGTGACGCGGATCGCGCAGGCGACGGCGAGGCTGATCGAGGTCGGCCGCGAGGTCACCGCCGACGAGCTCGTGCTCGACGACCGCTACCACGCCGGCAGCTACGGGATCCCCGACGAGCGGACGCTCGACGCGATCCGCCTCGGCGCGCGCCTGGAGGGGATGATCACCGACCCGGTCTACGAGGGGAAGTCGCTCGCCGGGATGATCGACCTCGTCTCGTCGGGCGAGATACCCCGGGACTCGACCGTCCTGTACGCGCACCTCGGGGGCCAGCCCGCGCTCAACGCGTACTCGGCGCTCTTCAGGTAGGGGTCAGGCTTCCAGTCGGTCGCGACGATCACGGCGCGTCCAGCTTCGCGATGTTCGCGCGCTCGTCCTCGTCCGGCTCGTCGACGGAGAGCCACGCGTCGACGATCTCGCGCGCCGTCTCCGGCGTCGTCCGTTTCAGGCTCATGACGAGGACGTTGGCGTCGTTCCAGCGCCGCGCGCCCTCGGCGATCCACGGGTCCCAAGCGAGCGCGGCGCGGACGCCGGGCACCTTGTTCGCCGCCATCGAGGTCCCGGTGCCGGTCCAGCAGAAGAGCAGCCCCTGGTCAGCCGCTCCGGTCGCCACGGCCCGGGCGACCTGCTGTGCGACGTCCGGCCACTGGTCACGGTCGAGCAGCTCGATCTCGTGCCCATGCGTGCGCAGCTCGTCGACCGCGGCGTCGAGCGCCTCGCCCTCGTCGTCCGAGCCGACCACGAACTTCACGCCCTACACCCTAGAAAAGGCTGCGCGGCCGAGGCCGCGCAGGAGAACTGGGAGAGGCTCCTCTGGAGAGCACGGCGACTCTACCCGCGGCGGATGGGTGATACAAGTGCCTAGTGCACCCGATCCGCACCCTCTTCCGGCCGATCGAGCGCGCCGTGCTCGGCATGCTGATGACGGTGGTCGCGATCGTGCTCGAGCGGCGGCTGCGCGCCTTTCAGCGCTGAGCCTGGTCAGCGCCGCCGAAGCAGGTCGATGACGAGCGCCAGCCCGGCGACGGCGGCGACGACCCCGAGGGTGATGGGCACCCATTTGTCGATCGTTTCGGCCGCGCCGGCGAGCACCGCCGCGAGCAGCGCCGCTCCACCGGCGAAGGCGAGGGCGATCCGCCGCCCGGCGCGGCGGATCGCCTCCTCGAGCGTCTTGCTGTCGCGAAGCTCGATCTGCAGGCCGGGCCCCGGCCGGGCGCCGGTCAGCCGCTCGATGCCCTCCAGGAGTCGAGACGCGCGCAACCTGAACTTCTGCCACTCGTAGATCGCGCGCTGGAGATCGAGCGCCCCGCGGAAACTGTCGCGGATGCCGCGGAACATGAACGGGCCGACGGCCGCGAACGGGTCGAGCCCCGGATCGAGCTCGGCCACGGCCAGCTGCATCTGCCCGAACGCCTTGCCGGTCATCGCCAGCGACGCCGGGAGTCTGACGTTGCGCCGCGTGGCGATCTCGATCATCTCGTCGAGCATCGGGCCGAGCTCGATCTCCGCGAACGACGCGACGCGGTAGCGCTCGTTCCACTGCCTCAGGTCGGCGCGGAGCGCGTCGACGTCGACGTCCCCTCGAGCCTCGCCCATCATCAGCAGCACCTCGGCGAGGAAGTCGGAGTCCTCGCGCCAGAACGCGAGCAGGAGCAGGAGCAGCAGCTCGCGCGACTCGTCCTCGAGCGATCCCGTCATCCCGAGGTCGAGCAGGTGGATCTGGTCGTTCGCCCAGAGCAGGTTCCCGGGGTGCGGGTCGGCATGGAAGAAGCCCTCGCGGAGCACCTGGCGGTAGAAGGCCTCGAGCAGCTGGCGCGCCGCCTCCTGCCGCGCCTCGCCCGGAGGCGCCTCGCGCAGCGGAACGCCGACGACCTCGTCCATCACGAGCAGCCGCCCGGTCGAGAGCCGCGTGTGCACCCAGGGCACGGAGAGCCGGGGATACGACACGAGCAACGCGCGCATCCGGTCGATGTTCGCCGCCTCCTCGCGGAAGTCGAGCTCGCGGCGCAGCGACGAGGAGAGATGCTCGACGACGGCCGGGATGTCGACGAGCCCCTGAAGGGCCTCGCGTCCCTCGGCCTTCTCCGCGAACAGCGCGAGCAGGCCGAGGTCGCGCTCGATCTCCTCGGCGGCGCCCGGCCGCTGGACCTTGACGACGACGCGGTGTCCGCCGTCGAGCCGGGCGCGGTGCACCTGGCCGATCGTCCCGGCGGCGAGCGGCTCGGGCTCGATGTGCTCGAACACGTCCTCCCACGGCACGCCGAGTTCCTCCTCCATCACCTGGACGACCTCGGCCTCGGTCAGCGGCGGGACGCTGTCCTGCAGGCTCGCGAGCTCCGCGACGACCTCGGGCGGCACGAGGTCGGGCCGCGTCGAGAGGATCTGGCCCAGCTTCGCGAAGGTCGGGCCGAGCTCCTCGAGCGCCGCGCGCAGCCGGGCTGGGCGGCTCTGTCCCCGCTCCAGCCGGTCACGGAGGCCGTGCTTGGCGACGACGGCGGCGATGCGCGCAGTGCGCGCGGTCAGGTGGCCGCCGGCGAGCTCGGTCACCGCTTCCTCCACGGCAGGCGGAAGCCCACGGGCTGTGAGGTGTCCACGATCACGACCGTACAGCGTGCGTTGTGCGAGACGCGATTCGGGATGTTGCCGAGCAGGAACTCGCGTCGCCCGCTCATCCCGACGTTGCCGACGATGATCATGTCGACGTCCTCGGCCTCGGCCGCAGCGATGATCGACGCCGCCGGGTCCACCTCCGAGTCGACCCGGTACCGCGCCCCGGGGGCGTGCTCGGCGACGTAGCGCTCGAGCTCGTCCTCGTCGCCTCCTGCCTGGAGGACGATCAGTTGGGCGCCGTAGCGTTTCGCCATGTCCACCGCGAACCGAACCGCTCTGGTAGCGGTCTCGGAGCGGTCCGTGCCGACGAGGATGCGATCGATCCTCACGGCAGCTCCTGCAGCGCCCAGAAAACCGCCTCGGAGAAGGTGGGGAAGGGCTGGATCACGTCGAGCAGGACTTCCACCGGCACCTCGGCCCGAATCGCGAGCGTCAGCTGCTGGCACCACTCGCCGGCCTCGGGGCCGACGGCGACCGCGCCGACGAGCACGCGCCGCTCGGGGTCCATGGCCAGCTTGACGAAGCCGTGCCGCTTCGGGCGCTCGTAGGTAGACGAGCGCGAGGTCTTCTCGACGTTCCAGCGGCCGTAGGCGAGGCCGTCCTCCTCGGTCCTGCCGACGGTCGCGACCTGCGGGTCGGTGAACGCGACCGCCGGGATCGCGCGGTAGTCGGCCGTGCGCTCGCCTCCCGCGATGTTTGCGGCAGCGACGCGCGCCTGGTACTTGCCGACATGGGTGAAGAGCGCTCTGCCGGTGACGTCGCCGAGCGCGTAGACGTTCTCGGCCGCGCGCAGACGCTCGTCGACCTTGACCGCTCCCCGCTCGATCTCGACGCCGAGGTCCTGGAGCCCGAGCCCGTCGCCGTTCGGCTTCCGGCCCGTCGCGACCAGGACCCGCTCGGCGGCGAGCTCGCCGTCCGCGAGTTCGATGCGGACGGCGTGCGTGCGCTCGGACGAGATCCTTTGCACCTCCGCGCCCAGCCGCACCTGGATCCCTTCCTCCTCGAACACGGTCTGCAGCGCCCCGCACGCCTCGACGTCGATGCTGGGCAGCAGCCGGTCGTCGCGCTGGACGATCGTCACCTCCGAGCCGAGCCGCCGGTAGAGCTGCGCGAGCTCGCACCCGGCGACCCCGCCGCCGAGGACGACGAGGCTCGTCGGCACCTCGTGCGAGGAGGTCGCGTCGCGCGTCGACCACGTCTCGACGTCGTCCATGCCCTCGATCGGCGGCGAGACCGGGGATGACCCGGTCGCGACGACGAGCGTGTCGTACTCGAGCTCCTGACCCGCCGCCTGGACGAACCCGGGCCGCACTACCCGGCCCTTGCCCCGCACGAGCTCCACCTGCTGGCCGTTCAGCCACTCGACCTGGTCTCCGTCGTCCCAGCTCGAGACGACCCAGTCGCGCCACTCGAAGATCGCCTTTACGTCGAGCGGCCAGGTCGTCACCCCGGGCGCACGGCCCGCGCTCGCGCTCACCTCCGGCGCGCGCAGCAGCGTCTTCGACGGCATGCAGGCGAAGTAGCTGCACTCGCCGCCGACGAGCTCGGACTCGACCAGCGTGATCGGCACGTGCGGATCGAGCCGCAGCAACGCACCGCAAAAGTGCTCGCCCGTCGAGCCTCCGCCCAAGACCACCACTCCCGGCACGGGAGCAGCTTACGGGCTACATCTTCGGCACGAAGACGGCCGTGACGCGCGCCGTCCGGACGATCCGGAGCAGACACGACGGCCTGGTGCCGCGACACGTGCCTTGCCAGCGGACGAAGCGGCTCCGGCGGGCGGGCGTCGCGGAGATCGTGACGGTCGTCCCGGTGTCGAGCCGGTCGACGCAGAACGCGCCGCACTCGAGCGCTGCGCCGGAGCCGGTGACCGTGCCCGAGCCCCTGCCGGCCCTCGCGACGACGAGCCGGTAGGTCTCGACCGGCTCCGCGGCCGCCTCGACCGCGCCGTTCGCGTCCAGGACGCAGTGCCAGCCGACATCCAGCGCTGGCACGGGCCTGCACCCGCGCCGGAGCGCGGCCCGAACCTGAAGCGCGCTCAGCTGCGGGTGCGCCGCGAGCACGAGCGCCGCGGCCGCCGCCGCCCGCGGCGCCGCGTTCGACGATGCTGTTCCGGGGGCGCCGATGTCGACCCAGATCCCGTGGTTGGAGGCGGGCAGGAGCCGTCCCTGGTCGTCGACCGCAGTCACGCGCACCGCATCCGGGCTATCGCTTGCCCAAGGGTTGATCCGCGGGTTCCGCGTGCCGTCGTTCATCGCCCCGGTCGTGACCACCGCTCCGTGCGCGATCGCATCGGCGATCGCGCGTTCGACCTCGCCGGTCGAGCGGGCGCCGAGCGCGAGGCCCCAGCTCAGGTTGATCACCCGGGCGCCCTGCTGCGCCGCCCAGCGGACTCC
>JBKPRD010000067.1:0-38510 GCA_046734415.1 Actinomycetota bacterium | reverse complement strand
GTCCATCGCCTTCGACAGCTCCGGGTAGTACTTCGAGATGTAGTCGTCGAAGGCCCGGCGCGCCTCCTCCTCGGACTCGCCGATGTTCATCGTCACCTGGTAGGAGATCACGAGCCGCGCGAAGTCGCCGTCGTGCTCGTCCGCGTAGCGCTCGATCGCCTCGAGCTGCTCGACGAGCTCGTCGGGGTGCTCGGCGCGGCAACAGGTCATCCAGCCGTCGCCGTAGGTGACGATCCGCCGGCACGCCGCCTCGAGCCGGCGCTCGATTACGTCCGGCGGCGCGTCGCCCTTCAGCCTCGGATTGGAGACCACCCAGATCGGCGGCGGCTGCTGGATCGGCATCAGCGGCGCCATCTCGGTGCCGGAATGGAACGAGACGCCGTCGTACGCGAGGAAGCGCCCGCGGAAGTCGGTCCTGCCCTCGGTCCAGAGCTGCCGCAGGACGGCGAGCCCCTCCTCGAAGAGCGCGCCGCGCCTGACGTAGTCGAGGCCGAGAGCCTCGAACTCGCGGCGAACGCCTTCCTCGGGGTTCCCCATACCCGTGCCGAAGATCGTGCGGCCGCCCGAGATCACGTCGAGCGTCGCCCACTCGAGCGCCAGGTACAGCGGGTTGCGGGTCGACGAGACCATGCACGCCGTCCCGAGGCAGACGCGCGACGTCCGCTGGGAGATCGCGGAGAGCAGCGAGATCGGCTCGTAACGGGGCTTGGAGAAGAGCGAGTCGCCGACCCAGACCGAGTCGAAGCCGGACTCCTCGACGAGCTCCGACAGGTCGAGCAGCATCGGCACGTCGTAGTCCGGCGCGATCAGCGGCTCGCGGTTGTTCAGGTTGACGCCGAACTCGAGCCGATTCATCGATCGCCACCGGCGTGTGCCCGGGTTTCCGTCGCCGCGACCGACATGGCGGGCGCGGCCCGCAACGGCTGCTGAGGTGCGAGGCGGTTTGGGGAAGGGGGCACGCGGGGGAAACCGGCTGTTTCCCCCGCGCAAGGCTCGCGGTTGTTCAGGTTGACGCCGAACTCGATCACGCCGGCACCCCGCCGGCGAACTCGTCGTCGCTGAGGCCCTTGAGGCTGCGCTGCGGCACGCGGATGTGCTCCGACATCAGGTGTGCCGCACGGTCGGCGTCCCCGCGCTTCGCCGCACGCAGGATCGCAGCGTGCTCGGCGACAGAGCGGTCGAGGTTGCCGCGGAGCGTCAACGAGCGCAGCCGGTACCGGCCGAGCTGGGCCAGCAGCTGCTCGTACAGCTCGAGGAGCTTCGCGTTCCCCGACGCCTCCACGAGGCGCACGTGGAACGCCGAGTTCGCCTCGAAGAACTCGCCGATCTCACCGCGCTCGGCATGTGCGGCCATCGTCGCGACGAGCTCCTCGAGCGCTGTGACACCTTCGGCGCCTAGCCGCGGGACCGCGAGGCGGACCGCGAGCATCTCGAGCGCCTCGCGCACCTGGTACAGCTCGACGAATTCCTCCTTCGACAGCGAGCGGACGACTGCCCCGCGGCGGGGCCGCACGGTGACGAGCCCCTCGGACGCGAGCCGGCCGATCGCCTCCCGCAACGGCCCGCGGCTGACCCCGAGCTGCTCGGAGAGCGCGACCTCCGCGAGCTCGGCGCCCGGCTCCAGGCGGCCGGACAGGATCTCCGCCCGCAGATGGTCGTACACGCGCTGCCAGAGGGTGAGATTCTCGACGGCCGCCGGGCGGCGGAGTGCGGCCTCGGATGCCATTGCATTCACTCTCCCGACGGGTTAGGGTAGGCGAGCGAACCACCTTGTCAACAGTTTGCAAAGCGACCCTATCACCGGGTCCGGCAAGGAGCAAGCACCGGTCAAGGCCGACGAATCCGACGATTCCGGAGGAAGGAGAGTCAGGCGATGCACAAGCGTCTACTCGGAGCGAGAGCGGTAGTCGCGATCGCCGTGCTCGCGCTCGTGGGTGCGGGCACCGCGTACGCGACAGGCGCGCTCCGTGCGGCGGACGTGACGAAGGTCGGTTTCGCGTCCCCCGCGAAGCAGAGCGACTACGGCTGGAACCAGCAGGGCTACAGGGCGGCCAAGGCCGCTGCCGCCTCCGCCGGCGCGAAGTTCCAGGCCTTCACGAACATCGGGTACGACAAGACCGACGTCATCCTGCGACAGCTCGTGCAGGGCGGATCGAAGTTCATCGTCGCGCACGCGAGCGGGTACGACACCGTCGCGACGCGCATCGCCCGGCAGTACAAGGTGCCGGTGATGACCTACGACGTGCCGACGAACCTGGCCAAGGGTCTTGTCTCGTACATCACCACGTCGAGCCAGCAGGGCTCCTACCTCGCCGGCATCCTCGCGGCCCGGATGACGAAGACCCACAAGGTCGGGATCATCATCTCGGCCTCGGATTCCAACTGGTACAAGATGAGCGGAGGCTTCGCGGCGGGCTTCCGGAGCGTCGACAAGGCCTCCAAGATCTACTTCGCCACGGTCAGCCCGACCGGTTACGACGACGCCGCCGGCGGCAAGCGCGTCGCCAACAGCGTGATCGCGCAGGGCGCGGACGTGATCTTCGCCATGGGCGACAACGCCTCGTTTGGCTACCTGCAGGCGATCGAGACGGCGAACCCGGGGCACAAGGTCTGGTTCATCGGCGACATCGGCGACATGACCCCGATCGACAAGAAGCACGTCTTCCTGTCCTCGGTGCTCTGGAGCTTCACCGACACCTTCAAGCAGGCGATCAAGGACATCGAGGCCGGCACGTACGGCACGAAGGGCTACGACCTGAACCTGAAGAACGGCGGCATCTCGCTGCTGAAGACGAAGTACATCCCGGCGAAGGTCTGGGCCGAGATCACGCGGGCGCGGGCGAAGATCCTGGCCGGCTCGATCAAGGTCCCGGTCGCAAGCAAGGCCGGTCAAGTCAACAACCTGATCAAGTAGACCGTTTCACCCTCTGTGCCGCCCGCGGTGTGTGCTCACGCCGCGGGCGGCCGCGAGAGAAACTGCTCGGGGCCTGGATTGATCCTGTCCCCAGGACGATTTCCTTCACACTGATCCGATCAGGGTGAGCGCAGCGACCGACACGCCGATCGTCGAGCTCGTCGGGATCACGAAGTCGTTCCCGGGTGTGCTCGCGAACGACCGGATCGACCTGACGCTCCGCCGCGGCGAGATCCACTGCCTCCTCGGCGAGAACGGGGCCGGGAAGTCGACGCTGATCGGGATCCTCTCCGGCCTGTACCGTCCCGACGCGGGCGCGATCCGGGTCGAGGGGGTCAAGACCGCAATCACCTCGCCGCGCACAGCGCTGGACCTCGGGATCGGCACCGTCCCGCAGCACTCGGCGCTGATCCCGGCGCTCACCGTCCTCGAGAACCTGATGCTGGGCGACACGCGGCGGCTGCGGCTCGACGAGGCCGGCGCGCGAAAGCGGCTGGACGAGCTCGCGCAGCTGCTCGGCGTGGAGGTCGACCCGGATGCGAAGGCCACCGACCTCTCGCTGGGACACCAGCAACAGGTGGAGATCATCAAGGCGCTGTGGCGCGGGTCGCGCGTCCTGATCCTCGACGAGCCGACCTCGATGCTGACGCCGCAGGGCGTCGCCGAGCTCACGAAGGTCCTGGCACGGCTGAAGGAGCAGGGCCTGGCCGTGATCTTCATCACCCACAAGCTCCACGAGGCGCTCTCGCTCGGCGACTTCATCTCGATCTTGCGGCAGGGGCGGCTCGCGGGGACGATCGACCGGCAGGCGATGCGGGAGGCAGACCACGAGGAGCTGCGCGCCGAGATCGTGCGGATCATGTTCGGCGAGGAGGCACGCGCGGTCGCGGACGTCGCCGAGCTGCGCGAGGAGCTGGCCGAGGTCGAGGCGGATACGCAGGTTGCGGTGGCGGGCGACGTCGTCCTCGAGCTGCGCGGCGTGACCGCACCTTCCGAAGGCGCGGAGCTCGGCGTCGAGAACGTATCCCTGGAGCTCCGCCAAGGCGAGATCCTCGGGATCGCGGGCGTCGACGGAAACGGCCAGCGGCCGCTCGCGGAGGTGATCGCCGGCCAGCGCGGCGCCTCGCACGGCGACGTCCTGCTCTACGGCGCGCCGGTGACCGGGATGCCGGTGGCCGCCCGCCAGAAGCTCGGTCTCCGATACGTGACCGACGACCGGCTGGGCGAGGGGATCGTCAGCTCGTTCCCCGTCGCTCTGAACCTCTTCCTGAAGCGGATCGGCGAGCGGCCGTTCTGGAAGCAGGGCCGGATCCAGCGGGCGGCGATCGAGGAGCGGGCCGGCGAGCTGGTCCGGGAGTTCGACGTGCGCACGCCCACCGTGAGCACACGGGCCGGCACCCTCTCGGGCGGGAACGTCCAGAAGGTCCTGCTCGCGCGGGAGCTGAGCTTCGACCCGAAGGTGGTCGTCTTCAACAAGCCCACCTACGGCCTCGACGTGAAGACGACCGCGACCGTGCGCGACCTGATTCGCCGCCTGGTCGCGGGCGGCGCGGCCGCGCTCGTGATCTCGACCGACCTCGACGAGCTGCTCGACCTCGCAGACCGGGTCGCGGTGCTCTCGCGTGGGCGGATCGTCGGCACGGTCGCGAACGGCCCTGGCGTCGCCGAGGAGATCGGCCGACTGATGGTCGGCGCGGAGGCCGAGGCGGCCGCGGCGTGAGCGTCGAGACCGTCTCTCCCGAGGTCCAGCAGATCGTCGCCGGGCAGCCGACGCGCAGGCGCTCGAACGTTGCCACACGCGTGCTCGACGTCGGCGTCCGGTCGCTGCTGCCGGTGGTCTGCGCTCTCGGCGCAGGTGCGCTCCTCCTCCTCGCCCTCGGACGCGACCCGGTCGCCTTCTACGGTGACATCTGGCAAGGCGGAGTCAGCGGCGGCGGCTGGGACGCGTGGCAGGACAGCGCGATCAGGATGGCTCCCCTGCTCCTGATCGCTGCCGGCCTGACGGTGATCTTCCGGGCGAACATCTGGAACCTCGGCTACAACGGCCAGTTCCTGCTCGCCGCGGCGATCGTCACCGGCTACGGGCCGTCCATGACGAACGACCTCCCGCTCTGGTTCGCGATGCTACTCCTCTTCCTGATGGCCGGGATCGTCGGCGCGGCCTGGACGATCGTTCCCGCCCTGCTCAAGGCACGCTACGGCACGAACGAGATCATCACGACGCTGATGATGTCCTTCATCGGCATCGACCTGGCGAACTACTTGATCAAGGGGCCCTTCCAGGATCCGACCGTCAACATCCCGCAGACCCGCGTGATCGAGCTCGACAAGATGCTCCCGGCGATTCCGGGGACGAGGATCCACATCGGCCTGCTGGTCGCCTTCGGCGCGATCCTCGTCGCCCACTTCATGCTGACGCGGTCGGCCTGGGGCCTGCGGCTGCGGATCATGGGGGCGAACCCGCGGGCGGCGAGGCACTTCGGCGTCAACCTGCCGGGGCTGATCCTCGCCGGCTTCGCGATCTCCGGGTTTCTCGTGGGCCTCGCGGCCGCGGCCGACTTCCTCGGGCTGTGGGGCTACATCAGAGGCGGCCAGAACCCGGAGTACGGCGACACGGTGATCCCGTTCATCTTCCTCGCACGGCTGAACGCGCTCGCGGTCGTGCCGTTCATCGCCTTCTTCTCCGTGCTGTCGACCGGCGGCGATCTCGCGGCGACGAACGCGAACCTCTCCACCGACTTCCTGCTCCTGCTGGTCGGCCTGATCCTGCTCTTCATGACCGTGATCGAGTACCTGGGACGCCGCCGCGAGCTCGGGGCGAGCTACCTCCCGGCCGGCCTGAAGGAGGCGCTGCGGGGCCCGCTCTTCCGGAGACGCCGGACGTGATCCTCGCCAGCCAGATCTGGACGGACGTGTTCTGGACGAGCGTGGTCGCCGGCGGCTTGCTCGCCGGCATCCCGCTCATGTTCACCGCGCTCGGCGAGACGATCTCGGAGCAGGCCGGCGTGCTCAACATCGGGCTCGAGGGGATGATGCTGCTCGGCGCCTACGTCGGCTTCCTCGGCGCCTACTACGGCGGATCCTCCTGGGTCGGCTTCCTGAGCGGGATCGGCGCCGGGATGCTGGGGGCGTCGGTCATGGTGGTCCTCTGCGTCTGGCTCGGGCTCGACCAGATCGTCGTCGGGATCGCGATCACGCTCGCCGGCGAGGGGATCACCAGCGTCCTCCAGCAGGCCGAGTTCGGCTCGACGTACCCGCGCCTCGGCGCCCCGTCGACAGTCTCGATCCCGCTCCTGCACCGTCTGCCGGTGCTCGGCACGAGCCTGTTCGAGCAGCCCCTGATCGTGTACCTGGGGTTCGCCTTCGTGGGGGCGCTCGGCTGGATGTTCCGGCGGACCAACGTCGGCCTGAACCTGCGGGCTGCGGGCGAGAAGCCCGAGGCCCTCGACGCCGCCGGCGTCAGCGTCGTCGCAACGCGCAGCTGGGCGGTGCTCGCGACCGGGGCGCTCGCCGGCCTCGGCGGCGCCTACCTGTCCGTCGTCGTCGCCGGCATCTTCACGCCGTTCATCACCCAGGGGCAGGGGTTCATGGCGATCGTGATCGCGATGCTCGGTCGCGGCCGGCCACTCTGGGTGCTGCTCGGCTCCTTCCTGTTCGGCATCGTCCTATCGCTGTCCGACTCGCTCCAGCTGGCCGGGATCGAGATCTCGACCGACATCGTCCACATGCTCCCGTTCGCGGCGATCATCATCGCGCTGATCGTGTTCGGCCGGCGCGCCTACCTGCCGCCCGCCCTTGCGCTGCCGTACGTCCGCGGCGCGCGCTGAAAGGAGACCCGATGCGTGACCCCGACTTCACCCTCTCCGCCGGCCCGGTCGCCGCGACCCCACGCGTGCTCGCGGCGCTCGGCTCACCGATCGTCTACCACTACGACCCCGCGTTCATCGAGCGGTTCCGCGCGACCGAGCGCAAGCTCAAGGACGTCTTCCTGACGAAGAACGACGTCCTGCTGATGCAGGGCGAGGCGGTGCTCGGGCTCGAGGCCGCCGCGCGCGGGCTCGTCCAGCCGGGCACCAAGGTGCTGAACCTCGTCCAGGGAGTCTTCGGCAAGGGGATGGGCTACTGGCTCAAGGACTTCGGCACCGAGCTGCACGAGCTCGAGGTCGCGTACAACGACGCGGTCGACCCCGCGGACGTCGAGCGCTACCTCGACGAGCACCCCGGCATCGAGCTCGTCACCGTCGTGCACTCGGAGACGCCCTCCGGCACGTTCGCGGACGTGTCCGCGATCGGCCCGATTGCGCACGAGCGGGGCGCGCTGACCCTCGTCGACTGCGTCTCCTCGATCGGCGGCATGCCGCTCGAGGCCGACGCCTGGCAGCTCGATGTCTGCGTCGCCGGCGCCCAGAAGTGCCTAGGCGGCCCTCCGGGGCTGTCGCTGATGTCGGTCAGCGATGCAGCCTGGGAGCGGATTCGCGCGAACCCCACCGCCCCGCGCGCCTCCTATCTCTCGATGCTCGACTGGAAGGAGCAGTGGATCGACGGCGAGAAGTTCCCGTTCACGCCGTCGGTCAGCGACGTCTTCGGCGTCGAGGCCGCGGTCGACGAGCTGCTGGAGGAGGGACTCGAGGCGTCGATCGCGCGGCACGAGCATTCGGCGTCGGTGTGCCGCGCCGGCGCCCGGGCGATGGGGCTGGAGCTGTGGCCGCGAAGCGACGACGTGGCCGCGGCGTGCGTGACGGCGATCGCAGTCCCCAACGGCCTCAGCGACGTGCAGGTCCGAGCACACTGTCGCGAGCGCTACGGCGTGATGATCTCCGGCGGCCAGGGCGCGGGGAACCTCGTCCGGATCGGCCACATGGGGCTGTCCGCGCGCTCGCTGCACCCCGTCGTCGGGCTCGCCGCCCTGGGACGCGCGTTCGCCGACCTCGGCGTCCAGGTCGAGATCGGCGCCGGTGTCGAGGCGGCGCTCGCGGAGCTCGCGCAGGCGGAGCCTGCGGAAAGGGACAGGCCTGCGGCGTATCACCCGGAACGGGACGAGCCTGCGGCGTATCCCTTTCCGTGATGACCTTCGACTCGCACATGCACGTCGGCTCGTTCGAGTCGCTGTTCGGCGTCTCCCTCGACCGCGACGGCATCGACGAGCTGATGCGCGAGCACGGGATCACGGGCGGCGTCGTCTTCTACCCCGACCACGAGTACGTCCGGGAGGTCGTCGAGTCGATCCCCGGCCTGTACGCGCTCTACTGGGGGAATCCGCGCGTGCCCGGGTACGTCGAGGAGCTCCGCGAGTACCTCGACCACCCGAAGTTCATCGGGCTGAAGCTGCACCCGCTGATCGACGGCTTCCACCCCAACGACCCGTCGGTGCATCCGCTGATCGAGGCCGTCCAGGAGCGCGGCTACCCGACCCTGATCCACTGCGGGCACCCGATCTTCACCTTGCCCTGGAGCATCGAGGAGCTGGCCGTCTCGTTTCCGGGGGCCCGCATCGTCATCGGCCACATGGGGCACGGGAACGTCGTCTACATCAACGCTTCGATCGACATCGCGCTGCGCCGGCCGAACGTCTACCTGGAGACCTCGGGGATGCCGATGCACACGAAGATCCGCGAGGCGTACGAGCGCGTCGGCGAGACGCGCGTGCTGTTCGGGACGGACGTCCCCTTTCACCACCCGCTCGTCGAGATCACCAAGGTCCGGGTCAGCGGCCTCGACGACGCGGCCGTCGAACGCGTGCTGGACAGGAACGGCCGCCTGCTCTTCCTCGGCGCGGAGGACGCGGAGGCACCGGTGTGACGCTGCCGCCCTTCGACCTGCACCGCGCGGCCACGGTGGAAGAGGCACGCGAGCTGCTGCAGCGCTACGGCGAGGACGCGGCGGTGATCTGCGGCGGCACCGAGCTGCTCCTGCTGCTCAAGCTCGGCCTCGCAGCCTACGGCCACCTCGTCGACATCAAGCCGATCGAGGAGCTCGGCGGCGTCCGCTCCGAGAACGGGGCGCTCGTGATCGGCGCGACCGCGACGCACCGCGAGATCGAGCGTTCGCAGCTCGTCCTCGGGCGGCTGCCGGCGCTCGCTGCGATGGAACGCCGTGTCGCCAACATCCGCGTGCGCAACGTCGGGACGCTCGGCGGCAACCTCTGCTTCTCGGATCCGCACTCCGACCCGGCGACGTTCCTGCTCGCGCTCGACGCAGAGGTGGAGTACGACGGCACGCGCCGGACGCTGGCGGAGTTCCTCGTCGGGCCGTACGAGACGGCGCTCGAGCACGGCCAGCTGCTCCACTCCGTCCACGTCCCCCTGCCGGGTGCGGGAACCCGCATCGCCCACAGGAAGCTGTCGTTCCACGAGCGGCCGGCTGCGACCGTCGCGTGCGCCGTGCGGGTCGAGGGCGGCAGGTTCGCGGAAGCGCGCGTGGCGGTCGGCTCGGTCGGCCCCCGCGCGGTACTGGCGACCGAGGCGGGCGCCGCTCTCGCGGGTGTTGCGGTCGAGGACGGGGACGCGCTCCGCTCCGCCGCCGCCCTGGCCGCGCAGGCTGCAGGCGCGGTGGAAGACGTGAACGGCAGCGTCGAGTACAAGGAGCAGCTCGTCCGCGTCCTGGTCGAGCGTTGCGTCGGCGACGCTCTCGCCTGACGGTCTTGCACGAGGATTCGCGTCCGCTCCTCTGCGTCGTCCACGACGACGAGCAGGTTCGCGAGCTGCTCGTACGCGACCTGCGCGAGCGATTCGAGGCGCACTACGCCGTCGAGGAACACGCCGCGGCCGAGAGCGCACTCGATGCGCTCCGCCGCCACGCGAGCGACGGCCGAACGGTCGCCGCCGTCTTCGGCGCCGACAGCGACGCGTGCGGCGGGGTCCGCTTCCACTCGGAGGTACGCGAGCTCCATCGGCACGCACGCCGGGTGCTCCTGGTCGGGCGCGGCGAGTGGAGCAAGACGCACCCGGCGGTCGCCGCGATGCGCAGCGGTCTGGCCGACTCCTACATCTTCGTGCCGTGGGGGCCGCGCGAGCGGTGGCTGTACCTGCCGGTCAGCGAGACACTCGCGGACTGGGAGGCATCTCAGCGACCCGCCTTCGAGGCCGTGCGCGTGGTCGGCGAAGAGTGGGAGCCGAGGACGCACGCGCTCCGCGAGCTTCTTTCGAAGGCCGCGCTCCCGACGGGCTTCTACCGGCCGGACTCCGAGACCGGCCGCGAGATCCTGGAGCGAAGCGGCGTTGCAGAGGAAGAGCTCCCGGTCCTCGCGTTTCGCACCGGGAAGGTACTCGTCGATCCCTCCTTCGCCGAGGTCGCAACTCAACTCGGCTTCTCGACCGAGCCGGAGACCGAGGAGTGCGACGTGGCGATCGTCGGCGCCGGACCGGCCGGGCTGGCAGCAGCCGTGTACGCCGCCTCCGAAGGGTTGGCGACGATCGTGATCGACGAGGGTGTGCCGGGCGGCCAGGCCGCATCGAGCTCGCGGATCCGGAACTACCTCGGCTTTCCCACGGGCTTGTCCGGGCGCGACCTCGCGAGCCGAGCGCTCGAGCAGGCATGGTTCTTCGGCGCGCGCCTCGTCCTCTCCAGGGCGGCACGCGCGATCGCACCGGCCGGAGCCGGCTACGTCGTCGAGCTCGAGGGCGCCCTGCCGATCGCGGCGCGGACCGTGATCGTCGCGACCGGCGTCGAGTGGCGGAAGCTCGAGGTGCCGGCGCTCGACGCGCTACAGGGCGCCGGCGTCTTCTACGGCGCCGCGACCGCGGACGCATCGGCGGCCGAGGGCATGCAGGTCTTCGTCGTCGGCGCAGGAAACTCCGCGGGCCAGGCTGCGCTCCACCTCGCGCAGAGCGCCGCCTCGGTGACGCTGCTGGTCCGAGGCGAACGGCTCGCGGCGAGCATGTCCGACTACCTGGTGCATCAGCTGCACGAGGTGCCCAATGTCCGGATCCGCCTGCGCACGGAGGTGATCGACGCCGCAGGATCGACCCGCCTGACCGGCCTCACGCTGCGCGAACGCGGACGAGACACGACGGAGGATGTGGCGGCCGACGCCCTGTACGTGATGATCGGGGCGGACCCGCACACGGAGTGGCTGGCGGGAACGCTCGCCCTCGACGAGCAGGGGTACATCGTGACCGGAGACGAGGTCGCGGCGCAGACGACGAGCCCCTGGCCGCTCGACCGCCCGCCGATGCTGCTCGAGACCAGCCTCCCGGGCGTCTTCGCCGCGGGGGACGTCCGCCGCGGCTCGATCAAGCGGGTCGCCTCCGCGGTCGGGGCCGGCAGCATCGCCGTCCAGCTGGTGCACCTCCGGCTCGCCGAGGAAGCGGCGGTCACGCCGCCGCGCAGGTGCCCGTGAAGCGTGGTCGGGCGTCGAAGAAGCGGCCGCCGATGCCCGCACGGAAGGCGGCGAGGGCGGCCGCCGAGGAGTCGATCCGGGTGTCGATCCCCGGGTGGCGCCAGTCCCACCAGACGGCTGCGCGAATGCGCGGGTAGCGCTCCGAGCGCAGCGCGGCGAACGCGCGTCGGATCCATTCCGGCTTCTGGCCGGCAGGCCCGTCGACGACCCCCATCTCGACGACGGCGATCGGGCGCGAGCTCAGGCGCGTGAGGAGCGGGTAGACGCCGGAGGCGTCCAGCTTCGCCGCGAAGTTGACGATCGGCCCGCTCGCCGTCAGGGATCCGTAATCGGAGATGCCGAGCCAGTCGACGTAGTCGTCGCCGGGGTAGTACCAGTCGAGCGTGTTCCACCCCTGGTGGGGTGGATAGGTGTCGGCGTGGAAGAACCAGGTCACGTTCGTCGCCCCCTCCGAGCGAAAGAGGGTGACGACGTGGCGGTACGCGTCGCGAAACCGCTCGGCTCCGTCCGGATACGCCGGATCTCCGTAGCCGGCCGTCTCGCCCGCGCCGTTCCACCTCGCGCTCCAGGGCCCCCAGTCGTCGTTGACCTCGGCGCCGAACGACAGGAGCAGCGGGATGTTCGTGTCCCGTGCCGCCCTCGCCCACGCTCGCAGCGGCGCGTCGAACTCCCCGTCGATGATGCGCTGGAGGGTGAAGCGGCGCTCTGGGTACTCCTGCACCCGGCCCGCGCCGTAGAACACCCCCGAGTGGGGCAGGAAGGCGATGTAGGGGACGGCGCCGCTGCGCCAGATCGTCAGCACGCGGTCCCGCGGGAAGGCGAGGCCGCGATACCAGCTCTGGGTGAAGGAGACCCACGCGAGCCGGTGGCCGGCGCGGTGCTCGAAGGCGTCGATCTTCGCCGCCTGCACGTCGTCCTCGGTCACCGTCGGCGGGCGGTTGAAGTCAGGGAACGCGCCGAAGTAGGCGCCGGTGCGAGGAGGAAGCAACGTGCCGCAGCTCGCGGCCGGCCGGCCGCCGGCGCCCGCCTGGACGACCGCGATTCCGGTCAGGGCGACCAGCGCGCACGCGCACACCAGCGCTCGGGTCACGGCCGGAGCGTACAGCGCGCCCCGTCGCCAGTCAGCCGCGGCCGGTTTCGCTCAGCTCGATCCGGTACTGATCCGGCCGCCGCGTTGAGTGTGTGGAGCGTTACTCCGATGCGGTCGCGGGCTGCAGGACGCGGCGGAACACGTCGAGTGCTTGTTCGATGTCGGCCGGGTCGGTGGTGTCAGGCCAGTGTTCGACCTGGTCGATCGCCCATTGCGCCCAGCTGGTGTTCAGGTTGGCGTGCTCCCAGATCCAGCGGAAGATGAGCGAGTTCACGTGGACGCGCTCGGGGAACGTGTAGGCGCCGCGGTCGTACTCGGAGGCGACCACCCGCCAGAGTTCCTGGACGGCTACGGCTTCTGCTGCGAATGCCCTGAGATTCGAGAGCAGGGCGTCTTTCGTCCCGTAGTTTCCGAAGAGGACTTTGACGAGCGCCTCTGACTCGACGCGAGAAGGCGCGCTCGCAGTGGCGAGCCAGCGCTCGAGCGCTTCCCGTCCTTTCGCCGTGATCGTGTAGAGCGTTCGGGGGCGCTTGCCGACCTTCTGCGCCTCCGCCCGTGCGAGCCCAGCCTCCACCAGTCGCTTGGGCTCGGCATAAAGATTGCTCTCCGCCCGCGGCCAGATGTGGTGAAGGCTCCGTCGCATCTGCTTCGCGAGCTCGTAGGTCGACCACGGCCTGATCGCGAGCAGACCGAGGATCGCGTAGCTCGTCGTAGTCAGTTGTCGTCCGTCGGCGCTTGACATTTACTCCTACCAGGAGTATATATATCCTCCTGTTAGGAGTATAGCGAGAAGGTGAGTGCATGACAATGACCACTCACTCGCGGATCGATCTTCGCGAGGCACGGGAGCAAGATCTCGACCGGGTCATCGACGTCCTCCAAGCGGCGAACAGGGAGTTCGAGCCGGTTCTGCCGCCGTCCTTCTACCGCGCCTACTTGGCGAACGTGCTCGACGTGCGCAGCCGCCTCGCCGAGTCCCAGCTTCTCGTCGCGGACCAGGGTACGGGGAGCCTCGTCGGGACGATCACGCTCTATCCGGACGCCTCCAAGGAAGGGTGGGGATGGCCCTCGGGCTGGGCGGGAATCCGTGCCGTCGCAGTCGAGCCCAGCGCGCGCGGCCTCGGCATCGGTCGTCGTCTGGCCGAGGCATGCATCACGCGATCGCGCGGGCGCGGTGCGCCGACCATTTGCCTGCACACGGCCCCCTTCATGGACGCCGCAACCCGAATGTACGAGAGTGTCGGCTTCCGGCGGGCACCGGAATTTGACGGAGACGCCGGCGAGATGCTCGCGTCTGCGCCGATCGCGCCGCGCATCCCCGCCCTCGCGTACCGACTCGACCTCTCCGACGGAGACGACGCACGACCTCCGTCCGCAGCCGTGTCCGCGGAACCGATCGACACGCTCAACAGAGGAGGGGGCAATGAATGATTAGTCGAAGACGCGGCCCCGGCCCATAAGCCCCGCGGCGGGGTTCAGCCACCCCGACGCCGCGTCTCTTCCCGACAGCGTCGATAGCTATACAGGCTGCCTCAACATCGGCGGCAGGAACACCCGATCGCTTAGGCCGCCCGACTCTTCACGGTCAAACAAGCCGGATGGAACGACTCAGCAGCGAAGGAGGCCCCAATGTCTTCGACTCTCAACCGCTTCACCAAGATCGTCACCCTCGGCGCGATCGTCGCAGCCGCGGCCGCCCCAGCGGCCGCAGCCGTCGTGCGACCGCCCGACGTGAGCGACGCCGCTACGCGCCTGACGGCGCCCGACGTATTCGAGCGTTATGCAGCGGACCACGCCTATGGCAAGGGAATCTCAACGCCGCAGTCCGTCGGCCGTTCCCTCTACACGCCGAAAATGCTCCAAGCCCACTACAACCACGAGGACATCCTCTATCCGCCCCGGCCGACTATCACCGCCGTGTCCGACACGCCCGCCGCGCGCGGATTCGACTGGAGCGACTGGGCAATCGGCCTCGGAAGCGGAATCGGCCTAATCCTCGCCCTCGGCGGCGGGCTGGCCATCGGCCGCCAACGGCGACAACACGTGCAAACGGCCTAGACGTGCGCCTTACCAGGCAGCTGGGCGGCCGTGCGCCGCCCAGCTGCCCTTGACGGCCGCCCTGCTTCACGACGTCGAGTTCAGGACCGATCCTTGCTCAGGCAAGTGCACCTCGGAGGTACTCGGCGACCGTCGTGTGTGGGCGCAGCCAATCGGGGGCGGCTTCGATCTCGTCGCCACGGGTCTGGCAGAGCATGAGCGAGGGAAAGATCGATGCGTCGGTGCCGGCGGCCTCGTTGGCTTGCTGCTCGAGCACCTCGACCGGGACCCACTCGACCGAGATGGGTTGATCCAGGAATGACTCGGCCAGCCGCACGACGTCATTCGGGCTGAGGGCTTCCGGCCCGCCGAGCTCGATCGTCTGCCCGAGCGCTTGCGGGTTGTCGACGCAAGCCACGATCGCCCTGACGACGTCCCTCGCAGAGATCCAGTTGACGCGCTGCTCCCCGCTGCCCAGGACTCTGGCGCGGCGCTCTGGTAGCTCCCAGCCGAGTGCCGGGCCGAGCCACATCTCCATGAAGTAACTCGGACGCAGGATGGTGAAGCCCATCTCCGACTCTCGCAGCCGTTGCTCGACGGCCCGCTTCGCCTGCGTGAGCGGGTCGTCGGTGTCCACGTGGCACGTGTAGGAGACATAGATGAAGTGGCCGGCCTTCGCGCCCTGCGCCGCCTCGACCAGTGAGAGCTGGCCGTCCCGGTCGACTGCGCGGATCGAGTCCGTCCCCAGGGAGGTGATCGTCGTCGCGCCGGAGACGACGGTCTCCACCGAGTCACATGCTCGGGCGAGCGATTCGGGATCGCGCAGCTCACCGCGAACGACCTCGGTTGCCAGCCCCTCGAGCCACCGCACCCGGTCGGGATCGGAACTCTCGCGCACCATCGCCCGCACGGACTTGCCCTGAGCACACAACGCCTCGCAAACACCCCCGCCGACGTTGCCGGTGGCACCTACGACGAGAATCATCGCTTCCCCCTAGCGTCGATTTGCTCGCGACCCGGCAAGTATGGCGCTGTCTTCACCTGAGCGAGACCCCCGCCATTCGACACACGCTCCGCGCCAGACGTCCGCGACCGCCCGGCCACGGCGCTCAGAGCTGCTCGATGATCTCGATCCGGTACTGGTCAGGATCGCGGACGAAGCAGAGCCGCGAGCCGCCCGCGCGCACCGTGTACGGCGGGCGCTCGGGCTCGATGCCCTGCGCCGCCAACCGCTCCAGTGTCCCGTCGAGGTCCTCCACCCCGATCGCGATGTGGCCGTAGCCCGTGCCGAGGTCGTAGGTCCGCCCGTCGTGGTTGAAGGTCAGCTCCAGCTCGGCCTCGTCGCCGGGGAATCCGAAGAAGTAGTTCGTCGCCTCCAGCTCGCCGTTCCGGACGATGTCGAGGTCGCGCCGGAACTCCATCCCGAGCGCCTCGTAGAACGCCCGCGAGCGCTCGGGATCGGTGACGCGCACCATCGTGTGGAGGTAGCTGGCCATAAGCGGGATCCTAGACCGCGCCCGCGCTTTCCAAAGGGAAGTGTTAGCGTCACCCGACCGATGAGCAGTCGCGTCGCATCTCCCACTCTGGCTCCGCGCCTGGACGTCTTCACGGATGCCGCGCTCGTACTGGCGGGAACTGCCCTGGTCGCAGGCGCCGCCCAGATCTCGGTCGCCCTGCCGTTCACGCCGGTCCCGATCACCGGCCAGACGTTCGCCGTCCTCCTCGTCGGAGCGACGCTGGGGACGGTCCGGGGAGCCGCGAGCCTGCTCCTGTACCTCTGGCTCGGCGTGGCGGGCGCGCCGATCTACGCGCACCACACGCACGGATGGTCGGTCGTCACCTCGGCCAGCGGTGGCTATCTCGTCGGCTTCGTCCTCGCCGCCGCACTCACCGGCTTCCTCGCCGAACGGCGCTGGGACCGGCGGCTGTCGTCCTCGATCGGCCTGATGCTGACCGGCAACGTCGTCATCTACCTGGTCGGCCTGCCCTGGCTCGCGATCGTCCTGAACACGAACCTGGAGAAGACGCTCGAGTACGGGTTGTACCCGTTCATCCCCGGCGACACGTTCAAGCTCTACCTCGCCGCGGCAGCTCTTCCCGCCGCCTGGCGCCTCGTGAAGCGCTGACGTCGATCAACCGCCGAGCTCGGCCAGCGCGCGTCGTAGTCCGGCGACCGCCTGGCCTATCCGCTGCTGGTTCTCGACCAGCGCGAACCGGACGTGGCCGTCGCCCGCGGCGCCGAAGCCGATCCCCGGGCTGACGGCGACCCGGGCCTCGCGGGCGAGCTTGACCGCGAACTCGAGCGAGCCGAGCGCGCGGTACGGCTCCGGGATCGACGCCCAGGCGAACATCGTCCCGCGCGGCCGCTCGATCGGCCAGCCGATCCGGGCGAGGCCGTCGCAGAGTGCGTCGCGACGCGAGCGGTAGACCTCGCACACCTCCGCCGGATATTCGGAAGCCTCGTTCATCGCGACGATCGCGGCGATCTGGATCGGCTGGAAGGTGCCGTAGTCGAGGTACGACTTCAGCCGGGCAAGCCCCTGCACGACCTCCGGGTTGCCGACGACGAAGCCGACGCGCCAGCCGGCCATCGAGAACGACTTCGTCAGCGTGTACAGCTCGACCGCCACCTCGCCCGCGCCTTCGGCCTGGAGGATCGACGGCGGTACGTGGCCGTCGAAGGCGATGTCCGCGTAGGCGAAGTCGTGGACGACGACGAGCCCGTGCTCGCGCGCGAAGTCGACCACGCGCTGCATGAACTCCGCGTCCACGACCGCCGTCGTCGGGTTGTGCGGGAAGGACAGGACGAGGACGCGCGGGCGGGGACGCGAGCGCTCGAACGCGTCCACGACGTTGCCGAAGAGGTCCTCGTCCTGCCCCATCGCCGCCTGCTCCACCACCGCCCCGGCGAAGACGGGTGCGAACAGGTGGATCGGGTAGCTCGGCCCCGGGACGACGGCCGCGTCGCCGGGCTGCAGCAGCACCCACATCAAGTGCGCGAGCCCCTCCTTGGCGCCGATCGTCGTCAGCGCCTGCGTCTCGGGATCGAGCTCGACGCCGAAACGTCGCTCGTAGAGGTCGCAGATCGCCCGCCGCAGGTTCGGGATCCCGCGGCTCGACGAGTACCGGTGGTTGCGCGGGTTGAGCACGGCCTCGCGGAGCTTCTCCACCGCCGGCTCCGGCGAGGGCAGGTCGGGATTGCCGAAGCCCAGGTCGACCACGTCCTCGCCGGCCCGCCGCAGCTCGAGCTTCAGCTCGTTGATCGCCGCGAAGACGTAAGGCGGCAGAGCGTCGACCCGCCGCAGCCGCACCTTCGCGCGCGCCGTGCTCACCGCGCCGGCACCGGCTCCGCGGCTTCCTCCGTTTCGCGTTTGGAGATGTCGAGCACGAGCGCGTAGATCTCCGCCAGCCCCTCCGCCGAGAGCGGCCCGCGGTTGGCGCGGGTCAGGTAGCGAAGCATCCACTCCTCGCGGGCCGGGTCGAGGAACGGCAGGTCGTGGCGCTCCTTGTACCGACGGAGCTGCCCGACCAGCTTGAGGCGCTTGTTGATCGTCTCGAACAACGCGTGGTCGGCGTGCGTGATCTGCTCGCGGAGCTGATCGACGACGGGATCGCTCATTCGAGGGTCCTCGCGGCCGGGTACGAGCCGAACACCTTCAGGCGGCGCGTCTGTGCCCGCACCTCGACGAGCGCCGTCCGGATCGGCGGGTCGAGCGGGTGGCCCGCGAGCACGGCGTGGAAGCAGTAGCGCCAGCGCGTCTCCGGGATCGGTCGGGAGACGAGCTGGACGAGGTCGATCCCGTAGCGTGCGAACGGCCCGATCGCGCGGTGGAGCGCGCCAGGGCGGTGGTCGGTGACGAACGAGAACGCCGTCCGCCAGTCCTCGGCTGTTCGATCGAGGCGTGTCGAGTTCGTCACCGAGACGAACCGCGTGTACGCCGTCGGATGGTCGCCGACGTCCCCGGCGAGCACCCGCAGGCCGTACAACCGAGCGGCTCGCTCGCCCGCGATCGCCGCCTGCGAGGGGTCGCCGTCGGCCGCTACCTCGGCCGCGGCCTCTGCCGTCGTCCCGGCGGCGATCGCCGTCGCCCACGGCATCGCCGCGAGGAGGCGGCGGCACTGGTCGAGGGCCGCCGGGTGCGACCGGACGACGCGGATCCGCTCCAGCGGGACGTCCTCCCGACCGACGAGGCAGTGGCGGATCTGCAGGACCGTCTCGCCCGAAATCGAGAGCGGAGATGACTGCAGCAGGTCGTGCGTCTCCGCGATCGCGCCAGAGACGGAGCTCTCGATCGGCAGCACGCCGAACGAAACGTCACCGAGAGCCGCAGCCTCGGCGACGGCGGTGAAGCTCGGCAGCGGACGCAGCTCGCCGCGCGGGAAAAGCTGCTCGCAGGCGGCGGCGGCGTGCGCCCCGTCACGCCCGGCGTAGGCGACCGACAGCGCCGTCACGGCAGCCGTCTCATCGTCAGGGGCAGCTCGCGGCCGCAGCGGACGCAGTAGGTCCGGGCGGCGCCGCGACGCTCGGCCCGCTGCTCGGCGATCGGGCGAGGGCAGTCGCAGTAGTAGCTCAGGCTCGGGGGCGGTGACGGGCCTTGCGAAATCGGTGCGGCATGGGTCTGCATCTCTCGGACCTCCAGGGTCGGTGCGAATCGGGTGCTCCGCCTGTTGCGAGTGACCTAGCCGGCGGAGGCGGGAAAGGGAGCGGAGCGCCGGCTAGCCGCTAAACGCGCGCGCGAAGAGGAACGCCTGGCGAATCGAATACGAGTTTTTGGTCGCGCGCTGCATCGTCGCTTCAAAGGGTAAAGCGGCCGGCGCCCGCACGTCAAGGAGCGAGGCGAGCTCGACGACCTCGCCGATCACGACGAGCGCCGGCGACCGGAGCTCGCTCGACGCTTCGGCGATCTCCGCCAGGGGCGCAGTCACCGTCTCCTGCTCAGGAGTCGTGCCGCTCGCGACCACTGCCGCCGGCGTCTGCGGGTCGCGCCCGTGCTCGATCAGGCACGCAGCGATCTCCGCGAGCCCGCCGAACGCCATGAAGAGGACGATCGTGCCCGGCGCCCGCGCGAGCACCTCGTAGTCGAGCGCGCCGGGGTCATGGCCGCTCGCGATCGTCACCTGCGAGGAGACGCCGCGGTGGGTGATCGGGATCCCGGCCGAGGCGGGCACGGCACTCAGGGACGACACGCCCGGAACGACCTCGAACTCGATCCCCACCTCGGCGAGTGCGAGCGCCTCCTCGCCCCCGCGCCCGAAGACGAAGGGGTCGCCGCCCTTCAGGCGGACCACGTCGTGGCCTTGACGGCCGAGGCCGACGAGCAGCGCGTTGATCTCCTCCTGCTCGTGCGCGTCGCGGGGAACGAGGATCGCGTCGGCGCGCGCCTCGTCGACGAGCTCCTCGGCGACGAGGCGGTCGTAGACGAGCACGTCGCAGCTGCGGACGAGCTCGAGCCCGCGCGCGGTGATCAGACCGGGGTCGCCGGGACCGGCACCGACGAGCCAGACGGTCACTCCAGCGACTCCGCGACGAGCCCGTCGAAGAAATCGCGCCGCTCGTCGTAGGAGCTGAAGTGCGCCCGCACCCAGGGGCGGAGCTCGCGCAGCCGGTACGCGAGCTCGACGTGCCGCTCGTCGACCTGCGCGCCGAGCTCGTCGCGGAGGCGCTTCGCGAGCGCCGGCGAGGCGCCGCCGGTCGACACCGCGAGCGTGATCGGGTCGCGCCGGTGGACGGCCGGGAGGATGAAGCTGCAGAGCTCCGGGTCGTCGACGACGTTGCAGAGCAGCGATCGCGCCTCGGCGTCCTCGAACACGCGACGGTTCACCGCGCGGTCCGGTGTCGCGGCGACGACGACGAAGGCGCCGTGCAGGTCGGAGGTCTCATACCGCTTCTGCCGCCAGCGGACCGGCAGGAGCTGGAGATCCGGGTCGATTTCGGGCGCGACGACGGTGACCACCGCGCCACAGTCGAGCAGGCCCTTCGCCTTCTCGAGACCGACCGCGCCGCCGCCGACTACGTGGCACCGGCGGCCCTCGAGGTCGAGGCAGGCCATGTAGTAGCGCTTGTCGGTCACGCGTCAGACCCCGACGCTCGACAGACGCGCGCCCAGCCGGTCGAGCTGCACGCTGAGCTCGGCGCTGCCGGCCTGGACCGTGATTGCGAACGCGCCCGGGCCGACCGCCCGCACCTGGATCGACTCGAGCTCCCGCCCGGCCAGCGCACGTAGCGCCTCGTTCACCGCCGCGGCGCTCGCGTCGAGCTCGGCCCCTTGCGGGAGCTTCCGGTACAGCCGCAGCGCCGCCTGCTCGCCGCCGGGCCCGTAGAGCGCACGGATCCGCCCGCTCTGGAGGCCGAGCTCGAGGATCCGCTCGAGCGCCTCGACCTCCTCGACGACGGAGCCCTCGTCGATCTCCGCGACGAGCTCGGCGGTCGAGCCACCGGCCGCGAGGACCGCCTGTGCCTCGGCAAGTGCGACCTCGCGCGCCTCGCCGCTGACGGCGACCGCGCTCACCCGTGCTCCTCGCCCAGGATCGCGTGGAGCTCGTGCTCGAGGCCGCCGGTCTCGACGGCGCAGTGGATCCCGCATTCCTTCGGCGCGTTCTCCTCCCACCACCAGCGGCCATCGCGGCCGGTCTCGCCGGGAGCGATCGAGCGGGTGCAGGGCGCGCAGCCGATCGACGTGTACCCGCGCTCGTAGAGCGAGTGGTAGGGAACCTCGCGCTCGCGCACGTACTCCCAGACCTCGTCCTCGGTCCACTCGGCGAGCGGGTTGAGCTTGACGATCGCGCCGTGGTCGTGGTCGATCTCGACCTTGCGGATGTCTGTCCGGGTCGCCCACTGGTCGCGGCGGAGGCCGGTGATCCAGGCGTCGAGCTTCGCGAGATGCCGGATGAGCGGCTGGACCTTGCGGATATTGCAGCAGAGCAGGCGCTTCTCCACCTGGCGGTAGAAGAGGTTCGGGCCGTGCTTGGCGACCATCGCCTGCACCTGGCGGGGCTCCGGTGAGAGCAGCCGGAGGTCGAGGCCCGGGTAGTGGTCGCGGAGCCGCTCGATCAGCTCGAACGTCTCCGGGGGCAGACGGCCCGTGTCGACGCTGAAGACCTGGATCGACGGGTCGAGCTCGTACGCCATGTCGAGCAGCGCGACGCCGTCGACCTGGAACGCCGTCGAGAGCCCGATCGCCGGCGCGAACCGCTCGAGCGCCCACTCGAGCAGCTCCTGCGGCTCCTGCCCCTCGAACTCGACTGAGAGCTCCCCCGCCTCCAGCTCGTCGATCAATTCGATTCCCGCTCCGGCGCCGGCCAAGCCGGCACCTCCGCTCATGGTCGCCTCTGTCGAGCCCGCGGCTTGTGCGCTCACGCGGCCTCCTTTTCCTCTCGTCCGCGCGCGGGCTCGCGGCCGGCGAGGCTCCCGAGCTCCTCGTCGCTCGTCCGGTCGCAGAAGTCGCGGAAGTCCTCACCCGGCCCCCGCCCGGCGAGCCATCCCTCGACCAACCGGTCGACGGTGCCGTCGAGCTCCTCGGTCGGCACGCGGCGGAACACCGGCCGCGCGATCGCGGACGCGGGCCCGAGCCCGCCGCGCAGGAAGATGTCGTAGGCCTGCCGTCGCCGGCCCTGCTCGTCGCGCACGGTCGTCCCCTGGAAGCCGAGATCGCCGACCCAGTGATGCGCACACGCGTGCGGGCAGCCGTCGAGGTGGAGCTTGAGCCCGGCGATCTCGTCGCCGAACCGCTCCTCCAGGTGACGGACGAGCACGTCCATCCGCGTCTTCGTCTCCGTCACCGAGAAGTTGCAGTGCGGCTCGCCGGTACAGGCGATCGCCGTCGCGCGGACGCGGTTGGCCGCGAGCGGGAAACCGATCTCCGCCAGGGCGGCGACGGTGGCGTCGACCTCGGCCTCCGGGACGTTCGTGACCGCGAAGTTCTGCTGCCGGGTCAGCCGGACGTCGCCGCCGAGGCTCTCCCCCAGGTCGGCGACCGCGAGCATCTGATCTCCGGAGACGAGACCGAGGTGGACCGGCACGCCGAGGTAGAAGAGCCCGGGCTGCTTCTGCGGATGGACGCCCACGTGGTCGCCGAGCACGTCTGCCTGCGGCGCCGCGAGGTCGGCGAGCCGCCGGCCGAGACGGCGCTCGACCTCTGCCCTGATCCCCTCGGCGCCGTAGTCGTCGACCATGAACTTCATCCGCGCCTTCACGCGGGAGACGCGGTAGCGGAGGTCTTGCTTCCACGCGTCCAGCAGCGCGCGGAGCACCTCGACCGCCTCCTCCTTCGGCACGAAGACGCCGAGGTCGCGCGCGATCCGCGGCACCGACGAGAGCCCGCCGCCGACCTTGACCGCGAAGCCCTCGACGCCCTCGTGGCGGACGCCGATCAGCGCAATGCAGTTGATCTCGGGTGCGTTGCAGTGGTGGGCGCACGCGGCGATCGTGATCTTGTGCTTGCGCGGCAGGTTCGAGTAGTCGGGGTTCCCATAGAAGAAGTCGGCCGCTTCGTCGACGATCGGCTGGGTGTCGAAGAGCTCGTCCGCGTCGAGGCCCGCGACCGGGCAGCCCGTGATGTTCCGGACGGCGTCGCCGCAGCCCCCCGCGGAGGTGAGGCCCGCGGCGTCGAGCCGATCGAAGACCTCCGGCAGCGCGCCGAGCTCGAGCCAGTGGAGCTGGACGTTCTGGCGCGTGGAGAGCTCGCCGTCGCCGCGACCGAAGGTGTTCGAGATTTCGCCGATCGCCCGCAGGGCCGCCGGCGAGACCTTGCCGCCGGGCAGCTTGATCCGGAGCATGAACGTCCCGATCTTCGGCTTGTCGTGGTAGAGCCCCCACCACTTCAGCCGGACGACGTCCTCCTCGGCGACGCGCTCGTAGCCCGCGGCGATCAGCGCCGGCAGCTCGTCGAGGATCCCCAGCGGGCTCTTGTCGCGCTTGATTCGCTCGACCGGATTCCGCTTGTAGACGAGTTCCCAGTCGGGCGCCGGCTTCAGCTGGGTCACCTCGGGCACGCTACCCGAACAGCTTCAAAAAGTAAAGCGACTTCCCTTCGGAAAGTATTGCTCAGGCGGCGGCCTGCTGCAGCCGCTCGAGCAGCGCGTCCGCGTCGGGTTCGATCTCGACCGGCTGATAGGTGAAGGCGACCGCTCCAGGAGTCTTGAGCCCGTCGCCGGTGACGAGGAGAACGACCCGCTCGTCCGGGGCGATCTGGCCGGCGGCGACGGCTTTGCGCAGCGCTCCGAGCGTCACCCCGGCGGCGGTTTCGCCGAAGACGCCGGAGCTCTCGGCGAGCAGCGCCATGCACTCCCCGACCGCATCCTCGGCGACGGCGTGGATCGCGCCTCCCGTCTCCCGGGCGGTCGCGACGGCGAGGTCGCCGTCCGCGGGGCTGCCGATCGCGAGCGACCGCGCGACCGTCGCCGGCCGGACCGGCCGGACTGGCCCGCCCTCCTCGAAGGCGGTTGCGACCGGGGCGCAGCCCTCCGCCTGGCCGCCAACGAGCCGGGGCCGCGGCCCGTCGGCGAGGCCGAGCTCGAGGAACTCGGCGAACGCCCTGTTCAGCTTCGTGTACAGCGACCCGGAGGCGATCGGCGAGACGACGACGTCCGGGGTCTGCCAGCCGAGCTGCTCCGCGATCTCGTAGGCGAGCGTCTTCGAGCCCTCGGAGTAGTAGCTGCGGAGGCCGACGTTGACAAACGCCCAGGGGAGCTCCCAGGAGAGCTCGATCGTGATCCGGTTGCAGTCGTCGTAGGTGCCGGCGACCGCGTAGAGCGTCGCGCCGTAGGCCGCGGTCGCAGTCAGCTTCTCCGGCTCGAGGTCGGCCGGACAGAAGACCGCGGCGTCGAGACCCTCGGCGGCCGCGCGGGCGGCGACGGCGTTCGCGAGGTTGCCGGTCGAGGAGCAGGCCAGCGTCGTCAGACCGAGCTCCTGCGCCTTCGCGGTCGCGACGGCGACGACCCGGTCCTTGAACGAGTGCGTCGGATTCGCGGTGTCGAGCTTGAGCCAGAGCTCGCGCAGGCCGACCTCCTCGGCGAGCCGGTCGGCCCGCACGAGCGGCGTCAGCCCCGGGGCGAGCCGCTGCTGCGCCGGCGCGGCGACGGGCAGCAGGTCGGCGTAGCGCCAGATCGACGGCGGGCCGGCGGCGATGCGCTCGCGTGTGACGCGCTCGAGCTGCTCGCGGTCGTAGACCGGCTCGAGCGGCGCCCAGCAGCGGGGGCAGACGCCGACGGCCTCGAGGGCATGGTCGGTCTCGCAGTTGCGACAA
This sequence comes from Actinomycetota bacterium, assembly GCA_046734415.1. Lineage (GTDB taxonomy): Bacteria > Actinomycetota > Thermoleophilia > Gaiellales > Gaiellaceae > DATBLE01. Next base: position 13,887 of record JBKPRD010000067.1, on the reverse strand, counting down.
CGGAGTGCTGTGGCGGGCAACGGATTCTCCTTTCCCTTCGCTCGACATCCTTCGAGCCTTGCAGCTCGCCGGGTTTGGCACCTTGCCCGGGTATGAGCAGGTTGCCGAGGCGTCACAGGGCCGGTCCCTCAGCCTCTCTCGATGTGAGCGGGGATCGCCCGCTCGCTATCGCGACTATACATCCAAAGGCGGCCGCGCCTAGACTCGTTGTGCATGCTGGTCGTAGTGATGGGCGTTGCCGGGATAGGCAAGACGACCGTCGGGCAGCTGCTCGCGAAGGAGCTCCGCGTCCCGTTCCACGACGCGGACACCTTCCACTCCGAGGAGAACCGGCGGAAGATGGCGGCCGGGATCCCGCTGACCGAGGAGGACCGCGCGCCGTGGCTGCGCGATCTCGCGCGGCGCATGCGAGGGTGGGAGGCCGCCGGTGGCGCGGTCGTCGCGTGCTCGGCGCTGCAGCGGCGGAATCGCGACGTCCTCGCCGATGCCGCGCCCGGGCACGTGCGCTTCGTCTTCCTCGACGCCGACGAGGAGACGATCCGGGCGCGTCTCGCCGCGCGCAAGGGTCACTACATGCCGCCCGCCCTGCTCGACAGCCAGCTGGCGACGCTCGAGCGGCCGGGGCCCGACGAGGCCCTGCGCGTCGACGCGGGCGGCACGCCGGCGGCCGCCGCCCGCGCCGTCGTCGCTGCGCTGTCGGCCTAGGTGACGGGCCAGCAGAGGCGGGTCACGTAGTCGCGCGGGTCGGCCGTGTTCCCCGGGTTGGCCGGATAGACCTCGCGCGTCTGCTCGCCGGGCTGGAGCCCGCTCGCCACGATCCACTCGCGGAGCGGCTCGTAGACCGCCGGCAAGCCCTCGTACGGCCCGCGGTGGTCGTGCACCGCCGCCCGCACCGCGGGATAGGACGCCCCTCGGCGTCGTAGTGCCGAAGCGCCTTGACGGTCAGTCCGCTCAGCCGGGCGAACCGGCCGATCGACAGCAGCTCTCCGGTCTCGACCTTCATGACGGACCGAGCATGCGGTCTCCCCCTGCGGGAGAGTCAAGGTCCTCCGCGAGCATCCCGTAGAGCACGCCGTCGACCCATTCCCCGTGCCGCCAGTAGGCCTTCCGCTTCACGCCCTCGCGGACGAAGCCGACCCGCTCCGCGTGCCGCAGCGCGCGCTCGTTGAAGCCGTAGACCTCCAGCTCGAGCCGGTGGAAGCCGAGCTCGTCGAGCAGGTGGCGCTGGAACGCTCGTGCCGCCTGGTCGCCGAGCCCGCTCCCTCGGAAGTCCGGATGGATCGCCAGGCCGCCGAGGCGCGCGATCCTGTTCCGGCGGTTGCCGACCTCGAAGCGCATCGTCCCGGCCGGGCGGCCGTCGACCTCGATCACGAACAGCCCGAAGTCGTCCGGCTCCCGCCCGGAGCGCTCGATCTCCGCGACGACCATGTCGTGGTCCTTCGCGCCCACCGCGGCGAGGTACGGCTCCACCTCCTCGTGCGTGAGCAGGTCGACGAGGAAGTCGGCGTCCTCCGGCGCCGCGCGGCGGATTCTCACGTCGAGGATTCGGCGACCGCCCCGCGGCGCAGCGGCCGCCAAACCCCCGAGCCGAGCGCGACGCCGCCGAGGATGAGCCCGAGCCCGCCGAGCATCGACGCCCGCAGCGGCTCATCGAGGATCACCGCGCCGTAGACGATCGCCGTCACCGGGATCAGGTAGGTGACGAGCGAGACCCGCGCCGCGCCGAAGAGTCGCAGCATCCGGAAGAGGACGAGCTGCGCGATCGCCGTCCCGCCGACGGCGAGGGCGAGGAGCGAGGCGACCGGCTTCCACCCGGGCGCGTGGTCGGGGAGCTGGAAGAGCGCGAGCGGGAGGAGCACCAGGGCCCCGTAGAGCATCGACGAGGTCGCGAGCACAGGGCCGGGCTGGCGGCCGACCGCCCGCTGGCCGTACAGCCCGCTGCACGCGTAGCAGAACGAGGCGAGGACGACCGCGAGCGTTCCGATCACCGCCCACGCACCGCCCTCGGGGTGGACACCGGCGAGGACGCCGACACCGGCGAGGCCCACGAAGATGCCGGCGAGCTTCAGCCCGCTCGAGCGCTCCCCCGGGTTGATCCTGATCGCGAGCAGGGCGACGAAGATCGGAACGGAGGCGTTGGCGACCGCGGCCACGCCCGAGTCGATGTGCTTCTCGCCCCAGGCGATGAGGGTGTACGGCACCGCCGCGTTGATCGTCCCGAAGAGCAGCCCCTCGCGCCACGTGCTCCGTACCGAGACGAGCGCCTGCCGGCCTCCCTGACGGACGGCGAGAAACGCAAAGAGGAGCGCACCGCCGATCAGCAGGCGCAAGTCCATGAGGACGCTCGGCTCGAAGTCGCGGACGCCGACCTTGATGAAGAGGTAGGAGCTGCCCCAGATCGCCGCGAGGAACAGGAGCAGTGCAGGGTACGAGCGGCTCATCTCCGTTGAGGGTTAACGTGAGTCGAGCCGACCGCCTTCCCGGCTAGGATGGCGCCTCTGACGCAGGTCGCGGAACAGCCGCTCCATCGGGCGCTCGGTCTCACGGACGGGGAGCTCGACCGTATCTGCGAGCTGCTCGAGCGCGAGCCGAACCATTTCGAGCTCGCCGTCTTTTCGCTGCTCTGGTCGGAGCACTGCGGGTACAAGCACTCGGCGTTGCTGCTGAAGCGGTTCCCGGGCGGCGGCGGGCGGGTGCTGCAGGGGCCGGGCGAGAACGCGGGAGTGATCGATCTCGGCGAGGGCGAGGCGGTCGCCTTCAAGGTCGAGAGCCACAACCACCCGAGCGCGGTCGAGCCGTTCCAGGGCGCGGCGACCGGAGTCGGCGGGATCCTGCGCGATATCGTCGCGATGGGAGCGCGACCGGTCGCGCTCCTCGACGGGCTCCGCTTCGGCGAGCCCGGCCATGCGTTCGACCGAGCCGTCGCCGGGATCGGCGCCTACGGCAACTCGGTCGGCGTCCCCACGGTCGGGGGCGAGACCGTCTTCGATCCCGCGTACGCCGACAACTGCCTCGTCAACGCGATGTGCGTGGGGCTGCTCCCCTCCGACGGGGTCACGCGAGCGGGCGCGCGGACGCCCGGGCAGCTCGTCGTCCTCTACGGCGCGACCACGGGCCGTGACGGGATCGGCGGCGCGAGCGTGCTCGCGAGCCAGGAGCTCGGCGAAGGCGCCGCCGAGAAGCGGCCGTCCGTCCAGATCGGCGACCCGTTCACCGGCAAGAAGCTGATCGAGGTCTCGGTGGAGCTGGTCGAGCGCGGGCTCGTCGAGTCGCTGCAGGACTGCGGCGCCGCGGGCCTCGCCTCTGCGCTCGCCGAGATGGCGCGCGACGGCGCCGGCGTCGACGTCCACCTCGACCGCGTGCCGCTCCGGGAGGAGCTCGAGCCGTGGGAGATCATGATCTCGGAGTCGCAGGAGCGGATGGTCGCCGTCGTCCGGCCGGCGTTCCTGGAGGCGGTCGGAGAGGTCTGCGCCCGCTGGGAGCTCCACTGCGCGCCGATCGGCGAGGTGACCGACACCGGCGACCTACGCGCGCTCCACGGCGGCGAGACGCTCGGCGAGATCCCGGCGCACCTGCTGACGGAGGAGGCGCCGCGCTACCGGGTCGAGCTCCGGCCTCGCGCCGCGGGCCCGGAGCTGCCCGCCGCCGCGCCGGGGCTGCTCGAGCTGCTCGCCTCGCCAAACGTCCGCAGCCGGCGGTGGATCTACGAGCGCTACGACCACCTGGTGGGCTCGCGCACGGTCCGCCGCCCCGGATTCGACGCCGCGGTGCTGCGGCTGCGGCCGTCCATGCGCGGTCTCGCCGTCTCGCTCGACGGCCCGTCCCCGGCGGCCGGGCCGGCGCCTCGGACGGCGGGCGCGCTCGCGGTGCTCGAGTCGGCGCGCAACGTTGCCTGCGCCGGCGGCGAGCCGCTGGGGCTCACCGACTGCCTCAACTTCGGCAACCCGGAGAAGCCCGAGATCGCGTGGGAGCTGGCGGAGGCGATCGAGGGGATGGCGCTCGCCGCGGAGGCGCTCGGCGTCCCCGTCGTCTCGGGCAACGTCTCGCTCTACAACGAGACCGACGGCCGGGCGATCCCACCGACGCCGGTGGTCGGGTGCGTCGGGCTCGTTCCCGACGTCCGGAACGTGCCGAGCCGCTGGCGGGAGGGCGACGTCGTGCTCGCCGTCGGTGCGCACGACGGAGGTGCGGCGCTCGACCTTCGCGCGGAGGCATGGGTGGTCGAGTTCCTCTGGCGCGCGGCGCCGCTGCTCTCACTCGCGCACGACGTCTCCGACGGCGGTCTCGCGGTCGCGCTCGCCGAGGCGGCGATCTGGAGCGGCGACGGCGCCGACCTGGAGCTGCCCGAGGACGATGCCGCCTGGTTCGGCGAGCGCGGCGCCCGCGCGGTGATCGCCTGCCCGCCCGAGAACGTCGACCGGCTGGGCGGCGTGCCCCTGACGCGGCTCGGCGTCGTCGGGAGCGACAGGCTGCTCGGATTCGACATGGACGATCTCATGGCGGCCTGGGAGGGCTGATGTGCGGCGTGCTCGGAATCTGCGCCCCCGACCGTGACGTCGCGCGGCTCGCGCACTTCGGCCTGCACGCGCTCCAGCACCGCGGCCAGGAGTCGGCCGGGATCGCCGTGTCCGACGGCGGGCGGCTGACCGTCCTCCGCGAGCTCGGGCTCGTCGCCCAGGTCTTCAGCGAGGAGAACCTGAGCGGGCTTCGGGGGCAGCTCGCGATCGGCCATACGCGCTACTCGACGACGGGCGGTGTCAAATGGGTAAATGCTCAGCCGATCGTCCAGCATGGCGGCGCGCGGACGGTCGCGCTCGGCCACAACGGCAACCTCGTCAACGCCTCCGAGCTCCGCGGCGAGCTCGACGTGAAGCTGTCGTCGAGCTCGGACACGGAGCTGATTGCGGCGCTGATCGCGAACGACCCGCAGCCACTTCCGGACGCCGTCGTCGGTGCGATGCGGCGGTTGGAGGGGGCGTACTCGGTGACGGCACTCGCCGAAGGGAAGCTGCTCGCATTCCGCGACCCGCACGGCTTCCGCCCGCTCGTCCTGGGCCGACTCCCGGATGGCTGGGTGATCGCGTCGGAGACGTGCGCCCTCGACCTCGTTGGTGCAGATTTCGACCGGGAGGTTGCGCCCGGCGAGCTGCTTCTCGTCGACGAGGCAGGCGTCGAGTCGCTTCAGGCCGTCGACCGTGCGCCCGGCGCGCTCTGCATCTTCGAGTTCTTCTACCTCGCCCGCCCGGACTCCCAGCTCGAGGGCGTCGAGGTGCACGGCGCGCGCGTCCGGATGGGCGAACACCTCGCCGCGGAGGCGCCCGTCGAGGCCGATCTCGTCTTGCCGATCCCGGATTCCGGCACGCCCGCAGCGATCGGCTTCTCGCGCGCGACGGGGATCCCGTTCAGCGAGGGGCTGATCAAGAACCGCTACGTGGGTCGCACCTTCATTCAGCCGGACCAGGCTCTGCGCGAGCAGGGCATCCGGCTGAAGTTCAACCCGCTCGCCGAGGTGGCAGGGAAACGCGTCGTCGTCGTCGATGACTCCATCGTCCGCGGCAACACGACGCGGCAGATCGTGCAGATGCTGTTCGACGCTGGTGCCACGGAGGTGCACGTGCGCGTGTCGTCGCCGCCGATCACGGGCCCGTGCTTCTACGGGATCGACTTCGCCGACGAGGAGGAGCTCATCGCGTCCGGTCGCACCGTCGAGGACGTGCGCGAGTCGATCGGCGCGACCTCGCTGGCCTACCTCTCGCTGGACGGGCTACAGGCGGCGACCGCGCGGCCGAGCTCCGCCCTCTGCCGGGCGTGCCTGACCGGCGAGTACCCGACGCGCATCCCGGAAGGCCGCCGGCTCGCGAAGCTCAGGTTCGAACCGGCTCGCGCATAGCTGTCCTCTTCGGGCCTTCTCGTTCGTCTTCAAGATGACAATCGAGAAGGAGGACGGACATGCAGTACGTGATGCTGATCTACCAGGGCACGACGCCGCTGCCGGGCTCGGAGGAGTGGAACTCGCTCCCGGAGGACGAGCAGAAGCAGATCTACGCCGACTACGGGGCGATCAACCAGACGCCGGGCGTCACTCCCGGGCTCCCGCTCGGACTGCCGGAGAACGCGACCACGGTGCGCGTGCAGGGCGGCGAGACGCTCGTCACCGACGGGCCGTACCTCGGCATCAAGGAGGCGATCGGCGGCTTCTTCGTCCTGGAGGCCGACGATCTCGACGCGGCGATCGAGCTCGCCGCGCGGGTGCCGGCGGCCCGCCACGGCGGCGCGATCGAGGTCCGGCCGGCCGAGGCGTATTGGGAGTAACGCTCGAGCAGGTCTTCCGCGAGGAGTGGGGGCGCGTTCTGGCAGCGCTGATCGGCTTCCTCGGCGATTTCGACCTCGCCGAGGAAGCCGCCCAGGAGGCATTCGCGATCGCAGCCGCCCGCTGGCCACGCGAGGGCGCGCCGGCAAATCCGCCCGCATGGCTCGTGACGACGGCGCGAAACCGCGCGATCGACCGGATCCGCCGTGACCGCACGCTCGCAGAGAAGACCCGCCTGCTCGACGTGCCGGAGACCGTGGAGGACGAACTGGACCAGGCGACGATCCCGGACGAGCGGCTCGAGCTGATCTTCACCTGCTGCCATCCGGCGCTGGCGCTCGACGCCCAGGTCGCGCTCACGCTGCGGACGCTCGGCGGGATGAGCGCAGCGCAGATCGCCCGCGCGTTCCTCGTGCCGGAGCAGACGATGGCGAAGCGGCTCGTGCGCGCGAAGGCGAAGATCAAAGCCGCCGGGATCCCGTTCCGCGTCCCGCCGCCGCACCTGCTCCCGGATCGGCTGGCCGCCGTGCTGGCGGTCGTGTACCTGATCTTCAACGAGGGTTACGGCGGACACGAGAACCTGGCCGACGAGGCGATCCGCCTGGGCCGGGCGCTGGCGCAGCTGATGCCGGACGAGCCCGAGATACACGGGCTCCTGTCGCTGATGCTCGTCAACGACGCGCGGCGCGAGGCTCGCTTCGCGGACGGCAGCGTCGTCCTGCTCCGGGACCAGGACCGCTCGCTCTGGAAGAAAGACGCGCTCGCCGAGGCGCAGGCGGAGCTGGACCGCGCCCTTGCCCTCGGCCGCGGGCCGTATGTCCTGCAGGCGAGGATCGCTGGCCTGCACCTCGCCGAGCCGGTGGACTGGCCTCGGCTCGCGTCGCTGTACGGCGAGCTCGCCGAGCTCACGGGCTCGCCGGTGGTCGAGCTGAACCGAGCCGCCGCTCTGGCCGAGGCCGGCGAGACGGAAGCGGCGCTCGCGCTCGCGGAGGGCCTCGAGCTCGAGGGCTACCACTACCTGCACGCCACGCGGGCCGAGCTCCTTCGCCGTCTCGACCGACTGGACGAGGCGCGCGCCGCCTACGGTCGCGCCCTCGAGCTCGTCCACTCGGACGCCGAGCGCGCGTTCCTGGAACGGCGGCTGGCGGAGCTCCGGGGACAGGCGTGACGCCCGCCCCCGGCTCCCGGTCTCGCTCCTACTGCTCCAGAACCCTGCTCGCCTTCGCGATCCCGCGGCTGAGCAGGTAGCCGAAGGTCAGCACGGTCGTCAGGGTCGCGAACAGGCCCGCGTTCACGGCGTCGCTCGCCGCCCAAATGATCGCCAGGATCACCCAGATGATGAAGAAGACGGCGAACTCGGCGTTGCCGGGAATCGGCATGCGCGCACCGGCGACCGGCTGGAAGCCGTAGCCGCCACCGCCGCTCGAACTGGTACCGGCGCCGCTTGCCGGCTGCTCTGGCGTGGACATACCGCGGTTCTCCTTTCGTCAGGCCGCGTGGCCTGGGACATGGACGATCTCCAGCTTGATCCCGTCCGGGTCGTAGAAATACACCGCGTAGTAGCCCGGCATGTAGGAGTACTCCTCCGGGCCGCTCTCGATCGCGGCGCCCAGCGTCCGCAGCCAGTCGGCGCGCTCGTCGACCGCGAATCGCGAGGGCGCTTCGAAGGCCACGTGGTGGATGCCGAGCCGGTAGCGGTCGAACTCTCCATCGGCGGGGCTCTGCGCCTCGCGCAGCCCGAGCCAGCTGCCCGGCCCGGCGAGGTACCAGATCGTCTCGCCGCGCTCGCCCTCGACCTCGCTGCTGCGGTGCCAGCCGAGCGGCTCGAGCAGTTCGCGGTAGAAGGGCAGGCTGCGGAGGATCGAACTGACGACGAGGTCGACGTGATGGAAGCCGCTCGAGTGCACTGCCTGGCCCGCACATCATCGACAGGTCACCGGATGGTGAGCTCAGAGGAGGGGGCTCGGGGGGGAACCAGGGGTTCCCCCCCGATGGGATAGCTCCTCTCCGCGGCCGTACCGCACGGCCCGCTGCGCGGCCCGCGGGTCGACGCCCTGCTCGAGCAGCTGCTGGTGCAGCTCGCTCTCGCTGCCGAGCCGCAGAAAGAGCCAGGCGAGGGCGCCGAGCGTGACGAGCGAGCCCTCGATCATCATCAGTCCGCCCGCGATCCCCTGGTCCGCGTGCGCGGAGATGCCCCACCGCTCGACCGGATGCTCGTAGTAGCGGTAGAAGACGCCGCCCGACCAGACGAAGACGTTGCCGAGGATCGTCTCCACGATTCGCACGGCGGCGATGTAGCCGAGCTTCATCCCGGTCCCGAACCACGCCGGCCCCGGCAGCACCTCGAGCACCGGCGCCCACATCACGCAGCCGCAGGTGAAGAAGAGGATGTGCTGGATCGCGTGCAGCCAGAAGTGGTGCAGGGCGCCCTGGTAGGCAAACGGCAGGTGCCAGAGCACGAGATTCGCGGCCCAGATCGGGAAGGCGACGAGCGGGTGGACGAGGAAACGGAGCCGCTGGAAGAACGGGATCGCCAGGACGGGCCGCAGGATCGGCCCGGTCAGGCCGGCGACCATGCAGAGCGGCGCGAGGTCGCCGAGCAGGATGTGCTGGAGCATGTGCACGAAGAAGAACTGCTTCTCACCGAGCGCGTGGATCGGCGAGGCGACGGCGAGGAAGGCGAGCAGGAGGCCAAGCGCGAAGACGATTCGGCGCCAGAGAGCGACCGGGCTGCCGCGGGCGGCGAGCGTGTTGACGCGGCGGTAGTAGAGAAACGCGGCGGCCGCGATCAGCAGCAGCTGGGCCGGGTCCCAGGTCCAGCTCGTCAGGGGAGACGGCACCCAGGGAGCTTAGACTCGGAGCCGTGGCGAGCTACGACGCGGCGGGGGTCTCGTTGGCGACGGCGGGTGCGGTCGTCGAACGTCTGCGCGCAGCCGTCGAGTCGACCGGCGCAGCGGGATTCGGCACGTTCGCGGGCCTCTATCCCCTCGGCGACGACCGGCTCCTGGCAGCGTCGCTGGACTCGATCGGGACGAAGCCGATCGTCGCGCGGGCGCGCGGCGCGCTGCGCAACTGCGGCGCGGACATGGCCGCGCACTGCATCAACGACGTGCTGACGACCGGCGCGGAGCCGCTCTTCCTGCTCGACTACGTCGCCGCCAACAGGCTCGACCTGGAGCAGGTCGCGGAGCTCGTCGAGGGCGCCGCCGAAGTCTGCCGCGCAGCCGGCTGCGCGCTGGTGGGGGGCGAGACGGCGGAGATGCCGGGCGTCTACCGCGAGGGGGAGCTGGACTTCGCGGCCTGCTGCGTCGGGATCGTCGATCGCGCGGCGCTGATCGACGGCTCTCGAGTCTCGGCCGGCGATCTCGTCGTCGGCTTCCCCTCCGCCGGCGTGCACTCGAACGGGTTCTCGCTCGTCCGCCGGGTGCTCGAGCTGGAGGACTACGACGGCGACGACCTGCTCGCGCCGACCCGGCTCTACCTGGACGAGGTGCGCGATCTGCGACGGGATGCCGACGTACGGGCGCTCGCCCACGTCACGGGCGGCGGGATCGAGGGGAACCTCGCACGCGTGGTCCCGGACGGGCTGCGCGCGGTGATCGACTGGGAGGCGTGGGAGCGGCCGCCGGTGTTCGAGTGGCTCGCGCGCCATGTCGCGGAGGAGGAGCTGCGCCGGGTCTTCAACCTCGGGATCGGCTACTGCGCGGTGGTTCCGGAGCCGGCGGGCCGGGCCGTCGTCGGACGGATCGAGTGATCGGCGTCCTCGTCTCCGGCGAGGGCACGAACCTCCAGGCGCTGATCGACTCGCGGCTGCCGATCGGGGCGGTCGCGTCGAACCGGAAGGACGCGCGAGCGCTCGAGCGCGCGCGCGCGGCCGGGATCCCGGCGGCGACGTTCTCCCTCGATTGCGGCACGACGCGGGAGGAGCGCGATCTCGTGATGGCGACATGGCTCGAGGAGCACGGCGTCGAGCTCGTCGTGCTCGCGGGGTACATGCACCTGCTCACGCAACCGTTCCTCGATCGCTTCCCGGAGCGGATCGTGAACGTCCACCCCTCGCTGCTGCCGGCGTTCCCGGGGATGCGCGCGATCGACGAGGCGCTCGCGGCCGGGGTCGAGACGACGGGCGTCACTGTCCACCTCGTCGACGAGGGCGTCGACAGCGGGCCGGTGCTGCGCCAGGAGCCGGTGCCGGTCGAGCCGCGCGAGTCGCTGGTCGAGCGGATCCACGCCGTCGAGCACCGGCTGCTGCCGGAGGTGGTGCGAGAGCTGTGCGCGCGCTGATTTCTGTCTACGACAAGACAGGGCTGGAGGAGCTCGCGCGCGGCCTCCTGGAGCTCGGTGCCGAGCTCGTCGCGAGCGGCGGCACGGCCGCCCAGCTCGAGGAGCGCGGCCTGCCTGTGACCCGCGTCGAGTCGCTGACCGGCTTCGCCGAGATGCTCGGCCATCGCGTCGTCACGCTGCACCCGGCAGTGCACGGCGGCATCCTCGCCCGCCGTGACGTGCCGGACGACCTAGCCGACCTCGCCGAGCACGAGATCGAGCCGTTCGACCTCGTCGTCGTCAACCTCTACCCCTTCACGGAGGTCGCGTCGCGCCCCGGCGTCACGGAGGAGGAGGCAGTCGAGATGATCGACATCGGCGGGCCGGCGCTGCTGCGCGCGGCGGCGAAGAACTTCGCTCACGTCGCTGCCGTCCCGAGGCCCGAGCGCTACGAGTCTGTGCTGGCGGAGCTCCGCGAGCACGGCGAGCTCTCGCGCGACACCCGGCGCTCGCTGGCCGCCGAGACGTTCGTCGTCACCGCCGCGTACGAGTCGGCGATCTCGACGTGGTTCTCGGCCCGCGAGACGTTTCCCGAGGGGCTGATCCCGACGTTCTGGAAGGAACGCGACCTCGCCTACGGAGAGAACCCGCATCAGCGCGCCGCGTACTACACCGAGGCGGGTGCGCGGCGGCACCTGCTCTCCCGCGTCGAGCAGCTGCACGGGAAGGAGCTTTCGTTCAACAACCTGAACGACCTCTCCGCCGCGCGGCAGCTGCTCGAGGAGTTCACCCTGCCGGCCTGCGTGATCGTCAAGCACGCGAACCCGTGCGGGGTCTCGGTCGCGGGCACGATCGAGGACGCGTACGAGCGAGCCCTCGGCGCAGACGCGGTCTCGGCCTACGGCGGCGTGGTCGTGTTGAACCGGCCGGTCGAGGCGGAGCTCGGTACGCGGCTCGCGGAGCAGTTCGTCGAAGTCCTGTTCGCGCCCGGATTCGAAGACGGCGCGCTCGACGCATTACGCGCGAAGGAAGCCGTCCGGCTGCTGGTCTCGAGCGAGCGCCGCCAGGCGCCGGCCGGCGAGCGCGACTTCCGGCGCGTGCCCGGCGGCTTGCTCGCGCAGGACCGCGACGCCGGGATCGACGACCGCGACGCGATGACCGTCGTCTGCGGCGACCCGAGCCAGTCCGACTGGGCCGACCTCCTCTTCGCCTGGCAGGTCTGCAAGCACGTCACCTCGAACGCGATCGTGATCGCCAAGGGCCAGCAGACGATCGGCATCGGCGCGGGTCAGATGAGCCGCGTCGACGCCGTCCGGATTGCCGTCGAGAAGGCCCGTGAGCTCGGCCACGAGCTCGAAGGCGCCGCCCTCGCGAGCGACGCCTTCTTCCCCTTTCCGGACGGCCCGCGCTTGGCCCTCGACGCAGGCGTTCGGGCGATCATTCAGCCGGGCGGCTCGAAGCGCGACGCCGACGTCGTCTCAGCAGTCGAGAATGCCGGCGGCACGATGGTCTTCACCGGCCGCCGGCACTTCCGCCACTAGGGCGTCGGTATCGCTCCACGAGCGCCGGGATGTCGGCGAGCGGACCGAGGTGGCCGAGCTTCTCGGGGTTGATCACCGACCGCATCGTCTGCACCTGCCCGTCCGCGATGTCGAGCGTCCAGACGTTGACCAGGCGACCTGAGGGGTCGAAGAACATCGCGCCGGGCTGGCCGTTGACCTCCGCCCGCCGGATCGTGAGCCCGAGCCCGACCACGGCCTGCTGCAGTCCGCGCATCAACCTGACGACGCGATCGCGGCCGACGATCGGCCGCGGCCACGCCCCGGTCACCTTCCCCCCACCATCGCCCTGGACGACCACGTCGGCCGCAAGCAGGTCGACGAGCGCGCCGAAGTCGCCTTCCCCGACGGCCTCGAAGAAGCGATTCGCGAGCTCCTCGCGCGCAGCGCGCGACGCCTCGAAGCGGGGCTTGTGCTCTTCGATATGGCGCCGCGCGCGAACGGCGAGCTGCCGGCAGTTGTCCTCGCTCCGCTCGACGATCGCCGAGATCTCGCGGAAGTCGTACTCGAAGACGTCGTGGAGCAGGAAGACGGCGCGCTCGACCGGCGACAGCCGCTCGAGCAGGAGCAGGAACGCCATCGACAGTGAGTCGGCGCGCTCGGTGTCCCGTGCGCCCTCCGGGGCAGCGGAGTCGGTCAGCAACGGCTCCGGGAGCCATTCACCCACGTAAGCCTCCTTCCGGACACGCGCAGAGCGCAGGTGGTCGATCGCCAGTCGCGTTGCGACCGCGGAGAGGTACGCCTTCGCCGACTCGATCGGAGTCCCGTCCTCGAGCGCCCGTTGGTAGCGAAGGAAGGACTCCTGGACGATGTCCTCCGCCTCGGCGACGCTGCCGAGCATGCGGTAGGCGATCGAGAACAGCAACGGACGAAGGTCCGCGTACGCCTTGGCGACAAGCGTTCTCCGGCTCACGATCGTCCCGTCCACTCTAGACCGCCTCCCTCAGCTGGGGCTCGACGCGTCGGGGAGCCGCCGGCGGCTCGGCGAGGCCGTCCCTGAAGCCCTGCCGCCAGCTCGCCCAGCGCGGCTCCCAGCCGAGCTCACGCTTGGCCTTCGCGTTCGACGAGCCGCGGATCTGGGTCATCAACGAGACGCCGACATCTCCGATCGCGAGCCGCGCCAGCCACACGGGGACCCTCCGCGGCGGCTTCGCCCCCACGCGTGCCGCAAGGTAGGGAAGCCATTCCGACACCGGCGCGGGATCGTCGTCGACGACGTTGAGCTTCCCGCGCCGGCCGCGCTCGACCGCCGCGACCGTCGCCGAGGCGGCGTCGTCGACGTGGATCCACGACCAGACGCCGCCGCCGTCGCCCACAATCGGCACCTTCCGCCGGCGGACGAGCTCGACGAGCTCCTCCGAGGCGCCCGGGCCGTAGAGGTTCCCGTAGCGAAGGACGATGCCCCCGAGCGTGGCGTTCAGCACCGACACCTCGAGGCGCCGGATCGCTGCGAGTGTCCGCGCCTGGTTCCTCGGAGGATCGGAATCGAGGGGATCCGCCTCGGTCTTGACCGCACCGCCCTCGCGGGCGTTCGGCCACCCGGTGAAGCTCTGCGCCACGAAGCGCCGCACGCCGACGGCTCCGGCAGCGGCGAGGAGATTGCCGGTGCCGATGGTTCGCAGCTCGTTCGTGACCGCGAACGCGTCGTCGAAGTGCTTGAGGTCGTCGTTGCCGGCCAGCGCAGTCATCTGGTGGACGATCACGTCCGGCATCGTGCGGGCGACCGCGTCACCGACCGAAGCCGCATCGAGGCCG
>JBKPRD010000066.1:0-2787 GCA_046734415.1 Actinomycetota bacterium | reverse complement strand
CGACTTCGCCTTGTCGACCGTCTCGGTCGGGGGCTTGCCGAGCGAGTCCAGGTCGTCGCGCAGCTGCTTGTTCGCGTCGGCCACGCCGTCGGCGGTCTCCTCGAGCGTCGACTTCGAGAGGTCTCCCTTCGAGACCTTCTCTCCGGCAGCCACCACGTTGTTCTGCCAGTCGGTGAGCGCGCTGCACATCCCATCGGCCCACTGCTCCGTCTCGGAGGCCGAACTGCTGGACCCGCAGCCCGCGGCTGCGACGGCGAGCGCCACCGTGGCCACGGCGGCTGCGAGCCTGGAAACCGTCACGCCGGGACCTCCTTCTGCTCCGCGGCCGGGAATTCGCGCATGGTCTGTCGCCGCAGCACCTCCACGCCTGCATACACGAAGGCGAAGAGGATCAGCAGCGGGAAGATCCGCTCGGCGTCGGTCGGGCCGGCCAGCAGCACGAGGAAGAGGATCACCGTGACGAAGCCGTAGACGACGACGGGATAGTTCCGCATCGCCGGTGCGAGCGTGCGCCGGGACCACGTGGCGGGCCGCGAGGGGCCCGCGATCCAGGCCGCGAAGATGATCACGAGCCCATAGATCACGCCGTTGATGCCGACGTTCCGCAGGAGCTCGGTTCCGATCGCCCACGTGGCGCTCACCGCGCCCTTGGTGTCAGGGTTGTTGTTGAGTGCGTCGACGAGGTAATCCCCCGCGAAACGGCGCACGACGAGCACGATCAGGCCGACGACCAAGACGCTGACCCCGACGCCCAGTAGCAGCTTCCGGTGGCTCCGGCCCAGGTAGACGGCGGCGGCGTACAGCGCGATCACGAGGAAGAAGAGGAAGTAGCTGAGCACTCGGACCACCTTGACCGCCTGGCGCGCCGTGTCGAGCTGGCTGCCCTTCATGATCGTGATCTTCCCGGCATCCGGCGGCAGGCGGCCCTCCAGCCGCCCGCCTAAGCCGAGCTGGTCCGCTAACTGCTTGACGATCGGTTGCAGGTTGAGGACGACGTTCCCACCGGTCGATTCGAGGACGTTGTGTTTCCCGTCCAGGAGCGCAATGAAGAGCTGGTGCGCGCGCCGGTTCGCCTCCTTCCAGAGCTGCTGGATGCGCGGACGTGCGAGCAGGTTGTCCATCGCGCGAGTTGCGGCCTGCTGGAGGCCCACGGCGATTGGCGCCGCCAGCGGCTTGATGTCAGGCGGAAGCCGCTGTTGCAGGCGCTGCGTCACGTTGACGTTCGTGAAGACCTGGTTCACGACGTACACCGACAGCGCCGAGCGGATTCGCTCGTCCTCCAAGAGCCGGCCGCTCGCGTTCGTCCAGTTGTCCGTGCTCAGCGCCTGGCGTTTCACCCAGACGTTCAGCGCTGCGACGAGCCCGATCACCGCGGCAATGACGACGAGCGTCCAGGGCACCCACGAGCGCCAAGCCCAGCGCTCGCCCTTCACGGCCTGAGCCGTCGCGACGTTCGTCTCGGCCACGAGGCCAGCGTCGCGCGGCAGCGCTCCGGGTACATCACCCGGAGTGGGTGACGCGTCCACTGCCCGGACGGGTTGCATCGCAGGGCGACCGGTCTCCCTCCGGCGGCTTCGTTGCGCCCCCGTATGCTGTTCGGGTGACGGCGTGGACCCCCCGCACGAAGCCCGCTGCATCGCTTCGGCTCCGCACCACGGCGCCGGCCTTTGACTTCCTCGAGTCGAAGATCCGCGTGCCGCCCCTGCGGCCGGGAACGGTGTCGCGGACCGCGCTCGTCAACCGGCTCCGGGCGACGACGTCGATTGCGACAACCACGGTCGTAGCTCCGGCGGGTTACGGCAAGACGACGTTGCTCGCGCAGTGGGCGGCGCGCGACACCCGCGCCTTCGCCTGGGTGACCCTCGACGAGCGCGACAACGATCCGATCGTCCTGCTGCGGCACATCGCCGCTGCACTCGAGGTCGCCGAGCCGCTCGAGGCACGCCTGGTGGACGCGCTCGAAAAGCCGGGTGCGTCGGTCTGGACGACGGCGCTCCCGCGCTTGGCCAGGGAGCTCTCCGAGCGCGGGCCGATCGTCCTCGTCCTCGACGACTTCGGTCTCCTGCGCTCGCGCGCCTCGATCGAGGCCGTTGCGGCGCTCGTCGGCGCCGAAGCGGAAGGACCGATGCTCGTGCTCGCGGCCCGGATCTTGCCCCGGCTCCCGCTGGCGCAGTTGCGTGCGAGCGGGCAGCTGCTGGAGCTTGGCTCGGCCGACCTGGCGATGACGAAGCGTGAGGGGGAGCTGCTGCTCCGCCAGTCCGGCGTCCGCCTCGGCGCCGAGCGGGTCGCGGAGCTCGTCGAGCAGTGTGAAGGCTGGCCCGCTGCGCTCTACCTCGCCGCCCTCTCCATTCGCGACGGAGAGGCCAACGGCGGCGCCGAGGCCGTGCCACTCTCGGGCGACGACCGCTACCTCGCGGACTACTTCCGCTCCGAGTACCTCGCGCGGCTGCGCCCCGGCTCGTTGCGGTTTCTGCGGCGCACGTCGGTGCTCGAACGCATGTCGGGCCCGCTGTGCGACGCGATGCTCGAGGAAGAGGGCTCAGCGCAGGAACTCGAGAAAATCGAGCGCGCGAACCTGTTCCTCGTACCGCTCGACAATTGTCGCGACTGGTACCGCTACCACCACCTCTTCCGCGACCTGCTTCAGCGCGAGCTGGTCGAGAACGAGCCCGCGCTCGTCCCCCGCCTACACGGCCGCGCGGCCGACTGGTTCGAGGAGCACGGCGACGAGGAGTCCGCGCTCGAGCACGCCTCCGCGGCGGGTGATCTCGATCGCGCGGCGGCGCT